>NZ_NCTE01001236.1 GCF_002114215.1 Streptomyces sp. 13-12-16 | reverse complement strand
GACCCCGCTGCCCCGCGGCCGCCGGCCCGCGCGCGCAGCCGGGCCGGAACGGGTCTGCGGCTCGGCGACGCACGCCAGGAGTGCAAGGGGATCGCCCGCGCGGCCCTGCGCCTCGACGCCGCCGCCCTCGACGGACTGCTGAGGGACGCGATCGAGGAACACGGCCTGGTCGCGGCCTGGACGGAGGTGATCATGCCGACGCTCCAGGCGGTCGGCCGTAAGTGGGAGAGCTCGGGGGAGAGGTACGTCGAGGTCGAGCACTTCCTGTCCTGGCACGTCTCCGGCGTGCTGCGGCGCCACGCGCCACCCGTGCCGGCCGATCGCCCCGGTGCCACCACGCTGCTCGCCTGCGTGCCCGCGGAGAACCACACACTGCCGCTCGAGGTGCTGGCCGCCGCGCTGACCGAACGGGGTCTGCCCATACGCATGTTCGGCGGCTCGCTGCCCGTCGAGTCCCTCGTCGCCGCGGTACGCAGGACCGGACCGGCCGCGGTGGCCCTGTGGGCGCAGTCCCGCACCACGGCCAGCCGGCCACTGGCCCAGCACATCGCGGCGATCGAGTGGGGCGTGCGCGGCGCCCGCAGGAAACCGGTCGTCCTCACGCTCGGCCCCGGCTGGGCGGGGCAGACCACCCCGGGGCTGCCGCACCCTCCCGGGCTGGCGGAGGCCGTCGCGGCGGTCGAGTCCGCCGTCGCCGGGTGAGGTGACGCCGCCCGCCGGGTACGCGC
>NZ_NCTE01001235.1 GCF_002114215.1 Streptomyces sp. 13-12-16 | reverse complement strand
CCTGCGGCCTGCGGCCTGCGGCCTGCGGCCTGCGGCCTGCGGCCTGCGGCCTCGCGTCCCCGCCGCCGGAACCGCGCCGGGCCCGGGCGAACGGCGCGAGCACGGACGTCATGCCGGGTGGTAGTGCCTGCACCACCATCGTCCGGTCACTGGCTGCATGGGCGGCGGCCTCCGTGCCGCCTACCGTCGTTCGGGTCCCGCAACGAGCTTCGCCCGGAAGGCGCCCCACCATGTCACTGACCCCGGCCGACGTCGCCGTCGGCCTCGACCATGTGCGCAAGACGTACGGCGGTGAGCAGCCGGTCGTGGCGCTGGACGACGTGAGCGCCGTGTTCGCGCGCGGCACGGCGACCGCCGTGATGGGACCGTCCGGATCGGGCAAGAGCACCCTGCTGCACTGCGCGGCCGGGCTGGACCGGCCGGACTCGGGGACGGTACGGATCGGTGCCACCGATCTGTCGTCGCTGTCCGAGAAGCGGCTGACCGAACTGCGCCGCGGGCGGGTCGGCTTCGTGTTCCAGGCGTTCAACCTGGTGGGCGCGCTGAACGTGGAGCAGAACATCCTGCTGCCCTCGCGGCTGTCGGGCCGCCGGCCCGACCCGGCGTGGGTCGCCGAGGTGATCGGGAGGGCCGGACTGGGCGAACGACTGCGGCACCGGCCCGCGCAGCTCTCCGGCGGCCAGCAGCAGCGCGTCGCGATCGCCCGGGCGCTCGTCACCCGCCCCGAGGTGATCTTCTGCGACGAACCCACCGGAGCCCTGGACACCCGGACCGCCGCCGACGTCCTCGCCCTGCTGCGGTCGGCGGTCGACCGGTTCGGGCAGACCGTCGTCATGGTGACCCACGACCCGGTCGCCGCGTCCTACGCCGACCGCGTGCTGGTCCTCGCCGACGGGCGGATCGTACGGGACATGGCACAGCCCGGCGCCGAGCGGATCGCCGAGCACCTGGCACTGCTCGGCCGGCAGCCCGTCGCGAGCCGGGAGGGCTGAGCCGTGCTCCACCTGGCCGTGCAGACACTGCGCTTCCGCAGGGGCGGCTTCGTCGCCACGTTCACCGCACTCGCCGCGGGTGTCGCCGTCCTGATGACCTGCGCCCTGCTCGTGGAGTCCGGATGGCGTCACAAGGGCCGGCCAGGGCGCTACGACGCCACGCTCGCCGTCGTCGCCGACCGGGACCTGAGGGTGGCCACGAAGATGTTCGGCGAGACCGAGCACACCACCATCGCGCTTCCCGAACGCGGCAGCGTCCCCGAGAAGCTGGCCGGCGAACTGGCCGAAGTGCCCGGTGTGGCACGCGCGGTGGGCGACCGTGCGATCCCGGTCACCACGACGGTGGCCCCGGACCTGCCGGTCACGGGGCACGGCTGGGCGAGCGCCGCCCTCGCCCCGTACCGGCTGGTGGCCGGTGAACCCCCGCGCGCCGACGGGGAGACCGCCGTCGACGCCCGGCTCGCCGACGGCCGCGGGCTCGCCCCCGGCGACAGCATCGACGTCGTCGCCGGGGGAGAGAGCCGGCCGTACCGGGTGAGCGGTGTGGTCGAGGCCGACGGCGCG
>NZ_NCTE01000127.1 GCF_002114215.1 Streptomyces sp. 13-12-16 | reverse complement strand
GGGGGACAGGGCGGGGGCCGGTGCGGGCCGGTCCCCCGGAGCCGGACCGGCGCCGCAGGCCGGTGCCCTCCCGCCCGTCGTCGACCGCGTCCCCACCCGTGACAGGGTCGTCTTCCTCACCTACGACGACGGCGCCGAACGCGACCCCCGCTTCATCGACCTGGTGCGCGAGCGCCGGCTCCCCGTCAGCCTGTTCCTCACGGACACGGTGGCCGGCCCCGGATACGCGCACTTCGCCCGCCTGCGCTCGGTCGGCGCGAGCCTGCAGAACCACACCCTCGACCATCCCGCCCTGCGCGGTCTGCCGTACGCCGGCCAGCGCGCCGAGATCTGCGGCCAGCAGCGCAAACTCAAGTCCCGCTTCGGCGTCCGCCCCCGCCTCCTCCGCCCGCCCTACGGGGCGTACGACACCACCACCCTGCGGGCCGCCGCCGACTGCGGCATCGGGACGGTGGTCCTGTGGAGGGCCACCCTGGAACCCGACGGCCACCTCACCTACACCGACGCCCCCCACCACCTGACCCCCGGCGACATCATCGCCGTACCGTCGGGAGAGGCCCCGACGCTGTCGCTGGCGGAACGGACGACACGGCTGCTGGGGGAGCTGGAGGAACGGGGGCTGAGGGTGGGAAGACTTGAGGACCACGTCGGCCGAGCCGGTCCGCCGACGGCTCCTGACGAGCACGGCTCACCCTCCAGCCCGTCCGGCGATTGAGGACGAGGCCCGTTCAGGGCCGAAGCGGGGGTCTGGGGGCGCAGCCCCCAGAGACGGTCACTGCAACACCGCCCACTTGCAAAGACACCCGAGAACAACGCACCCCCCTGCCGACGCGCCGCACGGCAATTGGCACTCCGCTTGACCGAGTGCTAACCGCAGTCATAGTCTCAGGTCTGGCACTCCCCCCTGGAGAGTGCCAACACACGCGACGGGCAGGTCCGGCACCCGCGACGACGGATCCACCTGGTCGCCACCTCAGACAGTTAACCCCGTGAGATCTCCGAAGGGGGAGGTCGGATCGTGACGACCGCCAGCTCCAAGGTTGCCATCAAGCCGCTCGAGGACCGCATCGTGGTCCAGCCGCTCGACGCCGAGCAGACCACGGCTTCGGGCCTGGTCATTCCGGACACCGCCAAGGAGAAGCCCCAGGAGGGCGTCGTCCTGGCCATCGGTCCGGGCCGCATCGAGGACGGCAAGCGCGTCGAGCTCGACGTGAAGGTCGGCGACGTCGTTCTGTACAGCAAGTACGGCGGCACCGAGGTCAAGTACAACGGCGAGGAGTACCTCGTCCTCTCGGCCCGCGACGTCCTCGCGATCGTCGAGAAGTAAGGGAGATCCGGGGGTCACCCCGGACGACCCGACCTCGAAGCAAGCACTTTTGCTCGAACACCGCGCCCCTGGCCCCAGCATCCGACAAGGAGCCGGGTGACCGGGGGCGCGGTGATTTCACCTAGATTTCCGAGAGGGCTCCCGCTGCCATGGCGAAGATCCTGAAGTTCGACGAGGACGCCCGTCGCGCCCTCGAGCGCGGCGTCAACAAGCTTGCCGACACGGTGAAGGTGACGATCGGTCCGAAGGGCCGCAACGTCGTCATCGACAAGAAGTTCGGCGCCCCCACCATCACCAACGACGGTGTCACGATCGCCCGCGAGGTCGAGATCGAGGACCCGTACGAGAACCTCGGCGCGCAGCTGGTGAAGGAGGTGGCGACCAAGACCAACGACATCGCGGGTGACGGTACGACCACCGCCACCGTGCTGGCCCAGGCGCTGGTCCGCGAGGGCCTGAAGAACGTCGCCGCCGGTGCCTCCCCGGCGCTGCTGAAGAAGGGCATCGACGCGGCCGTCGCCGCGGTCTCCGAGGACCTGCTCGCCTCGGCCCGCCCGATCGACGAGAAGTCCGACATCGCCGCCGTCGCCGCGCTGTCCGCCCAGGACCAGCAGGTCGGCGAGCTCATCGCCGAGGCGATGGACAAGGTCGGCAAGGACGGTGTCATCACCGTCGAGGAGTCCAACACCTTCGGTCTGGAGCTGGACTTCACCGAGGGCATGGCCTTCGACAAGGGCTACCTGTCGCCGTACTTCGTCACGGACCAGGAGCGTATGGAGGCCGTCCTCGACGACCCGTACATCCTGATCACCCAGGGCAAGATCGCCTCCATCGCGGAGCTGCTGCCGCTGCTGGAGAAGGTCATCCAGGCCAACGCCTCCAAGCCGCTGCTGATCATCGCCGAGGACGTCGAGGGCGAGGCCCTGTCGACCCTGGTCGTCAACAAGATCCGCGGCACCTTCAACGCGGTCGCCGTCAAGGCCCCCGGCTTCGGTGACCGCCGCAAGGCGATGCTCCAGGACATGGCCGTCCTCACCGGCGCCACGGTCGTCTCCGAGGAGGTCGGCCTCAAGCTCGACCAGGTCGGCCTGGACGTGCTGGGCTCCGCCCGCCGCGTCACCGTCACCAAGGACGACACCACGATCGTCGACGGCGGCGGCAACAAGGAGGACGTGACCGGTCGCGTCGGCCAGATCAAGGCCGAGATCGAGACCACCGACTCCGACTGGGACCGCGAGAAGCTCCAGGAGCGCCTCGCGAAGCTCGCCGGCGGCGTGTGCGTCATCAAGGTCGGCGCCGCCACCGAGGTGGAGCTGAAGGAGAAGAAGCACCGTCTGGAGGACGCCATCTCCGCGACCCGCGCCGCGGTCGAGGAGGGCATCGTCTCCGGTGGTGGCTCCGCGCTGGTCCACGCCGTCAAGGTCCTCGAGGGCAACCTCGACAAGACCGGCGACGAGGCCACCGGTGTCTCCGTGGTCCGCAAGGCCGCCGTCGAGCCGCTGCGCTGGATCGCCGAGAACGCCGGCCTGGAGGGCTACGTCATCGTCTCCAAGGTCGCCGAGCTCGAGAAGGGCAGCGGCTACAACGCCGCCACCGGCGAGTACGGCGACCTGGTCAAGGCCGGCGTCATCGACCCGGTCAAGGTGACCCGCTCCGCCCTGGAGAACGCCGCCTCCATCGCCTCCCTGCTCCTGACGACCGAGACCCTGGTCGTCGAGAAGAAGGAAGAGGAAGAGCCGGCCGCCGCGGGCCACGGCCACGGCCACGCCCACTGAGCGACCCGCTCACAGCGTCACGAGGGCCCGGTACCGCTGGACTTCAGCGGTACCGGGCCCTCGCCCCGTGTCCTACTGGTACGTGACCTCGGAGGTCTCGTAGAGGCAGGACGTACCGTCGGGACCGCTGCCGAGGGCGGTCGGCTCGTCGCCGCTGTCGTTGCCCTTGAAGCGCTCGCAGACGACGATCTTCTTCTTGCCGTCGCCGACGATCGTCACGCCGGAGAGGGTCGCGGTGTCACCGTAGTTGGAGTTGACACCGGCGATGACCTTGCCGGGGCTCGTGACCAGGACGTTGTCGATCACGACGTGGCGCTCGTACTGGGTCCCGCAGTTGCCGCACGAGCGGTAGAGCTTGCCGAAGTCGGACACCTGGAAGTTCTTGACGGTCAGGGTGCCGGCGCCGTTGTGCTGGAAGACCTTGTCGTCGGCCTTGCGGGCACCGCCGCCGTCGACGACGTAGGCCGCCGAGGCGGACTTGCCCTTGAAGCTGGCGGCGTCCTCGCCGACGTCCTCCCACCACACGTTGACCAGGGTGCAGCTGCCCGAGCAGTGCACTCCGTCGGCGGCGGGCGAACCCAGGATCACGTTCTTCAGCGTCGCGCCGTCGGCGAGCTCGAACATCGGGTCCTGACCCTCGTCCTGGCCGCTGCCGCCGAGGTCGCCCGAGCCGTGGAAGCGCTTCAGGGAACCGTCGTACACGCCCTTCACCTCGATGGTCGAGGAGACGGGCTGCTCGTCGGTGGCGGTGGGCCAGGAGGCGAACGCGGTGTCACCGGCCGGCTCGTCGTCCGCGGGCGCGGAGGGGGAAGCGGGGGCGCTCGCGGTCGGAGTGGCCGTCGGAGTGGACGCCGGAGGCGTCGAGCCGTTCACCTCCTCCAGGGTCCAGGTCTTGCCGGCGGCCTTGTCGCAGGAGTTCTGCCGCAGCAGGCCGTCCTTGGGGTTCAGGCACTTCTCGCTGTGCGCGTTGACCAGGTGGTAGGCGTCGCCGACGGCGCTCACCCTCCACACCTGGGAGGAACCCTCGCCGCAGGTCTGCAGCTCCACGGCCCTGCCCGCGGAGACCGAGTCGCCCTTGACGCCCGCGCACAGGCCGGTGGCGGACGACGTCACGGTGAAGCCGTCACCGGAGTCGGCCAGTTCCCAGCTCTGCTCCGCGCCGCCGTCGCAGTCCGCCAGGGCCAGCTGCACCCCGGCGCCCGTGCTCCCCGCCGGAACCTCCAGGCAGGTGTCGCTCGCCGCGTTCACCAGGCGGTAGGTGCCCGCGCCCGGCTCCGCGGCGGACGCCGACATCAGCACGCCGCCGACCACGGCGCCGCCCACCAGCGACGTGGTGAGGGCGCCGATCAGGACGGTGCGGCGCCGGCCGTTCTTCCTCCGGTGCCCCGCGGGCGGGGCGGTGTTACCAGTACTGCGCATGTCACGGCTTTCGTTCGATGTGCGATGGCCCTCGTTGTCCACCGCCCCGAAGTCGCCGCCGCCCGGCGGGGGGTTGCCGCGCGGCCGCGATATTTTTGACCGGGGGTCCGGCGTGCGGAGCCGGGAAGCAGGAGGGGGATGCGATGAGCCGGGTGCTCTACGGGGAACGGTCCCGGAACCCGTTGGCGCGGACCGTGGAACTCACCGAGGACGGGCTGCGCAGAGGCGGCCGGACGACTCCGCGGGCCGAGTTGAACCTCGGTGCCATGGCCGAGGCGTACCTGCGGGGGTGCTGGCTCGGCGGCGGCGGCACGGAACGGCCCCTGGCCTCACTGGCAGAGGGCCCCGGCATCGTGCCGGTCACCCGCGTGACCGGCACGACCACGCCCCTGAAGGTGCGCCGGGCCGCCGACTTCGCCCACGCCCTGGGCGAGTCGGCGGTCCGTGGATGCGGCGGGGCGGACCAGGTGGCCGCGCTCGCCGCGCGGGCGCACGCGGAGGGCGTACCGCTGTGGATCGCGCGGCGCTACG
>NZ_NCTE01001234.1 GCF_002114215.1 Streptomyces sp. 13-12-16 | reverse complement strand
CCGAGGCCTGGGCGCCGCCCGCCTGGCCCGCGCCGATGCTGCCGACGTCCCCGGCCCCGGCCGTGGCACCCACGTTCTGGCTGGCGGGGGGCGGCGCGGCGTCCTGACCGCACGCCGTGGTCAGGGCCAGCACCGCCGCGGCGCTCGCCACCAGTGAGGCGGTCCGCCAGGAGGTCTTCATCGTCAACTCCACATCATCGCAAGGGTCGTGCAGCGCCCTGCTGTGCCGCCGCTCGACGATGGGTACGCACGGAGGCACGGGTCGTGTTCAACGGTGGCCCGGATTTCTTTTGTTAACTCCTTCGGGGCAATCACCGGGATCTCCGGCGCGGCCCGGTGGTTCACGATTCATGATCTTCGTCGTGCAAGCACTCGTACCGAACCAATCCGGCGCCACCGCACGCGCGTTGGCCGTGACGACGCTGATCTGGGCGCTCGTCGGCGCACCCGGCACGGCCGCGGCCGACGCCTGCGCGTACGCCTCGACGGGGCCGGGCGGAACGGAGGCGGTGGCGGTCGCGGGACACCTCACCTGGACGGACCCCCCGTTCTGCTCACCACCACCGCCGCCGTCCCCCACACCCACCCCTGCCCCCACTCCCACGCCCTCTCCGGAGCCGCCGCCCCCGCCCGATCCCACGCCGACCACCCCGGCGCCGAAGCCCCGCCCGACCCCGAAG
>NZ_NCTE01001233.1 GCF_002114215.1 Streptomyces sp. 13-12-16 | reverse complement strand
GGAAGGGCGTCCGGGTGTCGGCGACCCCGGGCACCCCGACCGGCGGCCCCGCCGGGCCGCCCCGGCTGCTGTACGCGGGGACGGTCGACACCGCGCGCGTGGTGGTCCTGTACGACGGCCTGCGCCTCGCCAGGTACGCCGAACCGGAGGCCGGCACGCAGGGGGCCGTGCTCGACCTCGCCCGCGTCGACGGCGCCGGCCGGGCCGGGTCGAGCGCGGTGGTGCTGAGCCGCGTCGACGGCAACCTCCGTTATCTGCTGGCGCCCTGGGTGCGCGAGGCGGACGAGCGGGACCTGCGCGAGCCCGGCTCGAAGGCGACGGCCCTCGCCTTCACCGACGGCGTGACCTCACCGCTGGCGAGTCCCGCCCTCCGGCCGGGGCCGTGCGCCTCCTGGAACGTGCTGCGGCTGACCGACGGCACCGGCACCCGGCTGGTGACCGACCTCGGCGAACTGGTCCCGGCCCACCTCACCGCCGGGCGCCCCGGCGAGACGCGTGAGGCCTCCGGCGCCGGGGCGCTGCGCACCTGGGCGCCGTACGCCTGCTCGCTGGGCGCGATGCGCTCGGCGGGCGTACGGAGCGTGAACGCCTGGGCGTTCGCCGAGCAGCCGCTGCCCGACGGGAGCGGGGAGGCGGCGTGGGTGTGCACGCGGGCGGAGACCTGGCGGGGCGGCGGGGCACGGGTGCTGGCGCAGTTCCACAC
>NZ_NCTE01001232.1 GCF_002114215.1 Streptomyces sp. 13-12-16 | reverse complement strand
CTCCGTGAGGGCTCCGTCGCCCGCCGTTCCGGAAGCGGCTCCGACGGCGGTGTCCTCCGCCTCCGCAGCGGGGGGTACGGCGGTGTCGGCGTCCGGCGCGGGGAGGTCCGGGGAGGCTCCGGAGACCCCGGCATGCTCCGGAACGAGAGCCTCCGCACCCGGCACCGGAACGGCCTGGACGGTCTCGGACCCCTCGGCGGCGTCGACACCTGGCGCCTGGACGGCCCGAGGAGCCTCAGTCACCTCACCGGCCTGCGCCGCAGCGGCCTCGGCGCCCGGCACCTGGACGGCCTGAGACGCCTCGGTCCCCTGTGCGGCCTCGGCACCCGGCACCTGGACGGCCTGGTCGGCCGCAGTCACCTCGGCAGCCTGCGCCACGACGGCATCGGCGCCCGGCACCCGAACAGCCTGGGAAACCTCAGCCGCCTCGGCAACCTGCGCCGCAGCGGCCTCGGCAGCCTGCACCCGGTCGGCCTGAGGGGCTTCGGTCATCCCACCGGCCTGCGCCACGACGGCATCGGCAGCCTGCGCCTGGACGGCCTGGGGAACCTCAGCCACCTCACCGGCCTGTGCCGCAGCGGCCTCGGCGCCCGGCGCCCGGACGGCCTGGGACGCCTCGGTCCCCTGTGCGGCGGCCTCCGGTCCGGGCTGCTGAACAGCCTGCGGTGCCTCGGCCTCCTGGGCCTGGTCCGGTGCGGTGGCCACCGCACCCGGTGCCTGGGCGTCCTGCGGTGCCTCGGCCCCCTGGGAGGGCACGGCGGACTCCTCGCCCGCCGCCTCGCCGGCCTGTGGTGCCGCGAGGCCGGGACCCGGTACCTGAGCGCCGTGGGAAGCGTCCGCCCCCGGAACGTATTCGGAAGCGGTGGCCTGAGCGGGGTCCGGCACGGCGACCGGTGCCTGACCGGTCTGCGGCGCCTCGGCCGCCGGGGTGTGCTCCGGCGCCGTGGACCCGGTGTCCGGCGCCTCGGCGGCCGGGGACGCTTCCGGTTCCGGGGCAGCGGGCCCGGGTACGGGTGCCTGGGCCGCCTCGGC
>NZ_NCTE01001231.1 GCF_002114215.1 Streptomyces sp. 13-12-16 | reverse complement strand
AGGGATCACCACCGCCACCGCCGGAGGGCCCGCCGCCCCCGGTCGGCGGCGGGCCGCCGGGGGTGTCGTACGGGGAGCCAGGCCCCGGGGTGTCGGGGCCGCCCGGCGGGGGGTGCTTCTTGAACGGGTCGTCGTCCGGCGGCTGCCGGCCGGAGCCGGGGGGCGGTTCGGTGGTCATGCCCCGAGTCGACCGTGAACCCTCCGGCCCCGCATCCGGCGAGCGGCCGTCCGGGGTAGCGGCAGCGACTGCGGTACGGGTGACGAGGGCTCAGCCGGCGGCGACGAACGTGTGCGCGGCCTTGTCGTGCCAGCACTGGCGCCAGGGCTTGTCGAACAGGCACCACAGGACGCCGACGACCCCGACGACGAGCAGTCCGGGCACGCTGTAGACGAGCCAGCGGCGCAGGGCCGCGCCGAAGGACGGCGCCTCGTGCCCCTCGATGTCCCGCACCTCGACGCCCAGCAGCCTCTTGCCCAGGGTGCGGCCCCACTTGACGGTCGGCAGCACCTCCAGGAGGACACCGGCGAGGAGGAGGACGGCGAGGACGATGCCGAGGTGGACGGAGGTGGTGCCGTCGAGCAGCCAGACGGTGACGGTCTCGCCGGACAGCCTGGCCGCCTCGATCTTCGCGTCGACGTGGTCCATGGCCTTGATGCCGAGCGGTACGGCGGCCACGGCGGTGACGGCGCCGAGGACGACGGTGTCCAGCAACCGGGCGGTCAGCCGCCTGCCGAGCGCGGCGGGGCGGGCCGCGGCCTGGCGCCGGGCGGCGGCCTGGAACACGTCCTCGACGGGTGGCTTCCAGGGCGCGACGGGCGGCTCCTCGGCGCCGGCCAGCCGGTGCACCTGCTGCACCCAGGAGGCCTGGCCCCCG
>NZ_NCTE01001230.1 GCF_002114215.1 Streptomyces sp. 13-12-16 | reverse complement strand
CTGGGCGCCCGGGTGGTGCTGCTCGAACCCGGCAAGCAGCACGACGTCACCGCGCTGGCCCGGGCCGCCGTCGCGGACGGCGCGGATCTGCTGGGCGCCGCCGGCGGCGACGGCACGCAGGCGCTGGTGGCGGCCGTGGCCGCGGAGCACGACATCCCGTTCCTGGTCATCAGCGCCGGGACGCGCAATCACTTCGCCCTGGACCTCGGTCTCGACCGCGGTGACCCGGCCGCCTGCCTCGACGCGCTCACGGACGGTGTGGAGCTCCGTGTCGACCTGGGTTTCGCGGGTGAGCAGCCGTTCGTGAACAACGCCTCCTTCGGCGCGTACGCGGCGATCGTGCAGAGCCCCGCCTACCGCGACGACAAGATAGGCACCAGCCTGGAGATGCTGCCCGATCTGCTCACCGGTCAGCAGGGGCCCCGGCTGGTCGCCCGCGCGGGGGACACGACGCTCACCGCGCCGCAGGCCGTGCTGGTCAGCAACAATCCGTACCGCACCGGCGACCCCTTCGGCCTCGGGCGGCGGGAACGGCTCGACTCCGCCGCGCTCGGTGTCCTCGGGGTGAAGCTGGAGGGCGCCATCAGTGCCGCCGCCCTGCTGCTGAACCCCGAGCCGAGCGGGCTCACCATCGTGACCGCCACCGAGGTCGTCATCGAGGCGGACCGTGCTCGGATCGAGGCCGGGGTCGACGGGGAGGCCATGATCCTGCCCGCCCCCGTCCACTGCCGCATCGCACCCGGCGCGCTGCGCGTCCGGGTCCCGCGCAGGCGGCCCGGCGTCACACCGGCCCCGCCT
>NZ_NCTE01001229.1 GCF_002114215.1 Streptomyces sp. 13-12-16 | reverse complement strand
GGCTCCCCCCTCTGCTGCGCGGCCTGGTGCGTGCCCGGCGCCGCCGCGTCGGCGGTCCGGCCGCGGACGACGGTGCGGAGCTGCGGCGCAGGCTGGCGGCCCAGACGGACGACGGCGAACGCGACCGCCTCCTGGTGGATCTGGTGCGCACGCAGGTCGCGACGGTGCTCGGCCACGCCCACGCCGGCGCCATCCGGCCCGACCGGGCGTTCAAGGAACTCGGCTTCGACTCGCTCACCGCCGTGGAGCTGCGCAACGGCCTGCGCTCGGCGACCGGACTGAAACTGCCCGCCACCCTGGTGTTCGACCACCCGACGCCCGCCGCGGTCGCCGACGAGCTGCGCGCGCGGCTGACCGACGGCCCGAAGCCCGCCGGAACGCCCCTGGAAGCGCAACTCGCGTACCTGGAGGAGGCCTTGGCGTCGGCGTCACCGGACGCCGAGGCGTACGGCCGGGTCGCCGACCGGTTGCGCGCCCTGACGGCCGGCTGGATCGCGGCCCACCGGCCGGCCGAGAGGGAGGAGGCGGATCTGGACGCGCTCTCGGCCGACGAGCTGTTCGACGTCCTGGACGACGAACTGGACACACGCTCCTCGTGACGGACGCGCGGGGGACCGCACCACCGACGGGAGGGGAACCGCCTCATGACCACCGAAGCGACCGGGAGGCACCGGCGGGCGGCGAGGGCTCCTCGTGCCGTCCCGCCCCGCTGACCCGTTCCCCTTCCACGGGGCGCTGTCCGCGCTCGTGGAGGAGGCCGGCGGCGGCCGATCCGACGAGGACGAGCGCCATCGGCTCGTCCTCGTCGAAGCGCCCCGTCACCGGCCTCGTCGCGGTCGGCACGGCCGTGCGCTCGTGGACCGCCCCGACGGGCCGGACGGCCGGGGCACGGAAGAGCCCCCGCGCGATCGTCACGCGGGGGCGGCCCTCACTCGGGGTTCGGAGCGGGGACGGGGTCGGCCTCCGGCCGCGCCTCCGGCGCCGGCCCGGCGCCGGGAG
>NZ_NCTE01001228.1 GCF_002114215.1 Streptomyces sp. 13-12-16 | reverse complement strand
CCAGGCGCCGCCGGGCCGTCGCCAGCAGCGTCGCGGCGATCAGTGCGTGCACGGAGACGCCCGCGCCGCGCGCCGTCCGGCGCAGCCGCGAGGTGAGGTCTGCGTCCAGGGTCAGCCTGCGGACCTCGATGTGCCCGTCCGGGCCGGTCTCCCGGCCGCCCGCGGACGGGCGTGGCACGTCGTACGGCACCAGCGCGACCGGGTGCCGTCGCGTCTCCTCGATGCGGCCGTCGAGGTACTTCGCCGTGTCGGCGTCGTCGGCCGGCGGCAGCAGCCGGCTGACGGGCTCGGGCCAGTGCGGCAGGCCGGGGCCGGTGCCCTCGACGCCGGGCTCCCCGTCGACCAGCGCACGGTAGCGGTCCCACAGGGCGTTGTGCAGCGCGATGCCGCTGTGGCCGTCGACGACCGTGTGATCCACCACCAGCACGAACAGGTGGCTCTCGCCGCCCGGCGCGCTGACCAGGACGGCCCGGCTCAGCGGTCCCCCGACCGGGAGGGGCCGGTTCAGCTCCGCCGTGTAGGCATCCGTCTCGTCGCCGGTCCGCGCGACCAGCCGGGGCCGCTCGTCCTCACCGAGAAGGCGCAGTACATGGTCTGCGCCGTCCTGTTCGATGCGGGAGCGCAGCGGCGGGTTCACCTCCGTGGTGGCGTCGAACGCGGCCGACAGCGCCGCCACGTCCACGGGACCGCGCAGGGCGCAGGACAGTACGGCTCTGCTTCTCTGGCCCACGTAGAGCGTCTCGGCCGGACACAACGCACGGTGCATGCCGTCAGCCTTCTTTCCGTCGTTCGTTTCCGGGGTTTCAAGGGCCCGGTACCGGTGTGCCTCCGCGGCCTTCCGTGGGGCGTGCCGGGGCCTTTCGAGAGTGCACGGCGGAACGCGGCCGAATCCAGCGGAGAACCCGGTGAGATGCGAAGTCGATTGTTTTCCCTAGAAATTGATCCGGTGAGCGCACTCCCCGGCTCCGCGATTTTCAGGGAAACCCCTGAATCGGCGTCCCCGGAAGCCGGTTTGCCTTGACCCGGCCGGTTCCGTTGTCCCACCGTGCTGTGTCGTGAGACCGAGGCGGCTGACCGATTCCCCGCCCTCGGCGTGCGGCACTCCTTTTCCGCTCTGTGGGCCGGCCCTGCGCGTTCACCCACGTGAGGGCGGTACGGAGCGGTGGCCGCACTCGTCCGATCCGGCCGGGCCCTTGCCGTCCGGGACATAACGGCTTGCCACGTGAGGGTTGTGCTATGTCACTCCAGGAGGACGAACGTCGACCGCTGTCCGGAGCCCAGGAGGGCCTCTGGTACGCCGGGCGGCTCACACCGGACAGCGCCGCGTACAACACCGCGGAGGCGGTGGAGATCCACGGCCCCCTCGACACCGCCCTGTTCGAGACCGCGCTTCGGCGCACCGTCGCCGAGGCCGACACCTTCGCCCTGCGCTTCACCGACGGCGACGACGGCCCCCACTGCCGGCTCGCCCCGGACGCGGACGACTGGACCCTGCACCGGGTCGACGTCAGCGGCGCCGAGGATCCCGGGGCCGCCGCGTGGTCCCACGTCCGCGCCGATCTCGCGGTCCCCGTGGACCTCGAGAAGGGCCCGCTGTTCGCACACACCCTGCTGACCCTGGCCCCCGACCGCCACCTCTGGTTGCTGAGGGCCCATCACCTCCTGCTCGACGGCTACAGCTACAAGCTCCTCGGGCGGCGCCTGGCCGAGACGTACAACGCCCTGACCGAAGGGCGGGAGCCGGACCCCTGTGGCTTCGCGCCGGTGAGCCGGCTCCAGGAGGAGGAGGCGGCCTACCGCGCCTCCGACGCGTACGCCCGCGACCGCGACCACTGGGCGCGACGCCTGGCCGGCCTGCCGGAACCCGTCCGGCTCACCTCCCGTACGGCCGCCCCCACCGCGCCCTTCCTGCGCCGCACCGCCGAACTGACGCCCGCCCGGACCAAGGCCCTCGACGCCGCCGCGGCCCGCCTCGGCGTCCGGCGCG
>NZ_NCTE01001227.1:28843-29387 GCF_002114215.1 Streptomyces sp. 13-12-16 | reverse complement strand
ACGCGGACGAACAGCGGGCCCTCGGTGCGCCCGGCGGCGGCCAGGGCTGCGCGGTAGGCGCGCAGGGCGCGGACCGGGCAGGTGGCCGGGTCGGTGCCGTACAGGATCGCGTTCGTGGTGTGCCTGCGGACCTTCTTGCGGTACACGGTCACGTCGTAGCCGTGCTCCGCCTCTGCGACGGCGGCGATGTCGAGGGCGACCAGCTCGGAGATCCGGGCTGCCGTGGCGAAGCCGAGGAGGACCAGGGCGGCGTTGCGCTGCCCGGCGAGGGTGGCCCGGTCGGCCCGGGCGAGCATGGCTCGGATCTGCCCTGGCAAAGCGGCCGCGGCCTGCTTCGGCTGCGCGGCCGCCGCCATCGCCTCGGCGAGCCGGTCGCGATAGGCGTTGAGGACGGCCCGGGCGCCGCGCATGTTCGGCTTGGGGTGCCCCTGCTCCAGGTGCCAGGACGTCACGGCGGACAGGGCCCGCTCGATGGTCGACGGTCCGGCCGGCGCCCCGGTGCGCTTGCGGGGCGCCACGGTCAGGTGCCGCACCCACTCCGCCA
>NZ_NCTE01001227.1:8241-28739 GCF_002114215.1 Streptomyces sp. 13-12-16 | reverse complement strand
AGGCGGGCACGGTCGTGCGGCCCTCCCCGGCGCACCAGGTGGTGAACGCGGCGCGGTCGGTGCCGTACGCGCGGCGGGTGGAGTCGGCGGCGCTGGCCTCGATGGCGGCGACGGTCTCGGGGGACAGGTGCCGGTCGCGGTCGGTGTGGACGGCCACGGCACCGGCCGGTGCGCCGTCGTCCACCAGCTCCGCGTCGACCACCTCGTCGGCCTGCGTGACGGCCAACTGGCGGACCGCTGCTTCCATGTGTGGTCCTCCCTCAGTTCTGGCTCTAGAGAAGGCGCATTATCAAGAGCCAGACGCTGGGCTCGCAGCAATCGTGCTCTGGTATGGCGGCCGGGTGACGAGGCCGCGGGTATGGGTTCAGTTGCGGTGGACAAGGGTGCGCAGAACCACAGGAGCAGTAGTGCCACAGCGAGGTTTTATGAGCGACCATCTATACAACGTCATAGTCACGTCAACCAGTGTTCGGATCGCTGGTTGACCGCGCCCCTTCCAAATTCGCGCGTAGCGCCGCAATCATCGGATTGCCTGAGCTCAGTACCCGCTCGGCATCGGTGAGGGTCTGCTCGTACAGCGGAATCGCCCGGCCCAAGTCCCCCGCCGCGTCATACGCGACCGCGAGATTGTTACGGGAGGTCAGCGTGCTCGGGTGGTCCGCACCCAGCACCCGCACCCGGTCAGTGAGGGTCTGCTCGAACAGCGGAATCGCCCGGCCCAAGTCCCCCGCCGCCCGGTACGCGCCCGCGAGATTGTTACGGGAGGCCAGCGTGTCCGGGTGGTCCGCACCCAGCACCCGCTCGACGTCGGTGAGGGTCTGCTCGAACAGCGGAATCGCCCGGCCCAAGTCCCCCGCCGCCTGGTACGCGCCCGCGAGGTGGTTGCGGGAGGCCAGCGTGTCCGGGTGGTCCGCACCCAGCACCCGCTCATAGGTGGTGAGGGCGCGTTGGTGGGCGTGGAGGGCGGAGGCGAGTGCGCCTTGTCCCTCTCGGTAGACGGCAGCTTGGCTGAGGGCTGTGGCGGTGTGGGTGGTGTCGTAGTCGGGGGCGTGATGGGTGGTGAGGGCGTCGGTGTGGGGGATGAGGGCCTGATATCGGGGCCAGTTCGCGGGGTTGTGGCTGTCGTCTGGGTAGGCGGCAGCGAGGAGTTCGGCGGCGTGGTCGCGGGCGTGGCTGATGTCGTCAGTGCGGCGGTGGGGGTCGTGGGGGTCGGGGGTGCGGGCGAGAGCTTGGACAAGGCGGTGCACGGACAGGGTGCCATTGTGGTTGTCGGTGACCATGTTGTAGGCGGCGAGCTTGCCGATCGCGGCCGCGAGTCCGGGCGGGGCCGCCACGCCGTTGAGGAGATCGCGGGGAATGCGGTCTGGGGCGTACCAGGCCAGCAGGCGCAGCAGGTCTCCGGCGAGGGGTGTGTCGGTGAGGCGGTCGAGGGTGAGGCGCCAGATCCGGGCGATGGTGCGGGCGGAGTCGCCGCCTTGGGCGGCGGAGTCCAACATCTCGGCGGGCCAGCGGTCAAGCATGTCGAGGTAGATGTTGGGGCTGGTGCCGGTTTCGGCGCAGTAGGCGGCGGCTTGGTCGATGGCCAGTGCGAGGTGCCCAAGTTCGGCGCAGACCATGTCGATGCCATCGATGTTGTGTGACCCGTGCTGGGTGAGAACACGGGTGAATAGGTCGACCGCGTCGGCCGGGTCGAGTACGCCGAGGCGGATGGTAGTGGCGTGGCGGTGCCAGCCACTCGCCAGGCGTGTGGTGACCAGCACCCGGCCGCCCGACACCCGGTTCAGAAGCGGTCGGATGTCGGCGGCCGACGGCCGCGTACGTTCCCGCAGGGGACGTACCTTTGTCCATTCATTTACGATCTTGAGTGGATTATGAAGATAAAGCGGTATACGTGACGAGTCAACGGTGAAAGGCCCAACCAGGATCCGAAAGAAAAGATCTTCAGCCGACTGCTCGCAGCGCACACGTCGGTCTCACAGTCCGGCCAGGGTGAGGAGCTGTCGCATGTGGTCGGTCGGCAGGTCGGGGTTGCCGGCTGCGGCGGTCGCGACCCGTTCCGACGGGTCGGCCAGCAACTGCGTCAGCTCCCGGACCGGAAGCCGGGGATGGGCCGCGATCGTGTGGCGCACGGTGGGGTCGGGATCGGCGACCAGGTGGCGGACGAGTTCCACCGGCAGGTCGGGGTCGCGCGGGGCCAGTTGTCGCATCCTCGGGTCGGGGTCGGTGGCCAGGCGCCGGAGGACGTCCGTCGGGAGGGGGAAGTCGTCCGCCGGACGCCACCGGGTCTTCTTCACCGGACGGTAGGTGCGGTCGATGCGTTCGGCGGTGGCCGCGTCGATCCGGTCCCGGGCGTGCAGGGCCATGGCCGTACGGACGCCGCTGTCCTCGTCGTCGAGCAGCCGGGCCACGACCGGCGCGGGGAGGTCGTCGGACATCGCCGCCGAGGCGCGGAAGCAGGCGTAGGGCGAGTCCACGTGCGGCAGGGGATCGGCGGTCACCCACGGCAGGCGCAGTGTCCGTAGCCGCAGACGCGCCATCTCGCCCATGATCTGCTGTTCGAGCGCGTCGTCGTCCAGGCCGGCGCGGAGATCGGTGAGCCAGTCCCGTGGGGGCACGTCGGACAGGAGCCGTGCGTGGATCGTGGCGCGGGTCGGCTCAGGGGTGTCCCGGCGTGCGAAGACGCGGAGTCCGACCCGCGGGTCGGGGTCTTCGGCGAGGACGTCGCGCAGCGACGGTGGGAGGCCGGGGTGCCCGGCGAGTTCCTCCCGCACCTCAGGGGTCGGGTCGTCGGCCAGTCGGCGGGCCGTGTCGGTGTCGAGGGTGCAGTGGCGCACCGCGCCGGCGCGCGTGACCGGGTCGGCCAGCAGCGCCGGTAGCAGGTCGGCGGGCGGTACGGGATGAGGAAGCCGCGCGTAGTAGGTCGCGCAGGCTCGTGCCCGCACCACGTCCTCGGGGTCCGTCAGCAGGGTCCGGCGTATCGCTTCCGGGGCCTGCGTCCACCACCGGGCGAGCGTCGCCCGTACCTCCGGGGCCGGGTCGACCGCCAGCCGGGCGCGCAGGTCCTCCGGCATCCGGTCGTTCTGCGCCAGCCACTCCCGCACCCGCGGCTCGCTGTCGCCGAGCAGCCGCTCGAACAACTCGCGCGGTGCGCCGCCGTCCGCGCCGACCGCCACGGCCTCCCGTATCGCCGGATCCGGGTGCTCGGCGAGCGTCATCCGGAAGGCGTCCGGCAGGCTGCGGTTGAGCGCGAGCGAGTGCGTGAGCCAGTGCTCGTCCAGGGCGATGATCTCGGCGATCATGCCGTCGGTCAGATCCGGGCGCCCGGCGACGCCGCGATGGCTCTCGCGGTGGGCGAAGAGGCGGCGGACGTACTCGGGCGGCAACGCGGGATTCTCCGCGAGTCCTTCCAGCACCTTGTCGAGGTGGACCGGCGGCGGTACGGCGTCCGACACGGCGCATGACCCTTCTGGCTCGGCGAGTCGACCACCGAGTCTCCCATGCACGGCGCCCGCCGTCCCTGGCGCCAGGGGCGGACGTCCGACAGGGCCCGTACCGCTCCCGGCTCCGCTCACCGCCGACACTCCGCAGCCCTGACCAGGGCGGCTTCCATCGGCACCACCCGGAGTCTTGCGGTGGGAGGGTGGGGAGGGTCCGCCGGGCCAGTTGGCAGCCGCGGGTCTGCCGACTGTCGGACCTGCGGCCCTGGTCCCCGACGGCACGCTCGGTCGCAATCCCGCAGTCGGGGAATGAGACAAACCTTCCGGTGGCATGACGTCTGAGGGACGGAGGGGAGCGGGGGCGGACTGTGCGGTTGATCGTCGTGACGCTGGTGACTCTGGTGTGCTGGCTGACGTCACCAGCAGCGGCGTACGGCGCCGCGGGAAACGCGGACGACTGTGCCGTTCACCGGCTCGCCTCCGCACACGTCTCCGCGTCCCTGCGCCTGCTCCACCACGGCCGTACGCACAGCAGGGCCGAGAGCGTGATGACCGTGCGCGTGCCCGCGTCGTGGCCGCTGGCGCCGAAACTCCTGATGAGCGAGGACAGTGGCGCGTACCGGCAGGCCCTGAGTTGCCTGGTGCGAGAGGAAGCCGATGCCCAGCGGCTCCGCCCGGACGAGTGGAGAAAGGCCCCTCCCCGCATCACCTCCGACGGCAAGGAGGTGCGCATCCGGATGGAGGCGTACGCCTGGGTCGACGAACGCCATGTGTCGCTCGGGCCCTGGCGGATCGAGACGGGATTCACCCGCTGGACCATCCGGTTCAAGGCACCCGAGGCCCTGCGGGCCGCGCGGTGGGGCACCATCGAGATCGACCCGGGCACGCCGGGTGCGGAGTGGGCACGGCCCGAGCCGTCGGCCGGCCGAGGCGCCCACGCCCTGGTGTGGAAGCCCTCGACGGCGTCGGCGCGCTCGATTCCCGAGATCGAGGTGCGGACGACCCCGCCCTGGCAGCGGGCGTGGGCGGCACGCGACGGCCGCGACATGAACAACGTCAGTGTGCTCGGCGGCTTCCTCTGGATGGTGGGGATCGCCGCGGTCGCCACCGTCGCGGCCCGATCGGCCCGGCGTCGACCGGCGGGTGCGCCGGCCACGCCGGAAGAAACGGATGCCGCTCGACGATTGGTCGGCTGGGTGTGGTTGAGCCCCGCCCTCGCCTTCCTGAACGGCTTCCGGATCGGCCCGCCCGACGCAGGGGCTGTCCTGGGGATCGCACTGTGGGCGGGGACGGCGGTCGCCGTGGCCATGCTGTGCCGGGGGCCCGCCGTCGTGGCGGTCACCGGAACTCTCGGGGGCGCGGCCGTCATCACAGCTCTTGTCTCCTCCTCCACCGAAGCCCTCGTCACGGCGGACGTGCTCGCTCAGTCGGCCCTGTTCTGTGGCGCCCTCGCCTGGGCCCGGCAGTTGTCGGCGCCTCACCGGCGTCCGGGACTCCCCGTGCTGGTCCCGTTGTCCATGGCACTGGCGGCCGTACTGGTCGGCTGTCATCTGTGGCTGTCGGAGCGCGAGTGGGACCGTGTGTCCTGGCTCAGTGACCCGGCCACCGCCGAGTACGCCACGCGGCACGGCGAGCATCTGACCAGCGGGCTGCACGAGCTGGCAGCCGATGGTGCCACCTGGCTGCTCGGCTACGACTTCTTGCTGACAGCGCTGGCGATCGTCGCACTGCTGCGGGCACGGGGCGCCGCGCCGCAGTCCCGGCACGGCGCCTCGGCCACGCCGGACATCCTGCTGATGCTGCTGCTCTACACCGTCGTCGTCACACCCCCGATCGGGTTCTACCTCAACAACAGTGCCCTTGCATGGCTCCCGATCGGCCTGGACATCGCCTCGCTGGTATTGCTCCTCGTCGTCGGCGGCCGACACTCGACGCTCGCACAGCGCCTGGACGTCTCCGGACAGCCACTGCGCGAACTCTTCACCGAGGCACACCGCGTGGATTTCCTCCACCGCGCCCGCCAGTACCGGGAACTGCACGCCACCCTGCGCCGGCTGGACCACGGCCAGTCCGACGAGACGACGATGACCCGAGCCGCGGTGGAGCGTCGGCTGCGTGGACTTCACCGCTGGCGGACACCCCGGCACGTCAATGGACCGACCTCGGACCGGCTCCCCTCCGACGTGACCGTCGTCGACGTCGTCCTGGCCTGGGGACCGCGCGCGACCTGGTGGGAGAACGGCTACCGGGCCGCCACGTACGCCGCCCTCCTCGCCGTCCCGGCGAGCGCGCTGATGACCTGGCGGACCTGGATCGAGAACGGCTCGTGGGAGCAGACCTCCTGGGGCGCGGCGGACACAGCGTTCACGCTGTTGCTCTGGGAACTGGGGTGGGTCGGTGCCGGTTTTCTGCTGGGAGCCCTGTGGCGGCTGTTGCCCGGGCGCCGTGGACCTGCTCGCGCCCTGGGCTTCGGATTGGCGTACGCCCTGCCCACCGGCCTCGACGCGCTGGCGCGCCTCGCCACCGACGAAAGTCAGGGCGACGCCGCGCTGGACGTGTCCCTCACCCTGCTGATCCTCACCGTCACCGCACTCGCCATGGACCTGGAGACCTTCCGCGGAGAACGACGTTACTGGCCGTCGCAGCTCAGTCTCCTGCTGTCCGTCTACCAGATGCGCTACCTCGCCCTGCAGGCCGCGTACCTCATCGCCCAGATCGTCGCCGCCATCACCATCTGGCAGTTCGTCACCGACAGCGGTGGGCCGACGGAGAATCCGGTCAAGTTCCAGCCGTGAACCGACGGCACCGAAGCCCCTCCACGGCGAGGCCGGAAACCTACCGGGCACGCACCGGACTGACCAACACCGAGGGAAGGCCTGCCTACTCCCCCGCCTTCTCGGCGCACACCGACCTGATCTCCTCCAGCAGCTCCGGGTAATGCTCGCCGTACGTGTTCAGCGCGTGCCACACCGCGTCCAGTGCCGCTTTGAGCGGGGCGGGTTCGGCAGCGGCGAGTACGGCGGGAAGGGCGAAGTGCGGCTGTGAGATCCGCGAGAGTTCGCGCGGGTTGCCAGAGGCGCGCATCACCACGGCGGCGCCGTGCTCCGTGCCCGCGCTCACTTTCGTGCTCCGGCCGGCGGACGCCTTCGGTACGGACGCGCCCAGTGCCCGGCCGGGGCCCGTCCGTCTTTGCACGTCGTCTTCCGGCTCGACGGCCGGAACCCACGTCCGCCCGGACGCCGCCGGGGGCGTCGGGGGGCGGTACGGCGGTCGCTCCGGCGGGCGTCTCCGTGATTATCACGCCGTGATAATCGGCGGGGCCTGCCGAGCGCTCGACGGCTTCCCGCGGCCGGGCCTCCGCCTTCCCGCGGGCTGCTTCCGCCCGTTCGTCCGCCTTGGCCCTCTGTTCCTCGGGGGACAGCTTGCCGAGGTTGCGGACGTGCTCGACCTTCCGCGCCCCGGTCACCAGGCCCTTGCCGTTTTGTGATGATCATGTGTAGAACCTGCGTAGGCCCGTAGGATGATCGCCTTCGGCTGTTGCAGCCGTGCTCGAACAGAGGGATGCGGTAGATGTCTGACAGGGGATCGAGACCGGCCGACCAGCCAACTCCCTCCGCGAACACGGAATTCCAACGGGAAAAGGGCACCGAGGCCGACCGCGAAGTGCTCAAGCGGCGGCGGATCGCAGCGGTCCTCGGGGCCGTGGCCCTCGTGCTCGCCACCATCGTCACCGTCCTGGTGGCCGACGACAACGAACAGGTGTCGGCACGATCCGGTACCGCATCCCCCTCGCCGTCGGACGGCGCGGGGGACGGCACGTCCGCCGGGCCCCGAGCCGAAGAGAGCACGGAGGACCCCACCTCCGGACCGCCTTACGTACCCGTCCCGGAGTTCAGCTCCGCAACCGCACGCGACGTGGCGTTCGTCGGCGACGTCGGCCAGTTCACCGCGTGGCCCGGCGCCACGGAGTACGAAGCCATGTCGTCCTCCGGCGGATACAGCATCTCGGATTTCCGCAAGGCCGTGATCAGGGACGCGGGAGCTGTCTGCGACGCGTTCATCGCCGGGACCGGCATGAACGACGTCCCCGACGCCGTAGGGCTGCCGTTCACCGACCCGATCGACCAGGCCGCCTTCATCGTGGAGGCGGTCACCTTCTACTGCCCGGACCAGATCGCCGCAGTGACCGGCGGCGTGTACAGCAAGCCGGTGGCGACCGAACAGGACGAAGACTGCCCGGCCGTCTCCACCCTGAAGGCGACGGCCACGATCGAGCGGCCGGACGCCGATGACGACCCCACCTCGGCCACGTACTCGGTGAAGGTCCACAACACCTCTTCGTACGACGTACGCGTCCAGCTCCAGCAGCGTTGGTTCGCCGACGAGAAGGTGCCCGAGATGCAACTCGCCCCCGAGTGGGTACCGGAGTGGGGGTTCTTCGGCGAGACGAGCGAGGACCAGTTCTTCACCATCGCGGCGGGCGAGACCTTCGCTTACGAGGGTGAGCAGAACGGTGTCTACTACTGGAACCGTACCGAAGTCCGCGTCGCTCCCAAGGAGTTCGCGTTCTTCGGATGCGGCTACCGGCCCGGCCCAGATGTCATGACGGAGGAATAGCCGCGCGGGACTCCTCAGGACCATCGAACGCGGGTGGCAGGTCCTCGAACATCGTGAACTCGAACGAGCTCGTACGACCGGGGTAGGGGGACGGCTGGGGCCGGTCCCTCGAAGGAGGGGCCGGCCCCGGGTTGCGGTGGCTGCTCGGTCAGGTCGGCCATGGGCCGGGACAGGGTTCAGCCGGTGTGGACGGTGTGGCTCTCTCTGTGCTTGATGAGGAGGTCCAGCATCTTGTCGAACTCCTCGGGCGGCATCTTGTGGATCAGGTGCTGCGCCGCGTACACGCCGTCCTGGTAGGGGAACCGCTTCGGCTGCTCTCCCGCACTGGCCGTCGTCGCGGGAGCAGCGGCCTGCACGGGAACGGATGGTGTGTCCTTCTCCGTTTCCCTGGCGGGCGACTCGTGCTCCGTGGCCGTCGGTACGGAGGCCGCGGGTTTCCCTGTGGTGACGGGTTCCTCCGGTGCCGGGGACAGTTCGGCTGCTTTGTGGTCGTGCGGTTCTCCGCCGCCCACGGTGTCGGTGATTACGCCGTAATCACCGGCGGGGCTGCCTTCCGAGCTTGCGGGCGCGCCGGGTACCGACTGCGTCCTGTGCTCCGCGAAGGTGCGTACCTCCTCTTCCTTTCGTGCTCTTTCGGCCTTCAGCTCCTGCAGAGCCGCCTTCTGCTGGTCTGCCGGTTTGTTGCCGACAGCTCGCAGCAGATCGATGGGTTCCTCGCCGATGCGTGCCTGCAGCTCGGGGACGAGGTTGAGCAGGGCGAGGCGCTGTGACACCCAGCCCTGGGAGCGGTGGAGGCGCTTGGCGAGGGCTCTCTGGCTTCCGTGGATGGCCAGGAGCCGTTGGAGAGCGCGGGCTTCGTCGAGTTCTTCGAGGTCCTGCCGGTGGATGTTGGCGACGAGGGCGGACTCGAGGAGTTCCTCCGAGGTGGTGCCCTGGTCGTCGCTGACCATCACCTTGACGGTGGTGAGGCCGGCCTCGCGTGCGGCGGCGAGGCGGCTGCTGCCGTCGATGACGACGTGGGTGGTGTCCGGTTCGAGGTCGGCTTCACGGTCCGGGTTGGCTTTGACGTAGGCGTCGCGGTTCATGACCGTGATCGCCTGTTTCTGGCCGTGGGTCCTCAGGCTGCCGACAAGGTCGGTGAGGTCTCCGAGGGTGGAGCGGGGGTTGTCCGGATTGGGGCTGATGCGTTCGACGGGGAGTTCCGCCGGTGGGGCGACGCCTTCGGTGGGCACGCCGGTCGCGGCAGCGACAGCCTGGCGGCGTGCGCTGACGGGACGTACTCCCCCACCGAATCGGCCGGCACCGAGCTGATCGGCCTTGCTCACAAGACCTCCCGGGCGAGCGCACGCATGCCGACTGCCTGCTGTGATTTGGGTGCGTAGGACAACAGGGGTTCCTTCACCCGGACGGCTTCTTTCTGTTCCTTGAGGTCTCCGATGAGGCCGACGACCCGTGGATCCTTTATGTCCACCCATCCCTGGAGGGACGAGGTGGCGATGTAACCGCGACGGGAGTCGTACAGATTGACGACGATGCCGAGGTAGTCGATGTCGACCTGAAGGTCGCCGCGGAGGTCGTCGATCTGCGTAGTGAGCAGTTCGTACGCGTCGGCTGAGCTGTCTTCTGCCTGGACGACGATCAGGGCGCCGGACTGTCCGGGCGTTTCTCCGTCGCGACGGCGGCCGTAGTAGGCGGCGGCGTCCATGCTCAACCCGAGGCTGGGCGGGCAGTCGACGATGATTACGTCGTAATCAGCTTCGAGCGGGGCGAGGGCTCGCTCGAGTGCGGCTTCCCGGGCGCGCACGGCGGAGAGGCGCACGTCGAGCAGGAACGCGTCATTGCAGGCGGGCAGCAGGTGGAGTCGGCCGTTGAAGGTGTCGTCGTCGATGGAGACGATGAGGTCGCCCAGGTCGCCCTTGGGGTCACCTGCCATGTGGTTGGTGAGGCTGTCGCCGTTCATGGGCAGGGGTGCGGCACCGAGCTGGTTGGTGAGGTGGCACTGCGGGTCGAAGTCGACGAGGAGCACGCGCATTCCGGGGCCGGGGAGGTTCTCGATGTCGAGTGGATCGTCGTCCGGCTCGGCTTCGTCGGGGTGAGCTTCGCTGGCGCGCAGTGCTTTGGTGAGGGCTTTGGCGACGCGGACGGGCTGCAGGGTGTCGGGGTCCTCTGCCAAGGCCTCGCCCAGACCTGCGGTAATCGCGGTCTTGCCGACTCCGCCTTTCTGGTTGCAGACGACGATCCGACGGGTGATGGAGGGCCGCTCGATGTCCGGGGCCGGGTGGGTCTCGAGCCACAACTGGACGGACTGGGCGAGGCCCTGGATGAGTGAGACGCGTCGATCGGCGGCGATCCGCCGGAACCCTTCCCACTGGCCGGGAGGCAGGAAGGTGGCGAAGGAGTCGGCGCCGGCTGTGTCGACCGCCGCGGTGGCGGAGGCCAGATCACACCAGGCGCTGATGCCTTCTTCTACGGCGGCCTGGATCTCGATGCCGCGCTGAGCGGCTCTGACTTTGAGGTTCTGCCGGAGCCATCCCGGCAGTTTGGAGACGACCTTCTCGCGGTCGCTGGAGGTGGCTGGCGAACTCATGCGAGACACCATACTAACGTTCATGATCAATCAACACATCGACACGTTAGTTAGACCAAGTTGATGCGTGCCCATGGACGCCTGGGTGATTACGGCGTAATCACCCAGCGCGCCAACCAGGCACGGACTCACCGGCGATTACGGCGTAATCACCCAGCACACCGACCAGACACGGACCCACCGGCGATTACGGCGTAATCACCCAGCACACCGACCAGACACGGACCCACCGGCGATTACGGCGTAATCACCGACAGCGGCAGGTGCGCGCCGACAACCGAGGGGCGAGTACGCCTCATCGCCGCCGACGTGGCCGGGCCGGATGCGCGGTCGTCCACCGGCCTGCCGGGACACGCGGATCTCTTCCAGGAGTGAGCAGCCCCGCCGGCCAGCATCTCCGCGTCCCAGCGCCGGGACGGCTCGCCGGTAGAGTCGGTCCGAGGGGAGTGCTGATCTGGGGGGACTCGTGACGGCAGCGGGTGCACCGCCCATCATCCTCGTACACGGAACGCGGTTCAGCGCGGGACAGTGGAGTCCACAGCTGGCCGCACTCCAAGAGGACTTCCGGGTAGCCGCCGTTGACCTACCAGGCCACGGCGCCCGCTCGACTCAACCCTGGAGCCTGAACGCGGCGACGGAGATCATCGCCTCCGCGGTGGACTCGCTCGACCGCGGGCCGGCTCTGGTCGTCGGGCACTCGCTCGGCGGATACGCCTCGCTGGAGTTCGCGCGGCACCACCCCGGGCGACTGCGAGGGCTGGTCCTTGCCGGGGCCAGCGCCTCGACCCGTGGCCCGTGGGCAACGCCGTATCGGTGGGTCGCCGGGCTCGTCCCTCGCATACCGGCGGACCGGCTGACCCGGCGGAACGACCGGTTGCTGCGCCGGCTCTATCCGCCCGAGGTGGTGGAGGCGACCATCCGCTCCGGCTATGCCTTCCACACCCTGCCGGCCGCCTGGGGCGAGGTGCTGGGCCGCTTCGACGCGGAAGCGATGCGCCATGTGGCCGCTCCCGTACTCATCCTGAACGGCGAGAAGGACACTCTCTTCCGGTCCGGCGAGATGGACTTCGCCCGCGCGCATCCGAACGCCCGCGTCGAACTGATCCCGCGGGCAGGACATCTCGCGAACTTCGACGATCCGGATGCCTTCACCGACGCCGTCCGCCGCTTTGCTCGACAGCTGCCTGTGCGCAGCTGAGCGCACCGGAACCGGATCCCGCCAGGGCTGCCCGAGCGAGCACAGCAGGACCACGAACGCTCAGGCCGACCAGATCCGCCGGTTGCGGCCGACGGCGACGCCGGATTCGAGGTTGCGCAGTCCGGCGCGGCGTCGGAAGCTCGGTCACGATCAGATCGCGCGCTCACTGGCCAACACGGTGCCGCCCGGTCACGCTCCCAACAGGGTGAACGGTGCCTGATACGGCGCCAGGCGCTTGCCACACGCCCTCCCCCGGCGCTGACGCCGCTCCCCCGGCGCGGGTGATTACGTCGTAATCACCCGCCTGCCCCGCCGCACATCGCATGAGCGCTGAACATCCTCCGTGGCTTCTTCCCTGCCCGTCAGGAGCACGTGTCGGTGTCCCCGGAATGCGCACAGGTCGGTACGGCCGAGGATCCGCGGTCTCGAGGGGCGCCGTCCGTCATGCGACGCCGGCACGATGTCCGGTTCTACGCGGCCGGTGCCGCCAGGCGGAAGCCCACGCCGATCGCTTCGAGATCCGGTTCGCAGGCGCCGTGCCGGCGGGCGCAGCGGGCCAGGTCCCGGTCGTGGCGGAACGAGCCGCCCCGGGGGATATGCCCATCGAAGGCCCAGTCCTCGGTGGCCGGTACCGCGGCGGGCGCGCCCGGGCAGGGGGCGTAGAGACTCGACCACCTCAAGTTCTGTCCGGCCACCGGGCCAGGAGGTGCGGGCCACGGCCGTCGGACGGAAGCGAGCCCTGCTCCGCACATGAGGCCACGAGCAACGCCGGTCCGGCGACGCTATAGCCTCCGCCTGTGACCAACCGCCGCAGTCGGACCGAGAGTCCTCGCTCCCACGAGCTGCCCCACCATCGAGCGATCCTGGAGGGTACGGACTGGGCGTCGCTCGCCACCGTGTGCGGGACGGGCGGGTCCCTGCCGACGACGCTGGCACGCTTCATCGACCCCGACCCGGTCGTCAGGACGGCGGCCGTCGACGACGCGCTCAGGGAAGTGACCCACCAGAACACCATCTACGAAGCCACCGTGCCCGTGGCGTGTTACGTCGCGGCCGTCCTCCACCATCCGGTCATCGCGGCAGGCGACTCCGGCACCGATGCCGGTATGCCACCGCACCGCCCGACCGTCGTGAGACTGCTCGAGTGGCTCGGTGACACCGCCTACGACGCCGACGACGAGTGCGTCGCCATCAGCGAACGCCACTGCGGCGAGGGGTTCCTCGACGAGGACAGGGAGATGCGCGCGTTCCGGGAGCTGCGCCCGGCGCTCTTCTCCGCTGTGCGTCCTCTTCTCGACCACGACGACGCGCAGGTACGCGAAGCCGCTTTCGTCGCTGCGGTCCCCCTGGCGGAGCACCCCGCGCTCGCCACGCACCGGGCCGAGCTGGTCGGCCACGCCCGTCGTCTGCTGGCCACCGGCACCGACCGCCACCACCGGGACCGTGCCCTGGACGCGATGAAGGCATGGGGTCACGACACCGGCGACCTGGAGAACGCGGACGACATCGCAGCCCGCGAGCGTTACGCCCGTCTCAAGGCGGAACGTGATTCCTGGTGGGCTGCCGGCGGGACGGGCGGCTATTCCGAGAGCCCGCCCTTCTGACTCGGGGTCACTCGGTGCTCCTGGGCATCCGCTGATCCCCCAGTCCTTGGGCGGTCGACCGCTCGCGTCCCCAGGCGGCCAGTGGTTCGAGTGCGTCGTTGAGGTGCTTGCCGTCCTCGGTCAGCGAGTATTCGACGCGGGGCGGCACCTCGTCGTAGGAGACGCGGTGCACGACGCCGTCCGCTTCCATCTCGCGCAGGTGGGAGGCGAGCACCTTCTCGGTGATCCCCGGGAGCAGTCGGCGCAGTTCGCCGAAGCGGCGGTGGGGGTGCTCGTGGAGCGCCCAGAGGATCAGCACCTTCCACTTGCCGCCGATCACCTCCATCGCGGTGTCGATCCCGCAGACGTGTCCGTCCCGTGTGCCCGGCCGGTTCAGTGTCGTCATGCCCACCCCTCTGACGTGCTCGCTCACCCCGGGGTAAGCACCCACTCCGAAGTGCGTACTTGATCGCCTCCGGGCCTGCTCCCAGGCTAGTCGGCATGGCACAGACCACTGTCGAGAAGACGTCCGTCACGCTGCTGGGCCTCGGTGCGATGGGCACCGCGCTGGCCCGTACCTGGCTCGCCGCCGGTCACCCGGTCACCGTCTGGAACCGCACTCCGACCCGCTCCGCACCGCTCGCCGCCGAGGGGGCGAGGGTCGCGGACGGTGCCGCCGCCGCCGTCGCGGCGAACACGCTGGTCGTCGTCTGTCTGCTGGACGACGCCTCGGTCGAGGAGACGCTGGCGGGCACCGACCTGGCCGGCCGGGACCTGGTCAACCTGACCACCAGCACCCCGGCCGAGGCCCGTGCCCGCGCCGAGTGGGCCCGCGAGCGCGGCGCCCGCTACCTGGACGGCGGGATCATGGCCGTCCCTCCGATGATCGGCGTCCCGGAGGCCGGCGGCTACGTCTTCTACAGCGGCTCGCGGGAGCTGTTCGAGCGGCACGCGGAGACACTGCGCGTCCCGGCCGGCACCACCTACGTGGGTGAGGACGCGGGCTTCGCGGCGCTCCACGACGTGGCCCTGCTCAGCGCCATGTACGGGATGTTCGCCGGGGCCGCGCACGCCTTCGCCCTGATCCGCAAGGAGGACATCGATCCCGCGTCACTCGCCCCGCTGCTCGCCGACTGGCTCGTCGCGATGGCCCCGGCCGTTCACCAGACCGCCGACCAACTGCGCAGCGGCGACTACACCAAGGGTGTCGTCTCCAACCTCGCGATGCAGGTGGCCGGCACACCGACCTTCCTGAACACCGCCGAGCAGCAGGGTGTCAGCCCGGAGCTGCTCTCCCCGTACTTCGCGTTGATGCGCCGCCGCCTGTCCGAAGGCAGCGGTGAGGAAGACCTGACGGGCGTGATCGACCTGCTGGTGCGTTGACCGGCCACTCGCCGGCCCAGAGGGGGTCGTGCCGGTCGGGGAGGAGGCCGGCATCCGATGGGCAGCACCAGGGGTGATGCCACGGGCGGGATCATCACGCCGTGATAAGTGCCGGTGTCGGCGACAGGGTCTTCTGTGGTGTCGTCGTGAGCGAGAAGGTAAGCTGTCCTTCGAAACCTAGACACATTGAGGCCCCCGCTTCGGCGGGGGCCTCAATGGTGTGCCGGTCGTGTCACGGGCGGGGCGGCCTCCGCCGTGAGCGGTCACGGGCCGTCGAGAGGCTCAGTACCTCCGCGGTTCCCTCGGGGGCCGCCTTCGCCGGCTTCGAGCGGCCGGGCGAGGTCCTGCGGCCCAGGCGCTTCTCCTTCTTCTCCTGCTCGGCCTGGGCGACGGATGCCTCGTAACGCTCCTGGTAGTCGTCGACGTCGAGACGGTCCGCGGGGTCGAGCGTGCCGATGGCCTCCAGGTGCTCGGTGACGCTGCGCGCGCCACTGATCATCGGGTTGAGGAGGTAGATGCCCTTGGCCTGGCGGAACACCAGCTTGGCGAGGATCAGGGCCTGGAGGCCCCGTCCCACCATGGAGCGGTGTACGTCCAGGGCTTCGGCCAGCTCCTCTTCGGTGACCAGGCAGCGCCCTCCCGGCTCCTGGGTCCCCAGGAGCCGGAAGAGCACTCGGTAGGCGATCCCCGGCATCGCGGGCATGTAGGCGAAGCCGTTGAAGGTGCCGTATGTCAGCTCCGGCGGCTCCGGGTTCGCAGACGCTGCAGTCCTCATCCTCAGGCCTCCGGCTTCTTCTCCGTACGCTTGCGCTTGCGCGTCCTCGACGATGGTCTGGGTAGTTTCGCACCTGGTAGGGCCATGTCTCTGAACTCTTCCGGAACACCGGGGTCGAGCATGAGCTCGTTGAGCAGGCTCAGCTGTTCCACCTGGACCTTGACGCTCTTGGCCACCGATCCGCGACCGGGTTTCTCGATCAGTCGGTAGCCGCCGCGCAGGGTCACCGCCGGCTGGAGCTGGATCGACCCCTTCTTCGGAGAGTAGGCCAGCCCCAGCCTCTTCAGCTTGGTCTGGGCCCGTGACACCTGGGCCGGGTCCATGTCCAGCTCGGCGGCGATCTCGGCCTGCTTGAGCTCGACGGCCCCTCCTACTTCCTGGCTTCCCATCATGTAGAGCAGCACGCACAGGGTCACGTTGTCGTCCCTGAAGTACCTGGCGGCCCAGCGCAGGAACTCCAGGCTGTCCTGGGCGAAGTACTTGCCGACGAAGTCGCCCGCGGTGACCGGGGGCCTGACCTCCGCCGTGTGGCCGACGGGCAGCTCGACGAGGTTCTTCCGCGGACCGAGCGTGCCCGCGTACGGGCTGCTGGGGCTCGGCGCGCGAGGTGGGGACGAGCCGGGGACCCGACGGGGGTCCCCTTGAGGCTGGGCGGACATGGCGCTGTGTGCTCCTCAAGATCGAAACCTAGACGCAGAGCACAGTAGTGATTGCGCATATAGATAGCAACGACGCGACCTATCTGCGCGTTGCGCGCGTCGAACATGACTTCGGAGTCATGTTGACGACGGTTCCGGAGCCCATCGCGAGATTGCGCAGATAAGTCGCAATGGATACGGGGCAACTTGACTTCACACGCAACTTCCGAGGCCTCAAAATGACGTGGGAGTCATGTTCTGAGGTCGTGTCACCCCCTCTGACCTGCGTAAATGTGACGCCCTCTATTCTTTATAAGGGTGCGGGTCCGTGTCCGGTCGCTCTTCTCGAACCGATGCTGAGAGCCATGCAGTCGCCTTGACCGGGACCTTGAGCACTCTCTGCCCCTCTTGGACCCGCACCACCGAAAGTCAGCCACGACGGTGCCGGCACCCGGACGATCAGGCGCGCGTGTGTCTCCAGCAACCCCGTCCCGGTCCCAGCCACGCTTCCCTGTCTTGAGGGCCCCGGCAGCACGACGGATCCGTAAGGAGAATGAGGTGGTGAACCCTCGTGACCTCGAACTGACCCTTGCCGCCGCTCGTGCCGTCGGCCCCTGCCCGCCCGGGGAGGAGGCAAGCTGGACCGAGCAGGTCCGGGCCAGGGCCGTCCACCTCTACACCCTCGCCGACACGGTCGGGCAGGACCTCCAGCGCCTGGATACCGCGAAGCAGTTCACGGCCACCCTGCTCTCCGTGCGGATCGAGTCCACGAGTACCCGCGGGCTCCTGGTCGTCCGCAACACTTCCGGAGAGCTGGAGCGCCTGCGCACGGACCGTGGTGATACGGACGCGGGCCGGGCGATGATCGAGCGTGCCCGGGCGCTGGTCGGGCACCGGCTGCGTGTGTACCGGCTCAACGAGCAGATGGCCTCCAACGCCAAGTTGCAGGTCCGCACCGTCGTCCATCTGGCCGACCACGGCCCGGACACCGACCCCGTGCACGAGCACAGCGCGAAGGAGAACGTGCTGGCGGCGGCCGAGGGTGACAAGGAGTCCGCCCGTCAGGCCTGGCTGGACGCCGGCCTGCCCGAGACCGGCTCGGTGACCGTGCGTCAGCTCGCCGAGGCCCTGGCACAACTGCCCGTCGCCGACATGCTGTAGCCCGGGCTGGGTATAGTGCGGGCAACCCTTCCTTGCTCAGGCACCGGGGCCCCACCGATACGTCGGTGGGGCCCCGGTTTTCGTGCTCGGGCGACCTGGAGGCTCAGGCGACCTGGAGGTTCGGGCGGCCGTCCGCCGCGGGCGGGACGGCGGCGTAGGCGGGGAGTTTCAGGTTGGGCAGCTCACCGGCCTTGATGTTCGCGATCGCCGCGCGGAAGGAGGCCTCCATGTCCTGGGGGCTGGCGTACTTCGCCGCCAGGGGGTGGAGGCGGTAGGAGTTGCCCCTGCCCCGGCTGCCCTCCTCGTTCTTGGGGCGCAGGACGATGTTCAGCTCGCACAGCGGGGCGATGAGGTTGCTGACGGCCTGCGGGGTGACACGGTACTCACCGGCCATGTCCTTCTGCCGTACGGGAAGGTGGCCCCCGAAGTCGGAGCGGTAGAGCAGGTACTGCAGGAACTTCACGGTGGCCCCGGAGACGGGCAGGGCCCAGATGCGTTCGGACACGACCGGTGACATGACTTCAGCCATCGGTATCCCTTCTTCCTGCCGGGCGGCGCAGCGTCAGGTGGATGTGTATCACCCGATGCGCCGCCCCATGTCGTAGGGCGGGTGCCGGGTGAGGTCGAGGTCCTGCTCTTCCTGCTGGGGATCGGGGCCGATCCCGTTGGGGAAGGCTTCGGGGTCGCGGTCGTGCTGGGCTGCGATCTGTTCCAGGACGGCGTGCTGGGCGGTGCTGTTGCCCTGGAACCACAGGCGGACGTTCAGCTGGATCATGCCGTTGCCGAGCTGTTCGATCCACCGGTAGCCGACCAGGGCCTTGATCGCGCGGTTGACCGTGGAGCGGGTGATGCGCTTGCCGTTCTTCTGGGCGGCGAGCTTGTTGAGGCCGTCGGTGATCTCCTGCTGTGTGTACGGGGTGACGCCGGTGCCGTGCTGCTGGCCGCCGGCGACGTAGAGGAAGACGCACAGCTGGGACTTGGTTATGGAGTTGGCCACTGCGAGCTGGGCCAGGAGCTGGGTGAACCAGTTCGAGGCCAGGCTGTAGCCGGCGTCGCCCGCCATGTCGTGGACGGCCGTGTGGTCGGGCTCGTACTCGAAGGTGACGTTCTTGAGCTTGCGACGGCCACGAGGGTCGGCGCTCCGCGTCGCTTCTCCCAGTTGTTCTCCGAGGACCTGGAGCAGGTCCTCGAAGCCTTCGTCGCCCGATGGAACGTCAGCGACGACGCGGGGTCTCGGTCGTGCCGGCGGATCAGGTGTCACAGGACCTCCCTTGATACTCAGGCGGTCCAGAGACTAGCCCAAATATCAAGCAGCAGTTGTCTTTTGCGCCAATGGATCACCGCATGAGGGCCCTGGAGCGGTCCTACCCATCCCTGCCGTCCGGAAGTCAAACACAGCTTGAGTTTTTCGGCCCGTTCGCGCCGAGAATCAAGCGCTGGTTGATTTCGCGTGTCGCGATGGCAGCACATTCCGTTCGATTCGATCCGCACGCCGACCGCGTTCTCGGAGTCAGGCCCACGCCGCTGACCTGCGGTGTTGCGAGCCCTTCGGAGCCCCGGGAAGAATCAACCACAGCTTGAGTTTCCAGCCCAAATGTGTCCGCCAGGTTGACATTCCGAGACCCCGAATGTGCTCCCCAGGACAACATGGGTTCGGTGAAACCGCAGGTCAGAGCGTTAAATTTCAGCGCCCCTCTTACCAAAGAGGTCCGCACCGGCGAGCGCCCCCGCTGTCCGTCCGCTATCAGCCCAGTCCCCTGCCCATCCCTGACCGGTACCACCGAACGCCGGCCCCGTCGGTGAGGAACCCGACCGTCGACGGGTGGAAGCACCCGCACCACCCACCCCGCTCGACCACGCTTGTTGTCTTGAAACGTCACGGGATCAACCACCCGGGACTCGGCCCCGCTGATGCTGTCCACTGCCCGCACCGCACCACGGCCCCGCACGCGAAGCGAGCTCAGCCCACCCCTTGTCCGTCCCTACCGTGCAAGAGCCACTTCAGGAAAGCCCGCATGTTCGAAGTGGTGAACGTGTGGCGTGGATTTCTAGCGTTCTGGTCGGCACTGCTTGCCGTGTCACATCTGTCCGGAGTCGCTGAAGGAGCACCTGTGGATCACATGGATCACAAGCCCGGAACGCCTGGAATGCACGAGATGAGTGACCCCGTGTCCGCCGTGGACACCGCGGGTGCCCTTTTCTTCACCGGATGGGCCGTGGCGATGTGGGCGGCGGTCGCCGTGCTCGCCTATGCGAACCGGGGTCCGGTGCGGCCCTGGTTGTACCGGACGGCGGTGGGGCTGATCGGCCTGGGAGTCGTCGGACAGATCGGCCACTTCCAGGAGCACGTGGCACAGGCGATCTACTGGATCGCCAACCCGTACTCCCCGGCCTGGATGACCCCTTGGGCGGACAGTTTCGCCCGGGGGATGGGTCAGATCGACCCGTCCAAGCCGGCGCTCGGCATGGAACTGCTCCACCTCGTCGGCAACTTCATCTTCCTGGCCGGCCTGGTCGGCATCGCGCAGATCACGCGGCGGGTCAGCGGCGAGCTGAAGTCCCGGAAGTGGGCCAGGATGGGCGTGTGGATGCAGGGCATCCACGGTGTGGAGCACCTCGTGCTCACCATCTCCGTGGCGCTGGGTGCCAGCCGGGCCATCGGGCTGTCCACCTGGTTCGGTGCGATCGAGCCGGGGGTCGCGCTGTCGACGTACCGGGTGTGGTGGCACTTCGTCGCCAATCTCGTCGGAACGGCCATCCTCGGGTTCGCGATGCTCCACCTGTGGCGGGAGAAGCGCATCGTCAAGGCGGCCTACCTCCTGGAGCAGGACAGCGGCCTTCCGCACGTCCCCGGCGCGGGAATCCGCGAGGACGTGCCTCGGGAGTCCGTGCTGGCAAGCAGGAAGTGAGGGACGGCTGCGGCATGGCTGGAGTCATCACGCCGTGACAACTCCAGCCGTACCGGCTTCCGAGTCGGTGCCCACGGCCTCCACCCGGCATCTCCAGCACAGCCCGTGGGGAGCCCTGCGGGAACAGGTGCCGCCACGGCCCCGGCAGCGGTCCACCACGACGGGGCCGGACGCCTTCGGTGGCGTCCACGTCCGACGGTCCGGCCGGTC
>NZ_NCTE01001227.1:0-7945 GCF_002114215.1 Streptomyces sp. 13-12-16 | reverse complement strand
GGCGAGCCGCTGCGTGAGACGGCTCCGCAGGCGTTCGACGCCCGTGCCCGCGTCTAGCTGCCGGGCGATCTCCCGCCCCAGCCGCCGTTGCACGTAGGTGTTCAGGTCCTCGAGCAGGAAACGCACGGGCTCCAGTACGGAGTGGAGCCGTGGGCTGAAGGTCAGCTGTGGCCCCGTGTAGGGCTTGTGCCCGGTGCGTACGGGAGAGGGGCTCGTGTCCTCCGCGCGCAGCACCGGACGGCCGTGCGGTGCGACCGCGGTGACCGCCTCCCTACCCACCTGTCTCTCGCCTACGGCGGGTGAGGGGTGGGCGGTGTCGTCATCGGGTCGGTCAGTTCTCCGGTCTTCCTTGTACGCGAGCGATCCTTCACCAGTCCGGGTACCTGACCGGTCATCAAGAAGGGCGGACGGGCGCCCGTCGTGGACCCCGAACAGGTGCCGCCCGTGCTCCCCGGCCCTGCGGTGGACGGTGATCCAGCCCGACGCGTCCAACTGCTCGACGATGCGGGTGACGGCGCCCGTGGTGAGGGGCAGGCCCGCCCGGGGTCCCGAGTGGTGGCGAAGCACTCCGGCGAGCGTGCGGAAGGTCAGCGGGTGCTTCTGCGCGACGGCGTAGGCGATCACGGCGAAGGCGCGCAGCAGACGTGGGCGGAGAGACTCGCTGGCGGTCACCGGCAGCCAGATGAAACGTTCCGTCGGTGTCATGGGTCTGACCTGTCGGCGGGCCGTCGTCCCGTATCCGCCGGGAAGGGACCTGCGCCGGCTCTCCGGTAACTCCACGAGGCCGTCGGGGCCTGCCGTACGGAGCTGGGCCAGGCCGCGCTGCACGGTCGACTCGGACAGCCTCAGGTAGGAGGCGAGCGTGGCGATCCCGGCGGTGCATCCCTCGGGGCGCTGGGCCAGTGCCTTGACCTTCACGTAGACGCTGAGGGCGGCGTCCGAGTAGTGGGGCGACTCCACCAGCCGCATCGGGACCTTGACCCGCTGCCGTATGTACGCGTGAGAAGGAGGGAGGGTGCCGGCGGGCATCGGGGACCGGTCGGGTTCGCGGGGTGCGGAAAGTTGCCCAAAAGGACGTGTACTCGCGGATGCGGGCTGAGAGGGCTGGTCAACGCCGCAGCTTTGCTCCATGATGAGGGCGTCTCCTGGTAGGGGGCATGACAAAGCCGTCGCATGGCTTCGTGGTTCGTCCGGAACCGAAGAAGGCCCTGGGGAGTGGCATCCCGACGGGCCTTCGTCCGTCGGGCAGACGGCTCGACGGGTGGCATGGCTGTGAGCCCAGTGGTGGCACACTGGGTTCAGCCCTTGGAACTCTTCTCGTTGCGGTGAAACCGCGGACGGCCCGCCCGAAGGCGGGCCGTGGCTCGTTACGGCGTCGTGTCGACCATCTCGGTCGTCGCGGTGAACGCCAGCTCTTCTCCCTGGAAGGCGTTGACGCGGACCGTTCGGCGTCCGTCGCGCGTCGGTGCGGACTCGGCGGCCGGAGCGGTCTCGATCCAGCAGGGTTCGTCGAACTCGACGTACTTCTTGAAGGTCGCGTCCATCGACGCCGGTGCCGCGCCGGCCGGGAACGGCCGCAGGGCGTGCGCCACCTGACGTACGGATTCCAGGAGCAGCATGCCCGGCACGTGGTCGACGGGATGGTCGAAGAGCACCGGGTGTGCGGTGTCGACGCGAAGTTGCCAGCGCTGTTCCTGCTCGGTGGGGGACAGGACGATGTCCCGCAGCCGGTGGCGGTTCACCGTGGTCCGCTCGACCGGCCGGGGCGCCGCAGGCGCGTTCAGGAAGGCGCCGAAGTCGCCGGCCCGTCCGGCGCGCAGCCGCCGGTAGACGGCCGGTGAGTGGCAGCCGAAGTGCGTGTCCGCCACCGCGAGGAGGGCACCGCCGCGCACCGCCTCGATGTGCATGGACATCGACGCGGGGATCGACCGGAAGAAGCGGATGTCCGAGCACGTCACGTGCAGTTCGAGCTCGGCCGGGTTCAGTTCGACGCCCATCGCGTCCATGTTGACCGAGTACTGGAAGCGGGACCAGCTCAACTGGTGGCCCAGGGGGACGTCGTAGGCGACGTGGGCCAGCAGGGGGAACGTCTGACGGACGGTCTCGCAGAGCAGCAGCGGGTCGTAGAGCCCGTTCTCGCACTCGTAGAAGCTGTGGCTGCGCGGCCACTGGGCGCTCACGGTGAACGAGTCCGGTCCCGCCTTCGTCCACTCCGTGAGGAACACTTCCGCCAGGGCTGCGCGGTGCACGTACTCCTTGGCGACGGTGGTGGTCAGGAGCGGTCTTGCGGCAGCAGGGTTCTCAGCGGTGATGAGCATGACTATCCCCCCGGAAGCAGCGTGAGAAGCAGTGTGAGTGGACGCCTTCTGCCTACCGGCCGAAGGCGTTGACCTGTAAAATAGGGGCGTTCGTTTTTTTTGTCGAGAGTGATCGAGGCACTGAAATGGCTGAGCCGAAGCAGGAACGGGCTGTGAAGACCCGGGAGACGATCCTGTACGCGGCTGCGGAGATCTTCGACGAGTGCGGTTACAGCGGGGCCAGCATCAGCAAGATCATGAACCGGGCCCAGGTGACTCAGGGCGGCATGTACTTCCACTTCAAGTCGAAGAGGAGCCTGGCGCAGGCCGTGATGGCCCACCAGCAGGATTTCGTGCACTTCTCCGTGGAGACGGCCGGACTTCAGAAGCTGGTCGACCTCACCTTCTTCCTCGCCCGCGAGCTGCAGACCAACGTGCTGTTCCGGGCCAGCGTGCGGCTCGCCGTCGAGCAGGGGGAGTTCGGGGCCCGTGACGACACGGCGTACCAGGAGTGGGTGAGCGAGTTCCGCGAGCTGCTGTGTGAGGCGCGGAAACAGGGCGAGCTGCTGGCCGACGTCGACGAGGCGGAGTTCGCCAACGTGCTCGTCGGCGCCTACAGCGGCATCCAGGTGTTCTCCAACGTCTCCACCGAACGCGCCGACCTGCCGGAACGCCTCGTGTCGATGTGGCGCTACCTGCTTCCCGCCATCGCCACCCCGCAGGCCAGGGCGAAGCTCTCGTTCCCGGTGGACCCCCAGCGGCTGGCCGCATGAGACCTCTGCGCGTGGTGCTGACCGGCGCCACCGGGTTCATCGGCTCGGCGGTGCTCCGCGAACTCGTCGCGCACCGCACGGGAGAAGATGCCGGTCCGGGCGAACGCCTGGTCGTCCGGGCGGTCGGCAGACGGCGGCCGGAGGGCGCCGGGCCGGCCGACGAGTGGGTCCGGGCGGACATCGCGCGGCCCCGTACGCTGCGCGGTGTGTGCGAGGGGGCCGACGTGCTCCTCCACATGGCCGCCGTCATCAGCCCGGACGAGTCCGAGTGCGCCGCGGTCAACGTCGAGGGGACGGCCGCTCTGATGCGGGAGGCGGCCCGGGACGGCGTGAGCCGCGTCGTGCACCTGTCGACGGCGGCGGTGTACGGTCCCGGCCCCCACCGGGGGATCGGGGTGAACGAGGTCGTCCCCGCACCCGTGTCCCCGGCCAGTCGTACCCGGTTGGCCGGGGAGACCCACGCCCTGGCCGCGGGCGCCACCGTGCTGCGTCCGGGACTGGTGCTCGGCAGGGGGGACCGCTGGGTCGTGCCGCTGCTCGCCCAGTGCCTGCGCGCCGTCCCCGCGTTGTGGGACGGCGGACGGGGCAGGGTGTCCGCCGTGGCCGTGGACGACCTGGCACGGCTCGTCGCCCGCCTCGCGCTCGCCCCCGGACGGGCCGAAGGCCTCGGCGGCGTCCGGCACGCGAGCCATCCCCGGCCGGTGCGCGTGGGGGACCTGCTGCGCACCCTGGCACGGTACGACGTACTGCCCGCCGTGACGGCGGAGTTGCCCTGGCGGGAGTGCCTGGAGCGGCTGAGGGCCACGCGGATTCCCGTGAGCGAGCGTCAGTTCGCCCTGGTCGCCACCGACCACTGGTACCGGAGCGACGAGATCTGGCGGGTCGCCGGATACTCCCCGGAGCCGTCGCCGCTGGCGTGGGTGGAAGACGCCGCTCCGTGGTACCGGTCGGCCGTGGCCGACCAAGCGGGTGGCTGAGGGCGGTCGCCCCGGTTCGGGTTTCGGCGGTGACGGCGCTTCGAGGTCCCCGGAGCGCCGTGGATGCTTTGGGCCGGGTGGCTGAAGACGGTCACATCGGTTCAGCGTTCCAGCGGTGGTGGCGCTTCGGTGTTCCCGGAGCACCCGCGGCGCCCCGGACCGGGTGGTTGAAGACGGTCACCCCGGTTCGGGGTCCAACGGTGGCGGCGCTTCGACGTCCCCGGAGCGCCGTGGATGCTCCGGGCCGGGTGGCTGAGGGCGGTCACCTCGGTTCGGGGTCCAGCGGTGACGGTGCTTCGGGGTGTCCCGGGCCGGGCGGGTCGACCGACACCCCGGTGAGCGTGAGCTTCCAGACGGTGCGCAGTCGTGCGACGGTGTTCCCGATTTCCGACTCGTCCTCGGCACTGCCGCGCAGGTACACCTCCGCCCCGTCGGTCAGGTGCTCGACCAGCGTCATCACGTCGGCGGCCGGGGCGCTTTCCCGGAGCTGCCCGGCCGCGTGCGCCTCGTCGAGGAGTTTGCGCACGGTCGGCAGCCAGGCCTGCGACCAGGAGGCCGAGCCCGGGCGTTCCCTGCTCAGCCGGATGGCGGCACGGACCGAGGCCTCCTCCTCCATGAGCCGGGCCAGTTGGAGGGTGAGGCCGACCACCTGGCACAGCGCCTGGCGGTCCGCGTGGGCGTAGCCGTCCAGTGCGGCGAGCGTCACCGACCGCCCCTCCTCCTGTACGGCGTCGGCCAGTTCCTGCTTGGTCCGGAAGTGGAAGGTCAGCGCCCCGACCGACATGCCGGCCAGCTGGCTGATGCGGGACAGCGACGTGCCGTCGTAACCGGCGCGGGCGAACTCCGCGCAGGCCGCCGTGATCACGGCGGCGCGGGTGCGCAGGGCCCTCTCCTGTCTCACCATGTCGCCTCCTCGGGCATGTGACGGGGCATCGGTCGTGGGCGGAAGGCCGGCGGTTCCGCGTGCGGTGGCGGTCTTCTCCGTGCGTCGGCCGGTCCTCGTGACGGACCCCGGTCCGGCGGCACGGAGGTCGGCGGCAAGGGGGTCGGCGGGCAAACGGCCCGGTCAGAGGGCGGTGAGCCGGCCAACTTGGCGAAGTGCATTCGTCAACTCCCCGGAGTCGAGAAAAAAAGAGGTTGTTCGCTATTATTTTAGCGCGGTCGGCAGCCGCGGACCGATCCAGGGGAGGGAACTTGCCATGGCTGGACGAGCGCTGACGCACGTGAACACCTCGATACCGGTCTTCACCGAGCAGATCTTCGAGTGCCTGCCGCGTGCCGATCAGCGCCGGTGGGCCCACGCCTACGTGCGGGCGCTGCTCACCACCCCGGGCAAGAAGTCGGTACGGCGCCTCGCGGCGACGGTCTCGGCCTCGCCGGCCACCTCCCAGTCGCTCCACCAGTTCGTCAACGCGAGTCCCTGGGACTGGAATCCGGTCCGCACGGAGCTGGCGAGATGGGTGGAGCGGCAGGCGCCCCCCATGGCCTGGGTGGTCGACCAGGCCGTACTGCGCAAACGGGGGGAGCACTCCTGCGGGGTGCACCGCCGGTTCCTGCCCTCCACCGGACGGTCGGTCACCTGCCAGGTCGGCGTCGGCGCCTTCCTCGCCTCGGCGGGGGCGGCCGCGCCGGTCGACTGGCGGCTGCTGCTGCCGGGCTCCTGGGCCAAGGACCCCGAACGCCGCCGGCGCGCCCGCATCCCGTCCGACGCGGGACTGCGCACGGCGGAACAGCACGCCCTCGACCTGATCGACTCCCTCGCCACCACCGCCGGGAGCACTCCGCTGCCGGTCGTCTGCAGCCTGGACCCGGCCGCCGGTTTCGGCGTCAGGACCCTGCTGCACGGACTCGCCCTGCGCGGGCGGGACTTCGTCGTCCCGGTGCCCGGCAACCTGCACGTGATGGTCGGCCGGCACCTGCGGACGCAGCGTCCCCGCAGCGGTGACGGCTACGGCCTGGTCCTCACGGCGGGCAGCCTCCTGGGGGCGGGCGGCGGCATGCCGGACCGCGTCGAGACGGTGACCCGCCGGGACGGCGACGGCCGCCCCGCGACGGTCGTCTCCGGCTTCGTCCACCTGCCCGGTCAGGGCACGTCGGGTGCCCACGCCCACCGCACCTACCGGTTGCTGGCCGTCCGGTCCGACAGCGAACGCCGCCCGCTCCAGTTCTGGCTGACCAGCCTCATCCACGCCCGTACGGAATCCGTGCTGGCGCTCGCCCAGTTGCTGCCGCGGGTGGGGGAGGCCGTGCGCGAGATGAAGGACGGTTTCGGACTGCTCGACTTCGAGGGCCGGTCCTATCCGGGCTGGCACCACCACATGACCCTCGTCTCGGCGGCCTACGCCTACGACCGGTTCACCCGGCAGGCCCCCGCTGTGCCCGAACGCCACCTCCTGGCGGCGGTGTGAACGCCGCCGCCCGCTCCCGCGGTGACGGAACGCCGCCGCGGACCACCCCCGGAACCGCCGAAAGGCCCTCCCTACCGGTGTGATCAGATGCTGAGACATACGTATGAGGGGCAGGACTGCAACCTCGCCCGAACGCTCGAGGTGATCGGGGAGCGCTGGACGCTCCTGATCGTCCGCACGGCGCTGCTCGGCAGCTGCCGCTTCGAAGGCTTCCTGGAGAACCTCGACATCGCCAGGAACGTCCTGACCAACCGGCTGACCCGGCTGGTCGAGCACGGTGTCATGGAGCGCGTCCCGTACCAGGACAAGCCCGTCCGGTACGAGTACCGGCTCACCCCCGCGGGCAAGGACCTCACCTGTGCCGTCCTCGCCCTGATGCAGTGGGGCGACCGCAATCTGCCGCACGAGCTGGGACCGCCCCGCCGCGCCGACCACGTCGGCTGCGAGAGCCCCGTCCGCGTGGAGCTGCGCTGCACGCAGTGCGGCCGTGCCGTGCACGACGAGGAGGTCCAGGTGCGCCGCATCCGCTGAACGCCGCGCAGGGCATGGTCGAAGATGCCCGGCGCGGGCCGGACCGCACACGATGGCCCCCCGGCCGCCGGAACGGGGCGGCTCTCGTAGGAGGAGGCACGCACATGCCCGTACTGGGAGCCCTGCGCAGACTGGCCATGGCCCCGTCGCTGGAGGAGGTGAGCTTCTCCGGCCGGGGGTTCACGGTCCGGGACGACGAGCGGACCCGGCGGCTGGAGGCCGTTCCGCAGGCCGTCGTCACCGGCTTCGAATGGGGCATCGAGGACCGCGACCTCGCGACCACCGAACGCCGCCTGAGCCTGGTCGACCCCGAGCAGCGGGGCTTCGCCTACGAGGGCGCCACCATGGCGTGCGCCATACGCGACGCGATGGGCCGGTCCGGCCACCGCACCCGCGACCTGCTCACCGGCGGCGGCAGGCCGCACATCTTCCTGAACTACATCGGCATCGGCTTCGCCATGGCCAAGCTGCCGCGCCCCCTGTGGAAGAAGCTCGTCCCCGGCCTGTCCGGGCCCGCGTACTACCCGCAGATGAGCTGGCTGTGCGTCGACGGCTACGGCTTCGACCGCGCCTACTTCGACACCGACACCTGGGTGACCCGCCAGCGGCAGGACGAACCGTACGCCTGGGAGGGCGACCCCGCCTACTGGCGCCGCGCCTTCGACCAGGGGGTCGGCCGCGCCCTGTGGTTCATCCACGGCGGGCACACCGGGCACGTCGCCGCGGCCGTCCGGGCGTTCGCCGGGAACCGGCAGGCGGACCTGTGGAGCGGCGTCGGTCTCGCCGCGACCTTCGCCGGCGGGAGCACTCCGGCCGGTCTGGCCCTGCTGCGCGAGGAGGCGGGCTCCGAGCTCGGGCACCTGGCGCAGGGGTCGGTGTTCGCCGCCAAGGCCCGCCACCACGCGGGGTTCGTGCCCGCGCACACCGAGGCCGCCGTCGAGGCGTTCACCGGGCTGTCC
>NZ_NCTE01001226.1:4275-5274 GCF_002114215.1 Streptomyces sp. 13-12-16 | reverse complement strand
GCGCACCGTGCGCCCCGCCGCCCCGCGCAGCCGGGGGTCCGCCGCGATCGACGGATGGGTCGGCAGCAGCTCCGCCGTGGCCGCCAGCGAGCGCGCGTGATACGCGCACGTCTCGAGGAGCGCCACCACGTAGCGCGCGTTGGTGCGCCTGGCCCGCAGCGGGGTCACCGGATGCGTCAGCGGCTGGGTGGCGGCGCGCAGGTCGCCCAGCGCCTGGTCCAGCTCCCGCGCCTTGTCCAGCAGGTCGCCGGCGGGACCGCCGCTGAGCTGGCCGACGGCGGCCTCGGTCACCTCGGCGAGCCGCTCCAGCACGGTGACCAGCAGCTCGTTGGTGCGCCGGTCGGTGTGCACCGGCAGCACCAGCGCCGCCGCGACCACCCCGCAGGCCGCCCCCAGCGCCGTCTCCTCGACCCGCAGCACCAGCACCTCCCAGCTGTAGGTGTGCAGCAGGGTGTAGAGCAGCCCGAGCATCGCCGTCACGAAGAACGACATCAGCGTGTAGGACAGCGGCGCCGTGTAGAACATGGCGAAGATCAGCAACAGCACCAGGAAGAACGCCGTCCAGGTGTGCCGGCCCACCAGAGCCGCCAGCAGGATGCCGGCGACGACCCCGAACACCGTGCCCAGCAGCCGCCGGTAGCCCTTGACCAGGATCTCGCCGGTCGAGGCCGTGTTGATGAAGACGATCCAGCAGGTCAGCACCGCCCAGTACCAGCGGTGCGCGGACAGCAGCTCGCCCCCGGCGATGGCCAGCGTCGACCCCACGGAGACCTGCACGGCGGCACGCGTGGTGGGCCGCAGCCCCTTCGGCGGCTCGGCCTCCTCCTCCTCACCGGCGTCGATGGCGGCGTCCTCGGCGTCCAGCTCCTCCCGCGAGCGGGCCGTCGCCGGACTGTCGTCCGACTCGTCCTGCGGCCCCTCCAGCGCGATACGCAGGCCCATGACCGCCCGCGCGGTCTCGCCGACCGCCCGGAACACGTCCCGCACGGCCGGGGTGGC
>NZ_NCTE01001226.1:0-4060 GCF_002114215.1 Streptomyces sp. 13-12-16 | reverse complement strand
CCCGCCGCAGTACGGCCGTGGCCTCGTCGGGGCCGGGCAGCCGGCCCATCTCCGGGGCGGGCGCACCGGGCAGATGCAGGGTGAGGGTGTCCGCCCGCTGGGCGCTGCGCGCCGACAGCAGCAGCAGACCGAGCCGCTCGGCGGCGATCTCCGCGTCCGCGATCCGGCGCTGCACCAGCCGCGCCGTCGACTCGTCCGGTGTACCCTCCTCCAGCCGGCTCTGGATCATCAGGGCCGTCTCGTGCAGCCGCGCGGTGCCCTCCCGCACGTCCTCCAGGGCCTTGTCCACCTCGTCGGGCCCGGCGTCCAGCAGCGCCAGCTGCGCGGAGACCAGCCGGCCCAGCCGGGCCCGGAAGGCCGTCCGCAGCCGCAGCAGCAGACCGGCGGGCGTCACGGGGACGACCGCGAACCGCACCAGGGCGCTGCACGCGAACGCGACGGCCAGGACCGCCCACAGCCCCGGCAGTTGCGCGGCGGAGGCACCGACGAACAGCGACACGAAGTAGACCTGGAAGCCGATCAGACCGAGCGCGGTCCCGCGGTCCCCGAACCGGCGGCCGTACACCGCGACGAAGATGAGGACGACGAAGAAGGCGTCCCCGACGACGACGCGCTCGCCGAGCACCGCGCCCAGCGACACGGACACCAGCGCGACGGGCAGGCCGACGGCCAGCGTGACCGCCTGGGCGCCGCGCTGCTTCTCCCGGATGGCGAAGGTGGCGACCATCGCCGCCATCGCTCCCGCCACCAGCTGGGTGATGTCGAACCCCGCCGAGGCGAGCACGGCCAGCGTCAGTGCGATCGCGCCCACCGTCCGCAGCCCGGCCGTCAGCCGCAGCAGACCGGGGTCGGACGCCGCCAGGTGGTCCCGCAGCCGTGTCCGCACCGAGCGTCCCGCCGCCTTCACGCCACCGCACTCTCTCCCGTCGTACGCCCGCGCCCGGGTCCCGGCACCGCCGGGCGCGAACCGTCTCCCGCCCCCGGGATCACCGCGCCGCCCGGCCCGCCTTCGCGACGTGCTCCCGCACCTGCTCCGGCGTCAGATAGGCGTCCAGGTACTCGAAGTCCCGCAGGTTCCCCGGTTTGTGCGCCTGGAATCCGGTGCGCACGAAATCGTCGCCGGCGACCGCGTTCAGCAGCCAGTTGGTCATCACCCGCGTCTTGGCGACGTTGGTGCGCAGCGCCGACCAGTGGTAGCCGCGGGCCACCGCCTGGGCGGGCAGGCCGTGCAGCTCGATACCGAGCGGCTTGGACACCGCGTCGGTGCCGCCGAGGTCCACCACGAGTCCGAGGTCCTTGTGGACGTACGGCCGTGTCGGCCGGCCCCGCAGCGTCGCGATGACGTTCTCGGCGACGTGCCGGCCCTGCCGCAGGGCGTGCTGCGCGGTCGGCGGGCACACGGCGTCGTCCCCCTTGGCCACGTCGGGCACCGCGGCCGAGTCGCCGAGCGCGAACACCCCGTCGTGACCCGGCAGGCACATGTCCGCGTTGACCGCGAGCCGCCCCCGGACGGTCTCCGCGTCGAGCGTGGCGATGAGCGGGCTGGCGACCACACCGGCGGTCCAGATCAGGGTGCGGGTGGGCACCACCCGGCCGTCGGTGAAGGTGACCTCCTCGGCACCCGCCTTCGCGATGGAGACGCCCAGCGAGATCTCGATGCCGCGCCGGGTCAGGATCTCCTGCGCGCTGCGCCCGAGCTTCTCGCCCAGTTCGGGCATCAGCTTCGGCGCGATGTCGATGAGATGCCACTTGATCAGCCCCGGATCGAGGCGCGGGTAGCGCTTGACGGCGGCGTGCGTCAGCCGCTGCAGGCAGGCCGCGGTCTCGGTGCCCGCGTAGCCGCCGCCGACGACCACGAACTGAAGCCGCGAGGCCCGCTCGGCCGGATCGTGGCTCGCGTCGGCCAGGTCGAGCTGGGAGATGACGTGGTCGCGCAGGTAGGCGGCCTCGGCGAGCGACTTGAGCCCGAAGGCGTGGTCCGTCAGCCCCGGGATGTCGAAGGTGCGGGTGACGCTGCCCGGGGCCAGCACGATGTAGTCGTACGGCTCGTCGACGATCTCGCCGTTGACGATGCGGACGACACAGACCTTGGACTTCAGGTCCACGCCGATGGCCCCGCCCGGGATGATCCTGGTGCGGTACTTCTCGCTGCGGCGCAGGGAGAGCGCGACCGACTGGGGGGTCAGCACGCCCGACGCCACCTGGGGGAGCAGCGGCAGGTAGAGCTGGTAGGAGAACGGTGTCACCAGCGTGAGGTCGGCCTCGTTCGGGGCGAGCCTGCGCTCCAGCCTGCGCACGCACTCCACACCGGCGAAGCCTGCGCCCACCACCAGGATCCTGGGTCGTGTCACGGTGTCCATCCCTTCCTGCGGCTCCAGGCGGTCTGCCTCGAACATCGACAACTGACGCGTGCCCCTGTTCGGCACCACGATGCCCGCACCTTCGCCGGAGCGCACCGGGAAGGGAACCGGCGGCCGGTTCAGCCGCGCAGGTGGCACAGGAGCAGGCAGACGTCGTCGTCGCGCTCGGAGTCGCTCAGCAGGGGGCGGAGGATCCGGTCCGCCGAGTCCTCCAGATCCGCGTCCAGTTCCGCCGAACCGAACGAGCCCAGGGCCGCCGCGAGCCGTTCGATGCCCGGGTCGATGCCCCGGGCGCGCCGCTCCACCAGCCCGTCCGTGTAGAGCGCGAGCGTCGAACCGGGCGCCAGCCGCTCGGTGTGGTCGGCGATGTCCTGCCGCAGCGGGATGCCGAGCATCGCGCCGGGCTTGGCGTCCAGGGTGCGCACCCGTCCGTCGGGCAGCCGCAGCACCGGCGGCGGATGGCCGGCGGCGGCCCACGTCAGGGTGTGCCCGTCCGGATGGAACCGTGCGATGACCGCCGTGGCGAACAGATCGGGCTGGAGATGGCGCAGGTACTCGTGCAGCCGGGTCAGCAGCCGGCCGGGGCTGTCGCCGTCGACGGCGTAGGCGCGCAGCGCGGTGCGCAGCTGGCTCATCATCACCGCCGCGTGCAGCCCGTGCCCGGTCACATCGCCGATGACGGTGATCAGACCGCCGTCGCGCTGCCGGAAGGCGTCGTACCAGTCGCCGCCGATGTTCAGCCCGTGCGTGGCGGGGAGATAGCGCGCGGCCAGGCTCAGACCCGGCGTCGACGGCAGCTCGGTGAGCAGGGCACGCTGCAGCGTCTCGGCGATGTCACGGTTGTGCTCGAAGCGGCGGGCGTTGTCGATGGCGGTGCCGGCCCGCCGGGCGAGCTCGAGCAGCATCAGGGCGTCGTCCGGGTCCCAGCGCTCACCGGGCGGCGACAGCGTCAGCACCCCCAGCGGCGCCCGGCGGGTCAGCAGCGGGATGCACAGCAGCGGCCGGCCGGGATCCAGGGCGGACGGGGGCTGGTCGTCCACCCCGGGCAGACCGCCGGGGTGACCGGCCGCGTACTGGGGGCGCCCGGTGCGGGCCGCGTGGACCGCCGCGCGCGGGTGGGGCGTGGGCCGGTACCGGTCGTCCTCGTGGTCGAACAGCCATATGTCGACACTGCCGGCGTACCGCGGCGTCAGCAGCTCCGGCAGCCGGCGCACGATCTCGTCGTGGTTGAGCGAGGCGTTCAGCACGGCGCTCGCGTCCGCCAGGAACGTCAGCCTGCGGCGCGCGTTCTCCGCCTCCTCGCGCGCCCGGCGCTCGGCGGCGAACGCCTCCCGCTGCGCACGCCCCGCCGCGTCCAGCTCGGCGTGCAGCGCCAGGACGCCCTGGTTGGTCTGGTGCAGCTCCTCCCGGTGGAAGGCGACCAGTTCCTCCTGCTCGGCGAGCTTGTCCAGCACCACGGCCGTGTCCTCGTCGGCGCCCAGCAGCGCCTCGGACAGGTCGTCCGGATCTTCCGTCACCGGGCCCGCGTCGGACACCCGGCCCGGCTCGGGGCACGGGACGGTCACCGTCCACGGGGCACGGCCGGCGGCACCCGCACCGGGGGCCGGCACCACCGCGACGTGCAGCGTCCCCGCCCCGGCGGACGGGCCGGGGCCGTCCAGGGTGAGCACCCAGAGGCCGCCCTTGGTGAGGCACTGCCG
>NZ_NCTE01000126.1 GCF_002114215.1 Streptomyces sp. 13-12-16 | reverse complement strand
CGCCGCCCGCCCGGCCGGCCTTGCGGAGGGCGCGGGGCAGTACCCGACGGCCGAAGAAGCCGAACAGCGCGGGGGTCAGGGTCAGCGCGACGAGCACGGCGAGGGCCACGGCGCCCGCGCCGCCCAGGCCCATCCTGGTGAGTTCGGGGATGCCGACGACCCCCAGCCCGGCCAGGGCGATGAGGACGGTCGCGCCGGCGAAGACGACGGCGGATCCGGCCGTGCCCACCGCCCGGCCCGCCGCCTCCTCCGGCGCGCTGCCCCGGGCACGCTCGTCGCGGAAGCGGGAGGTGATGAAGAGCGCGTAGTCGATGCCGACCGCCAGCCCCAGCATCAGCGCCAGGATGGCGACGGTCGACGTCAGGCCCAGCGGCACGGCCAGCGCGGTGACCAGGCCGAAGGCTACGGCCACGCCCAGGAGGGCGGTCAGCAGCGACAGTCCGGCCGCGGCCAGTGACCCGAGGGTGAGGACCAGCACCACCGCCGCCACCAGCACGCCGACGATCTCCGTCGTACCGCCCGGTTCCTCCTCCGCGTCCAGGGCCGAGCCGCCGATCTCCACGGTCAGCCCCGCGTCCCGGCCCCGGTCCGCGGCGTCCTCCAGGGCGCTCTTCGTCGCCCCGGTCAGGTCGACGGCGTCCACGGTGTAGGTGATCGTGGAGTAGGCGACGGTGCCGTCCTCGCTGACGGCACCGGTCTCGTAGGGGTCGGTGGCCGACGCGACCTGGCCGCCCCCGTCCAGCGAGCCGAGCGTGTCCTCGACGGCCGCCCTGTTCTCCGTGGCCGTCACCCGCTGCCCGTCGGGGGCCCGGAACACCAGACGGGCCTCGGCGCCCTGGGAGTTGCTCTCGGGGAACCGCTCGTCCAGCAGGTCGAACGCCTTCTGCGACTCGGTGCCGGGCATGGAAAAGTCCTCTTCCTCCCCGGCCGGCGCCACGGCTGCGGCGGCCATGGCCAGCACCAGGACACCCAGCCACACGCCGCCCACGAGCCGTCGCCGCCGGAAGGCCCACCGTCCGATCCGGTACAGATACGTCGCCACTTGCCGATCACTCCAGACACCGCTGAGGGAGGGGAACGCGCGGGATCCGCGCGCCTCCCACACTTCCCTCCGGCGCCCCCGGCGGGCATCGTCCTGCGCCGCCGTCCTCCCCTGGTGCGCCCGGACCAGCCGCCCCCGTGTCCTGGTGCGTACGCACCACGGGCCGGTCCGCCGCTCGTCGAGTTGTCCGCGAACTCCCCCGGCATTGTCCGTGATCGGTAACGGACGCATCCGACGGCCGCCGTTCCCCGTCCTGCCGGTTGATCCCACATGGACCGGGGATCGGCGGGCGACTACGCGAGGGCGGGGCGGACATGGCACGGCACGGCGGCGGGCGGGGCTGGTACGGCAAGCTGGTCGGGGCGGCGCTCGGGGTGACGGTGCTCGCCGTCGGCGCCTCGGTGTGGACCGCGCAGGCCGATCCCGTGGGCGGAGCGTCGCCGAAGGCGACCGCGTCCGCCGCGCCGGGCGGTGACGGCCGGCCGGTCGACGTGAGCATCGCGCACGCCTCGGACGCGGGGGCCCGCGGCGTCAACATCACCATCGACGACGGCCCCGACCCCGCGTGGACCCCCCAGGTCCTCGACATCCTGCGGGAGTACGGGGTGAAGGCCACGTTCTGCGTGACGGGGATCCAGGCCCAGGCCCACCCGGACCTCGTGAAGGAGGTCGTCGCGGCCGGGCACCGGCTGTGCAACCACACGGTGTCGCACGACACCACCATGGACAAGAAGTCCGAGGCCTACCAGTCGAAGGAGATCCTCGACGCCGAACGCATGATCATCAAGGCGTCCGGGGGCGTGCGGTCGATGTACTACCGCGCCCCCGGCGGGGCCTTCACCCCCTACAGCCGCGAACTGGCCGCCTCCCGGGGCATGCGCCCGCTGGGCTGGAACGTGGACACCAAGGACTTCGAGCAGCCGGGCTCCGACGCCATCGTCGCCACCGTCGAGCAGGAGATCTCCAACGGGCCGACCGTCCTCTTCCACGACGCGGGCGGCGACCGCGCCCAGACCGTCGAGGCCCTGCGCCGCGTCCTGCCCTGGCTCAAGGAGCAGGGCTACTCCTTCGGCTTCCCGGTCCGCTGAGCCCGCGGTCCCCCCGCGACCGCCACGTCGCGGAGGGACCGGCGTCCGCCCGGGGCCGCCGCCCGCGCCGCCGGGACCCCGGCCGGGCTAGGATCCGGGGCATGGCCCTGACCGTGGAGGACGTGGACCGGTTCGAGGCCTCCAGGCCCCGCCTGGAGGCCATCGGCTACCGCCTGCTCGGCTCCGCGAGCGAGGCCGAGGACGCCGTGCAGGAGACGTTCCTGCGCTGGCAGGCCGCCGACACCGACCGCATCGAGGTCCCCGAGGCCTGGCTGACGAAGGTGCTCACCAACCTGTGCCTCAACCAGCTCACCTCGGCCCGCGCCCGGCGCGAGACCTACGTGGGCGAGTGGCTCCCCGAGCCGCTGCTCGCCGGCGACCGGATGCTCGGCCCCGCCGACACCGCCGAACAGCGCGAGTCGGTCTCGTACGCCGTCCTCGTCCTGCTGGAACGTCTCTCCCCCGACGAGCGGGCGGTGTACGTGCTGCGGGAGGCCTTCGGCTACCCGCACCGGGAGATCGCCGGGATCCTCGACCTCACCGAGGCCGCCAGCCAGCAGATCTTCCACCGGGCCAGGAAGCACGTCGCGGACGGCAAGGCCCGTACCGAGATCGACGAGGCCGCCGCCCGGCGGGTCGTCGACGAGTTCCTCGCCGCCGCCACCAGCGGCCGGACCGAGCCGCTCGTACGGCTGCTCACCCAGGACGCCGTCGCGGTCGGCGACGGCGGCGGGAAGGTCCCGGCCCGCGCCAAGGCGTTCGAGGGCGCGCTCGCGGTCGCGACGTTCATGCGGGGCCTGTTCAAGCCGGGCAAGGCCAAGCGCGCCATCATGGGCGGCTCGCCCGGCGTCTACGCCACGACCGCCAACGGCGACCCCGCCCTGGTGGCGGTCCTCGACGGACGGATCGTCGGCATCATGTGCTTCGCGGTCACCCCCGAGGGCATCACCGCGATCCGCAACCAGGTGAACCCCGACAAGCTGGAACGCGCGACCCGGCTCTGGGCGGGCGCCGACCACGGAGAACCCCTGCTCATCGCCTTCTGAGCGCCATGTGACGCACGTCACACCCTGCTCCTGTCAGGAAACGGCGGGCCGCCCGGTTCAAGGGGCGACCCGCCGAAGAGCCGACGACAGGAGCAGGGAAATGCAGCACCGCATCATCGTCCTCGGAGCCGGATACTCCGGAGCCGTCGCCGCCGGGCGCCTGGCCAAGCGGCTGCGCCGGGAGGACGTCGCGATCACCCTCGTCAACGCCGAGCCCGACTTCGTCGAACGCGTCCGCATGCACCAGCTCGCGGCGGGCCAGGAGCTCAGGCCCCGCCCCCTCGGCGAGATGTTCGCGGGCACCGGCGTGGAACCGGTGGTCGCGAAGGTGACGGGCGTGGACGCCGACCGCAGGACGGTCACCGTCACCGACGACACCGGGGGAACCCGGCGACTGACCTACGACACCCTCGTGTACGCCCTCGGCAGCGGCTGGGACACCCACGGCGTCCCCGGCGTCGCCGAACACGCCCACGAGATCGCCAGTCGCCCCGGGGCCCTCCGGCTGCGCGAGCGCCTGGCCGGCCTGGAGGCGGGGCGGTCCGTGGTCGTGGTCGGAGGCGGACTCACCGGCCTGGAGGCCGCGACCGAGATCGCCGAGTCCCGCCCGGACCTCGACGTCTCCCTCGCCGCCCGCGGCGACCTCGGCGACTGGCTCTCCGCCAGGGGCCGCCGGCACCTGCGCAAGGTCGTCGACAGGCTCGGCGTCACGGTGCACGAACGGACCTCCGTCACCGCCGTCGGGGCCGACCACGTCACCACCGCCGACGGCCGCTCCCTCCCGGCCGCGGTCACCCTGTGGACCACCGGCTTCGCCGTCCACCCGCTCGCCGGGGCCACCACCCTGGAGACCACCGGCACCGGACAGATCGTGGTCGACGCCACCATGCGCTCCCTCTCGCACCCGGAGGTGTACGCCGTCGGCGACGCGGCACTGGTGCAGGGGCCCGGCGACAAGCCGCTGCGGATGTCGTGCGCCTCGGGCGTCCCCACCGCCTGGCAGGCCGCCGACGCCATCG
>NZ_NCTE01001225.1:1585-5183 GCF_002114215.1 Streptomyces sp. 13-12-16 | reverse complement strand
CGCGGCGCCGCACACCGGGCCGTCGACGACGCCACGGCGCCCGGACGCGCGGAAGGCGACCCCGGCCGGCACCCCCGCGGGCGGCGCCGATCCGCGCTTCGAGAACGGGCCGCTCGCGGTCGTCGACGTCGACACGGAGGGCCAGGTCCTGGCGTACTGCACCGGCGGCCTGGTCCTGGACGTGCCCGCCAAGTCCCTGCCGGCCCTGGTGGACTGGACCCTCAAGGAGGCGGGGCTCGGGCAGCCGAGGCTGTCCGGTCCGGGCAAGGACGCCGACCCGCTGCTCGTGCTCACCGAGGCCGCACTGGAGCGCTACGGCCTCCCCGTCACCCTCACCGACGAGGAGCGGCTCGCCGGGCGGATCCCGGAGGGCCACAAGGTCGTCAAGCAGCTCGCGCGCGCGGAGTGGAAGCTGACCAGGCGCGGCTTCGGGCCGTGGGCGCGGATCTACCGCCCCGCGCAGGGCGGGATGCGCAACTGCGTCCAGCTGTGCATCCCGTCCTGGCACGCCCTCGACCCCCGCAACTGGGGCCACGCCGCACAGCTCCCGCCGGCGGACCTCGCCCGGACCCTGGGCGTGTACGCCTCCCGCGTGATGACGCCGCGCGGTTCCACCGCCGTCACCGGCCTGGAGCTGATGACCGCCCTGCACCCGCCGACCCGCGCCTCCGGACCCGACACGACGGGTAAGCGGCACTCCGAGCGCAACCCCGGCTCGCTGGGCAAGGACCCGGTCGACCCGGCGCCGTGCGAGGCCCCCGACGGCCACCCGATCCTGGCGGACCTGCCGCGCTTCCACGTCCGCGGCCCCGGCGAGAAGCTGTTCGAGGAGGCGTACGACTGGGCGCGGCCGATGACCGACGACGAATGCACCCTGCGGCACCTGGTCGGCATCGACGTGAACATGGCCTTCGCCGCCGGTGCCAACGGCCTGGTCGTCGGCCTCGGCGCGCCGGAACACGTCAAGGCACCGGTGTTCGACGCGAAGCTGCCCGGGTCATGGCTGGTGGACCTGTCCCACGTCGACCTGTCGAGGGTGAAGGCCGGCAAGGACGAGTGGGCGGAGCTGGACGCGAGTCTGCTGCCCAGCCCGTTCACGCCGAAGGGCGAGCGGCCCGGGGGCCCGGCCTGGTACGCCACACCCACCGTCGCGTACGCGGTGGAGCTGGGTTACGAGGTGCGGCCGATCGAGGCGTACGTCCGGTACGACAACGGCCGCTACCTGGACGGCTGGTACCAGCGGCTGCGGGACGCCTACCTGGCGACGATGGCCGATCTCGGCGTCGACGCGGACATGGAGCCGGCCGACTTCCTGGCGGCGATGGACGGCTACGGGGAACGCGACCCGCAGCTGGCGATCGTCGTCTCGGCGATCAAGGCGACGGTCAAGGGCGGCCTGGGAAAGCTGCGTGAACGGCCGCGTGGTGAGGGCTGGCGGCCGGGCCGGCCGTGGCGGGCGCTGTCCCGGTCGACGTGGCGGCCGGACATCCGCGCGGCCGTCATCTCCCGTACCCGGATCAACCTGCACCGCAAGATCGTCAAGCATGCGGCGTTCACCGGTCAGTACCCGGTGGCGGTCCTGTCCGACTGCGTCGTGTACGCGGCCGGCGGGCCCTCGCCGCTGGACTTCCTGCCCTACCGGGAGGGCAAGCCGCTGCCCGGCGGTTTCAAGCTGGGCGTCAACCCGGGCCTGGTCAAGCACGAGGGCACGCAGAGCGTCCTGTGGGGCGAGGAGGTCCGCGAGCGTTTCGACGCGCCGGCACTCAACCTCGCCCGCTACATCAAGGACGGCACCGTCACCGACATCGACAACGGCGAGTAGGAGAAGGCGACGATGACCCTGTTCGGGGACGGCCTGGACGCCGCGGTGCACAAGGCGTTCACCCGCCCGGCGCCCAAGAGCGCGCCCGCGCAGATGCGGTACCTGGTCAGGCAGCTCAAAGGCACCCGCGGGGTCGCCCAGACGCTGCGCATCTCCCAGCGCACCGTCGAACGGTACGTGAAGGGCCAGATCAAGAACCCCCGCCCGGACCTCGCCGCGCGCCTGGAGCACGAGGTGAAGAAGCGCTGGCAGCCGCAGATCCGCGCCAGGGCACGGCGGAAGGCGGCGACGACCGACGGCATCGTCATCGACACCCGTGCCCGGATCGGCTACACCGCGCCGATCGGCTCGACGGACGAGGACAGGCTCCGCCACCTGACCGTCGCCCTGCCACCGCGGTACGCCGCCCGCCTCTTCGAGGCCCAGCAGACCGGCGCCGGCGACCAGCGGTTGCGGGAGATCGTCGCGGAAGCGCTCAAGGAGGTGTACTTCCAGGACGACGGCCGCCGCGCCGGCCAACTGGAGGAAGTCCGGTTCACGGACATCGAGCACCTGGAGTTCGACCTGTAGCCTCCGTGCCGGCGAGCCGGGCACGTCCGGACGCGCCCGGCTCGCCGGCACGGCGACATCATCGAGACCGGCATCGCTCGCGCGGAGTGCCGGAGGGGGCAGACCCGCGGGCTCTCGTGGAGTCGGACTGCTCATTCGTACGAGGTGACGCACGTTCACTCGCACGTCGGCTGAGCGTCGTGCGGGGCCGTCCCCATGCCGGCGAACGTGATCGTCGCGGCCGCGCGGCCCTGCATCCCGTCCGGAGTGACGGCCTGCCGGACGGCCATGACCGTGACATTCACCAACTGGCCGCCGCACCCGAGTACGAAACCCACCGCAAGGAGCGCGGGAACCGTCACCGCGGAGGAGCCGTGCAGCGCGGGCACACGCAGGAAGAGGCCGTCACCGAGTGCCGCCGCGCACACGAGCACCGGGCCGTGGCCGAACCGGCTCGACAGGCGGGGCGGCCGGCAGCGAACCCAGGAGCGCGCCCGGTCCCGCCGCCGCGAGCGCCAGCCCGACGACGGTGCCCGACAGGTGCGGTTCCCGCGGCAGGAAGAGCAGGCAGACGGTCATCACGGCCGCGAAGGAGGACTGGGAGGCGGCAGAGACTGCTGTCCGGGAGCGGGTGCCCGCATGGTGCCCGAGGATGGGTACTACACGAGCAGCCATGGAAGAGGCGGGCCATGAAGGAGTTCCGAAGTGGCATGTCCGCCCATGGTGTGTGCGCCTGCCCGGCGAGGGGGCCGGGGATGTGACTGAGAACAGCGCCGTGTCGCTGGTGCGGCTGATGCAGGCCAGCCATACGGTCACGCTCGAACAGCTTCCGGGGATGATCGCCGAGCATGCCGCTGTGGCGGGCATGCACGACGTGGCGGTCTTCGTGGTCGACATCCGGGAGACGGTGCTGCGCCGGCTCACCGGTCAGGGGGAGGACGCCGGGGGCGGCGGGCAGGAGTTCACCGTTTCGGGCAGTCTGCCCGGCCGGGCCTACCAGCGCGTGGAGCTGTTCCCCGAATCCGAACGGGACGGGGCGGGTGGGCGGCGACGGTGGTGGGTGGCCGTCACCGACGGGGTGGAGCGCCTGGGGGTGCTGCGGGCCGATACCGACACCGACGACGAACCCACCCGGCAGGCCCTGCGTCACCTGGCGTCGATGACGGCCCTGCTGTTGCTGAGCAAGCGGTCCTTCAGTGACTCCTACGCGCGCCTGGCGCGCACCGA
>NZ_NCTE01001225.1:0-1265 GCF_002114215.1 Streptomyces sp. 13-12-16 | reverse complement strand
CCTGCCGCAACGCCCGCCGGCAGGGCGCCTCGCTGGCGGAGACCAGCCGGCAGGTGGAGCAGACCCTGATCGAGCAGTTCAGCACCAGCCGCTACATCACCGGCATCCTCGCCAGCCTGGACATGGATACGGGCCGGCTGACGTGGATCAACCGCGGCCACCACCTGCCGATCCTGATCCGCGGCAACCGCTGGGTCACCGAACTGGCCTGCCCCCCGGCCGGCCCCATGGGTGCCGACCTCGGCCTGCCGGTCACCATGGCCACCGACCGGCTCGAACCCGGGGACCGCCTGCTGCTCTACACCGACGGCATCGTCGAAGCCCGCGACAGGTACGGAACGGAGTTCGGCCGGGACCGGTTCGTCGACTTCATCCTGCGCCACCACTCCGGCCGGCACACCCTGCACGAGACCCTGCGCCGGCTGATGGCCGCCGTCATGAAACACCACGACGGCAAGCTCGACGACGACGCCACCGTCCTGCTCACCGAGTGGCGCGGCGGCCACCAGCAGGAGCTGACGCCGTGAACCGCGGCCCATGTGGAAAGAAGCGGCCATGAGCACCGACCAGCCCGCCCCCGACGACCAGTGGGACGCCCTGCGGGTGCACGCCCGCCCCCTGGACGCCGGCCGACACCTCGTCACGGTCGAAGGCGCCCTGGATCTGCACACCGCCTCGCAACTCGCCGACGTCCTGCAACCGCTGCTGCTCACCGGCGGCCAGAGCGTGCTGGTGGACCTGTCCGGTGTCGCCTTTCTGGATTCCACCGGGCTCACCTGCCTGATCACGGCCTACCGCACGGCCAGGAGCACCGGCGCCCGGCTGGCGCTGATCGCACCCGGCGAACGCGTACGCCGCATGCTGGCGCTGACCGGGACCGACCGGGTACTGCACAGCTACGCCACCGTGGACTCCGTCCCCGACTGACCGCCCGCCCGGCACCGCCGGCAGTCGCTGTCCCGGCAGGAGACCGCAGCGGGCCCGCACCCGGAGAGCGGCCTGGGCGGCGTGAGGATGCGGTGGGGGCTGGGCCTGCTTTCACCCCTGTCCCTGGCTGGAGCGGTGGGGAGGAAGGGGCGAGGGCACGGGAGGGACGGCGCGGCCGGGCCACCCGCGCACGACGACGATCTACGCGCCATGGCCTACCGGCCGATGGGTCCGGCCCGCGACCCGGCCGGCGGCCTCGTCCGGACGCCGTGCGCCGGGCGCAACGGCATGGCCGCGGGCACGGCGACGAGGAGGGTGACGCGGGGTGGGCCGGCGGC
>NZ_NCTE01001224.1 GCF_002114215.1 Streptomyces sp. 13-12-16 | reverse complement strand
CGCGGTCGACGCTGCGGTCCGGTCGGTGCCGTGGGCGGTCGCCTCGCCGGCCGGGGTGGGCGGGGCCGCCCCGTCCGTCCCGTCGCGCCAGACGAAGCCGTGGAACGGGGCGACCGTCACCGCCGTGTCGGCGCCCCGGTCGGTGATCGCGGCGGCCACCCCGTCGATGTCCTCGCGGAGCAGGAAGGGGCTGGTGCACTGCACGAGCAGGACGACGTCCACGGGGGCGCCGTGCAGGGCCTCGTGGGTGTCCATGGCGTGCAGGACGGCGGCCTCGGAGGTGGCGGTGTCGCCGGCGATGGCGGCGGGCCTCAGCACGACCTCGGCGCCGGCCTGCCGGGCGGCGGCCGCGATGGCCCGGTCGTCGGTGGAGACGACGACGTCCGTGACGTACCGGGAGGCGCGGCACTCGCGCACGGCGCGCGCCACCAGGGGGACGCCGCCGACGGGGGCGAGGTTCTTCGCGGGTACGCCCTTGGAGCCGCCGCGCGCGGGGATCACGGCGAGTACCCGGCGTACGGCAGGGGAGGTGGGCATGGGATCAGCTCCTCGAGCGGGGGTCGGGCCGGTCACAGTTCGCCCATCCGGCGGATCACCGGGGCCACGCGCTGCACGCCGTGCCGGTAGGCGCCGCGCGCCGCCCGGCGCACGATCTGCCGGACCGGTCCGGGCTCCCGGTCGGCGGCGGGCGCGCCGGGCAG
>NZ_NCTE01001223.1 GCF_002114215.1 Streptomyces sp. 13-12-16 | reverse complement strand
CCTCGGCGACCCGCCGGTACTCGGCCAGCGCGTCCGCCCAGCGGCCCAGCCAGCCCAGCCCGACGGCCACCTCGCGGCGGCTGACCAGGGTGTCCGGGTGGTCGGTGCCGAGGACCCGCTCGCGCAGCGCGCACACCTCTCGGGACTCGGCGAGGGCGTCCGCCCAGCGGCCGAGCCGGCCGAGGTTGACGCCGATGCCGTGCCGGGCGCGCAGGGTCTCGGGGTGGGTGGGTCCCTGGACGCGGGTGCGGTCCGCGACCAGGGCGCGGTAGAGGTCGAGGGCCTGGGCGGTGCGGCCCAGCCGGCCCAGGCTGATGCCGGTCTCGTAGCGGGCGGCGAGGGTGTCGGCGTGGTCCGGGCCGAGGGCCCTGGCGCGGGCCTCGGCGACCTCGCGGTAGGTCTCCAGGGCCTCCGTCCAGCGGCCCAGCTGACCGAGGGTGTAGGCGACGTCGTACCGGGTGACGAGGGTGTCGGGGTGCTCGGGTCCGAGCACGCGGGCGCGGTCGGCGGCCACCTCGCACGCCATTCTGTACGAGTCCTCCGGACGGCCGAGCCGGCCGAGGTTGAAGGCGAGGTTGTGGCGGCAGCGCAGGGTGTCGGGGTGGTCGGGGCCCATGGTCCGCTCGCGGGCGGCGAGCACCGACAGATAGACCTGGTGGGCGTCGAAGGGGCGGCCCAGCTGGGCGAGGACGTACGCCATCTCCTGCCGGGCGGCGAGGGTGTCGGGGTGGTCGGCGCCGAACGCGCGGATGCGGGCCTCGGCGACCCGCTTGTAGGCGCGCAGCGCGTCGGCGGCGCGGCCGGTGCGGCTGAGGGCGAACGCGACCTCGTAGCGGCTGGCGAGGGTGTCGGGGTGGTCGGGGCCCAGGAGGTGCTCGCGCTCGGCGGCGACCGCGCGGTGCACCTCCCCC
>NZ_NCTE01001222.1 GCF_002114215.1 Streptomyces sp. 13-12-16 | reverse complement strand
CGGGCGGACCGGGGGCGCGGGCCGGCCGCGCGGCGGACGAGGAGGCCCGCACCGTCCGCTCCGGTGCCGGTGTCCTGGAGTCGCCGGCGGCGCACAGCTCCCTGCCGCCCGGCCGGCGGTCCTCACCACCGGCCGGGCGCGTAGTCCTTCATGAAGACGCCGTACAGGTCCTCGCCCGCCTCGCCGCGCACGATGGGGTCGTAGACGCGGGCCGCGCCGTCGACCAGGTCGAGCGGGGCGTGGAAACCGGCGTCGGCGAGGCGCAGCTTGTCGAAGTGGGGGCGCTCGTCGGTGATCCAGCCGGTGTCGACCGAGGTCATCAGGATGCGGTCGGTGTCGAACATCTCCTGTGCGCTGGTCCGCGTCACCATGTTCATGGCCGCCTTGGCGGCGTTGGTGTTGGGGTGGCCGGCGCCCTTGTAACCGCGGTCGAACACCCCTTCCATCGCGGAGACGTTGACGACGTACGCGCGCCCCGCGGACGCCCGGCGCGCGGCCTCGGCCATCGCCGGACGCAACTTGCTGATCAGGATGAACGGCGCCGTGTAGTTGCACAGCTGGGTCTCCAGCAGCTCCACCGGGGAGATCTGCTCGATGGTCTGGACCCAGGTGTTGGTGTCGACGACGTCGGGGAGCAGGCCGCCCGCGTCGATGGCGGTGCCCTCACGGTGCCGGACCACGCTGGCGTTGCCCGCGACCAGGGCCAGGTCGGCCACCTTCTGCGCCTCGAGTCCGCTGACGCCGACCGGCAGCGCGGTCAGTCCGTCGACCGCGCCGGAGTTGAAGGCGCCGATGACGTGGTGGGCGGGCAGCTCACCGGCCGGCAGCGGGGCACCCTCGCCCTCGACGAGCGCGGCGTACGCGGACGGCAGCCGGCGTACGGTCTGGGTGGCGTTGTTGATCAGGATGTCGAGCGGGCCCTGCTCGGCGACCCGGTCGGCCAGCGCGACGGCCTGAGCGGGGTCGCGCAGGTCGATGCCGACGACCTCCAGGCGGTGCATCCACTCCGCGGAGTCGTCCATGGCCTTGAAGCGGCGGATGGCGTCCTTGGGGAAGCGCGTGGTGATCGTGGTGTGGGCGCCGTCGCGCAGCAGCCGCAGCGCGATGTACATGCCGATCTTGGCGCGTCCGCCGGTGAGCAGCGCGCGCTTGCCGGTGAGGTCCGCGCGGGCGTCGCGCCGGGCGCGGTTCTCCGCGGCGCACTTCTGGCAGAGCTGGTGGTAGAAGTAGTCGACCTCGGTGTAGCGGGTCTTGCAGGTGTAGCAGGAGCGGGGGCGCTGGAGTATCCCCGCGATCCTGCCGGGCTCGACGCGGGAGGACGGCAGGATGCCCTCGGTCTCGTCGTCGATGCGCTCGGCGGAGCCGGTGGCGGTGGCCTCGGTGACCGCCTTGTCGTGGGCGGTCTTGGCGGCCCGGCGCTCCTGGCGGCGGCGCTGCTTGACCGTGCGGTAGATGTGCGAGGTGGCCCGGCGGACCAGGATCGCGTCCGGGTGGTCGACGTCGAGTTCGTCGAGTTCCCGCAGCACGTCGAGGCAGACGGCCAGCCGCTCCGGGTCGATGCCGGGCCCGTGCGCCACCGCGTCCATGGCCTCGGGGCCGTCCTGTGTCACCGTCATCGCCGCTGCCGTTTCCCGCTCTGCTTCTCGCGGCGCTCCGTTCGCGCACGCTGTTCGAACGGCGGATTTTACTTCAGCGCCGGGCCTCGGCACCAAACCGGATGCGTCAGTGATCGCAGACGGCGGTCAGCGTCGTCACCTCCTCGGTCAGCGCGCGGGCCAGCCGGTCGAGGTCCGGGACGGCCGCGCCGTCGGCGACCAGCCCGTAGTGGACGCGTCCGCGGTAGGTGGAGACCGCGACCGCGAGGGAGTGGCCGGGGGCCAGCGGCGCGAGCGGGAAGACGGCGCCGAGCGGGTCGCCGCCGAGCCGCAGGCCGAAGCCGGGCAGCGGCACGCTGGTGACCAGGACGTCGAACCAGAGGCGGGCCGCCTGGCCGAGCAGCGGCCCG
>NZ_NCTE01001221.1 GCF_002114215.1 Streptomyces sp. 13-12-16 | reverse complement strand
CGGCCGAGGCGCGCGGCGACGACCAGGCCCGGCGCGCCCTGTGGGAGGCCCTCTCCCGCCTGCCGGCGGCCCTGCGCGAGCGCAGGCCGCTGCCCCCGCACGTGGAACGGGCCGCCCGGCTGCTGGAGCCGGAGAGGACGGCCGCATGACCGACCCCCGTACGACCGTCGTCGTCATCACCCACAACCGGCGCCCCGAGCTGCTGCGCACCCTCGCCGAACTCGCCGCCCTCCCCGAGGAACCGCCGGTGACCGTCACCGACAACGGCTCCACCGACGGCACCGCGGAGGCCGTCGCCCGCCACCACCCGGACGTCCGCCTGCTGCGCCCCGGCGGCAACCTCGGCGCCGTCGGCCGCAACCTCGCCGTACGGGACGTCCGTACGCCGTACGTCGCCTTCTGCGACGACGACTCCTGGTGGTCGCCCGGCTCCCTCGCCGGTGCCGCCGACCTGCTCGACCGGCACCCCGCGCTCGGCTCGGTCACGGCGCGGATCATCGTCGAACCGGACGGCACCGACGACCCGATCGTCCGCGAACTGCGCGAATCGCCCGTCCCCGGCCCGTCCTGGCTGCCCGGCCCGGCCCTCGGCTCCTTCCTGGCCGCCGCGACCGTCCTGCGCACCGACGCCTTCCGCACCGCGGGCGGCTTCAACCCGCGCCTGTGGCTCGGCGGCGAGGAGGAGCTGCTGGCCGCCGACCTGGCGGCCGACGGCTGGTGGCTCACCTACGCCGATCACCTGACGATCCACCACCAGGCGTCGGCCGCGCGGGACGCCACCCTGCGCCGCATGCACGGCATCCGCAACACCCTGTGGTTCACCTGGCTGCGCCGCCCGGCCCGGCCCGCCCTGCGCCGCACCCTGGACCTGGTCCGCACCGTCCCCCGTGACACCGCCTCCCTGCGCGCCTTCGCCGAGGCCGCCGCCGCCCTCCCCTGGGTCCTGCGCGAACGCCGGGTCCTGCCGTACGAGGTCGAGTCCCGCCTACGCCTCCTGGAACCCGCCCAACGCACCTCCAGGGCCCGTCGCTACACCGGCTGAGCGGCCCCGCACGTCCCACCGCGCGGCACCGGGCTCACACAGCACTGCCGCCACGGCACACGCCGGGGCCCGCGCCGCACCGGCGTGGAGGGACACCGCGCGCACCGGGCGGCACACGCACCGTCGGTACCGCGCGCATGAGATCTCCGCGCACCGCCGGCGCCGAGCCACGCGCACCGGGGC
>NZ_NCTE01001220.1 GCF_002114215.1 Streptomyces sp. 13-12-16 | reverse complement strand
CGCGGCGCGGGTAGCCGAGCCGCCCCCAGGCGCGGACCGCCTCGCCGGGCGCCTCCGCGGCGAGGTCGGCGGGGCGCGGCCAGCGGGCCAGCCACTGCTCGTAGACGGGCAGCACCCGGTTCACCGGGGTCTGCTGCAGCATGAACTCGCTGACCATCACCCCCCACGCACCGGCCTCCGGACGCCGCCACGGCAGATCCCGGGCGTGCTCGTCGAACCAGTCGATGACGGGGGAGTGCAGCGGCTCACCGGGAGCACGCTCGGACGCGGAATCGGCGGCGTTGCCGTACGGGGGCTTAGTGGGAGCAGTCATGGCTCCTCGATCCTCCCACGCCGGTGCCCGCCCGTGGTGGGAGCGCCACGGCGGAGGCCTCCCGCAGGGTGACGGCACACCTGACGATCGGCAGCGGTGGCACACCCCCGTCCGCTTGTAGCGTCAAGGCCATGGAACGTGCCCGTACCGCCGCGCTCGGCAAGGGCTGCCTGCTCTGGGCGGCCCTCGCCCTGCCCGCGGTCTGCGCCGACCGGATCGGGCTGAACGAGCCGCGTCCGCTCTGGCAGCAGCTCACCGGACTCGGCGTGCTCGCCGCCGCCACCGCCACGGCCCGACGCCGGCCGACGGTCGCCTTCGGGCTGACGGCGCTGCTGAGCCTCGCCGCCACGCCTGCGCTGTTCAGCGTCTCCTACGGCCCCGCCCTCGCGGTGTTCGCGCTGCTGCTCGGCCTGCGGTCGCCCCGTACGGTCCCCGCGGCGCTGTGCCTCGCCGCCGTCGCCTGCGCCGGCGGCGTGAAGATCGCACTGGTGGGGCCCGACCCGGTCCCCGAGTGGCTGGTCCTGACCGGCACCCTCCTCTTCGGCTGTGTCCTGCCCTGGCTCGGCGGACGCTACTGGGGACAGAGCCGCGCGCTCACCGCGGCGGGCTGGCTGCGGGCCGCCCGCCTGGAGGAGGAACAGCGCCTGACCGAGGAGCGCGCCCGGCTGCGCGAGCGGGCCAGGATCGCCCAGGACATGCACGACTCCCTGGGCCACGAGCTGAGCCTGATCGCCCTGCGCGCGGGCGCCCTCCAGGTCGCCCCCGACCTCCCCGGCCACCACCGGGACGCCGCGGCCGACCTGCGCGCCGCGGCCGCCGACGCCACGGACCGGCTGCACCGCATCATCGGTGTCCTGCGGGAGGACGACGACGAGCCGCTGCCGCTCGCCCCGGCCGGCGAGAACGT
>NZ_NCTE01001219.1:4667-10735 GCF_002114215.1 Streptomyces sp. 13-12-16 | reverse complement strand
CATCCCGGGTGAGGTGCCCCCGCTGCTGCGCAACCTGGTGCGCGGCAGCCGGCGTTCGGCCGCCACCGCCGTCGGCGGCGCGGGCACCGCCGCCGACCTGACGCGCCGCCTGCTGGCCCTCCCCGAGGACGAGCGCGTCCGCCACCTCGTCGAACTGGTGCGGGCCGAGGCCGCCGTCGTGCTCGGCCACTCCTCGCCCAAGGCCATCGAACCCGGCCGCGAGTTCCGCGAACTCGGCTTCGACTCGCTCACCGCCGTCGAACTGCGCAACCGCCTCACCACCGCCACCGGCCTGCGGCTGACCGCCACCCTCGTCTTCGACTACCCGACCCCGCACGGCCTCGCCGAGCACCTGGTCGCCGAACTCCTCGACGAACACGGCGACCTGGGCGCCCCCCTGGTGGCCGCCGACGTCGCCGACGACCCGATCGTCATCATCGGCATGGCCTGCCGCATGCCCGGCGGCATCACCACCCCCGACGAACTGTGGCGCATGCTCGCCGACGGCGAGGACCGCATCACCGCGTTCCCGACCGACCGCGGCTGGGACCTGGACACCCTGTTCGGCGGCGGCCACGACAACCGGGGCGTCAGCGCCACCCGCCGCGGCGGTTTCCTGCACGACGTGGGCGGCTTCGACGCCGCCTTCTTCGGGATCTCGCCGCGCGAGGCCCTCGCCATGGACCCGCAGCAGCGCCTGCTCCTGGAGACCTCCTGGGAGGCGTTCGAACGCGCCGGCATCGACCCGCAGAGCCTGCGCTCCAGCGCCACCGGCGTCTTCGTGGGCACCACCGGCCAGGACTACGCGACCTTGGTGATGACCTCCCGCGAGGACGTCGAGGGCCACGCCAGCACCGGTCTCGCCACCAGCGTCATCTCCGGCCGGGTCTCCTACGCCCTCGGCCTGGAGGGCCCGGCGCTCACCGTCGACACCGCCTGCTCCTCCTCCCTGGTCGCCCTGCACCTCGCCGCCCAGTCCCTGCGCAGCGGCGAGAGCTCCCTCGCCCTCGCGGGCGGCGTCACCGTGCTGTCGACCCCGATGAACTTCTCCGGCTTCACCCGGCAGGGTGGCCTCGCCCCCGACGGCCACTGCAAGGCCTTCGCGGACGCCGCCGACGGCACCGGCTGGTCCGAGGGCGTGGGCATGCTCGTCCTGGAACGCCTCTCCGACGCCCGCCGCAACGGGCACGAGGTGCTCGCGGTGGTCCGCGGCTCGGCCATCAACCAGGACGGCGCCTCCAACGGCCTGACCGCGCCCAACGGTCCGTCGCAGCAGCGCGTGATCCGGCAGGCCCTGGCGAGCGCCGGACTCACCCCCGCCGACGTGGACGCCGTCGAGGCGCACGGCACCGGCACCACCCTCGGCGACCCGATCGAGGCCCAGGCGCTGCTCGCCACCTACGGTCGCGACCGCGATCCGGAGCGTCCGCTGCTGCTCGGCTCCATCAAGTCGAACATCGGGCACACGCAGGCCGCCGCCGGTGTCGCCGGCGTCATCAAGATGGTGCTCGCCCTGCGCCACGGCACCCTGCCCAGGACCCTCCATGTCGACCGGCCCTCCACGCACGTCGACTGGGAGGCCGGCGCGGTACGCCTCCTCACCGAGTCGACCGAGTGGCCGGACACGGACCGGCCGTGGCGTGCCGGTGTGTCGTCCTTCGGCCTCAGCGGCACCAACGCCCACGTCATCCTCGAACAGCCCGAACCGGCCGCGCAGGACCCTGAGCCGGCCACCGAGCCGTCCGTCTCGCCGGTCCTGGTGCCGTGGCCGGTCTCGGCGCGGTCCGAGGACGCCCTGCCGGGACAGATCGACCGGGTGACGTCCTTCGACGCCGGGTCCGTCCTGGACGTGGGCTACTCGCTGGCCTCCGGGCGGTCCCTGTTCGAGCACCGGACGGTGCTGCTCGCGGGCACCGGCCTGGAGGGCGGTGCCCCCGTGGAGGTGGCGCGTGGTCGTGCGGTGGAGCGGTCGTTGGCGGTGCTGTTCTCGGGGCAGGGGTCGCAGCGGGCGGGGACGGGACGTGAGCTGTATGCCCGGTTCCCGGTGTTCGCGCAGGCGCTGGACGCCGTACTGGCGCGCCTCGACGTGGAGTTGGAGCGTCCGTTGCGGGAGGTGCTGTTCGCGGAGGAGGGCACGCCGGAGGCGGAGCTCCTCGACACGACCGGGTTCACGCAGCCCGCGTTGTTCGCGGTCGAGGTGGCGTTGTTCCGGTTGGTGGAGTCGTGGGGTGTGCGGCCGGAGTTCGTGGCCGGGCATTCCGTGGGTGAGATCGCGGCCGCGCACGTGGCCGGGGTGTTGTCGCTGGAGGACGCGTGCGCGCTGGTCGCGGCGCGTGCCCGGCTGATGCGGGAACTCCCGGCGGGCGGCGCCATGATCGCCGTCCAGGCGACCGAGGAGGAGATCGCTCCGAGGCTGACGGGCGGGACCGCCCTCGCGGCGGTCAACGGTCCGGATGCGGTCGTCATCGCGGGCGTGGAGCGGGAAGTCCTCGCGCTGGCCGAGGAGTTCGCCGCACAGGGTCGCAAGACGCAGCGTCTGTCGGTGAGTCATGCCTTCCATTCGCCGCTGATGGAGCCGATGCTCGACGCCTTCCGCGCCGTCGCGGAGGGACTGACGTATGCCGAACCGCGCATCCCCGTCGTGTCCAACGTGACCGGTGAGATCGCCGACCCCGGCCTGCTGTGTTCGGCGGAGTACTGGGTGCGTCACGTCCGTGGCACGGTGCGTTTCGCCGACGGCGTGCGCGCGCTGGCCGACGGGGGAGCGAACGCGTTCCTGGAGCTGGGTCCCGACGGTGTCCTGACCGGGATGGCCGCGCGGGTGCTGGACGGCGGCGAGGACGTCGTGTCGGTGCCGGTGCTGCGGGGGGACCGTCCCGAGGAGACCGCGCTGCTCACCGCGCTGGCCCGGCTCCACGTCACCGGCGTCGACATCGACTGGGCGACGTGCTTCGAGGGGACGGGGGCGCGCCGGGTGGCGCTGCCGACGTACGCCTTCCACCACGAGCGGTACTGGCCCCGCCCGGCGGCCCACACCGGTGATGTCACGGGCGCCGGGCTCCGCCCCGCCGAGCACCCGCTGCTGGGCGCCGCCACGGCGCTCGCCGCCTCCGAGGGCGTGCTGTTCACCGGGCGCCTGTCGCTCACCACACACCCCTGGCTGGCCGACCACACCGTCGGCGGCGGCATGGTCCTCTTCCCGGCCACCGGCTTCCTGGAACTGGCCGTGCGCGCCGGTGACGAGGTCGGCTGCGCGTGTGTCGAGGAGTTCACCCTCGCCACGCCGCTGCTGCTGCCCGAGGACGGGGCCGTCGTCGTCCAGGTGTGGGTCGGGGCGCCCGACGAGACCGGCGCCCGCAAGGTGAGCCTGTACTCGCGGTCCGCCGACGCGCCGGAGGCGACCTGGACGGAGCACGCCACCGGCGTGCTCGGCACGGACGCGCGGACCACCGACTTCGACACGAGTGTCTGGCCCCCGCAGAACGCGGTCGCCGCCGACCTGGAGGGCTTCTACGACCGCACCGAGTACGGACCCGTCTTCCGCACCATCCGCGCCGTGTGGAAGCGCGGCGAGGAGGCGTTCGTCGAGGCCGCGCTCCCGGCGGAGGCGGACGACGCCGGTTACTACGGCATGCACCCGGCGCTGCTCGACGCGGCCGTGCAGTCCGTCGGGTTCGCCGGCCTGGACGACGAGCACAAGCTGCTGCCGTTCCTGTGGGGAGGGGTGTCGCTGCACGCGGACGGCGCCTCCGTGGTCCGCTTCCGGGTCGCCCGCACGGGCGAGGACTCGGTCTCGATCGCCGCCGTGGACGTCGAGGGCGCTCCCGTCCTGTCGGCCGAGTCGCTGGTGCTGCGGGTCCCCGCCGGGACGCAGGCGCCCGCCGCCCGCCGCCCCGAGCTGGACTCGCTGCTCCGCCTGGAGTGGACCGCCGCCCCCGAGACCGCCGCCGACCCTTCGGTGCGTCACGCCACCCTGCCCGCCCTCGGCACCCGCGCCGCCGCGGCCGCCCTGGGCGGTCTCACCGGCGCCGAGAACCTGGTGTGCGTCCCCGTGTCCGGCGACGGCCACGGCGACGACGTACCGCGGGCCACGCACACGCTTCTCGCGCACGCCCTCGACCTGGTGCAGGAGTGGCTGCGGCAGGACCGCTTCGAGACGGCCCGACTGGTGTTCGTCACCCGGGGCGCGATGTGCTCCGGGCACGGCGACCGGGTCGAGGACCTGGCGGCCGCGGCCGTCTGGGGTCTGCTGCGCGCCGCGCACTCCGAGAACCCCGCCCGCTTCGCCCTGCTCGACCTCGACGCGGACGGCCGCGTCGAGACCGTGCTGCCGCTGCTGCCGGAGCTCCTGGCGGGCGGCGACGCCCAGTTCGTCGTACGGGACGGGGACGTCCTGGTGGGACGCCTGGACCGGGCGGTCACCGGTGCCGGACTGCTGCCCCCGGCCCACGGCCCCTGGCGGCTGGACAGCACCGGCAAGGGCGACCTGGACTCCCTCACGCTCGTTCCGTGCCCGGAGATGCTGGACGCGCCGGAGGGGCGGCAGGTGCGCCTCGACGTGCGGGCGGCCGGGCTGAACTTCCGCGACGTGCTCAACGCGCTCGGCATGTACCCGGGTGAAGCGGGACCGCTCGGAGCCGAGGCGGTCGGTGTCGTCACCGCCACCGGGCCCGAGGCGACCGACTTCGCGCCGGGCGACCGGGTGATGGGCATGGTGCCCGGCGGCCTGAGCACCGACGTGCTGATCGACGAGCGCTTCCTGGTCCGCGTCCCCGACGGGTGGACGGACGAGCAGGCGGCGTCGGTGCCACTGGTGTTCCTCACCGCCTACTACGGCCTGACCGACCTGGCGGGTCTGCGGGCGGGGGAGTCGGTGCTGGTGCATGCCGGTGCTGGTGGTGTGGGCATGGCGGCGGTGCAGCTGGCCCGGCATCTGGGTGCGGAGGTGTTCGCGACCGCGAGTGAGGGCAAGTGGGAGACGCTGCGGGGTCTGGGGCTGGACGAGGACCACATCGCGTCGTCGCGTGATCTGGGCTTCGAGGAGAAGTTCCGGGCGGTGAGTGGTGGCCGGGGCGTGGATGTGGTGCTGAACGCGCTGGCGGGTGAGTTCGTGGACGCGTCGTTGCGGCTGACGGCGGACGGCGGTCGGTTCCTGGAGATGGGCAAGACCGACGTCCGGGATCCGCGGTCGGTCGGCGGCCGGGTGACCTACCGTGCCTTCGACCTCGGTGAGGCCGGACCCGCGCGTACGGGGGAGATGCTGCGGGAGTTGGTGGGGCTGTTCGCCGAGGGGGCGTTGCGGCCTCTGCCGGTGACGGTGTGGGACGTGCGGCGGGCACGCGAGGCGTTCCGGTTCATGAGCCGGGCCAGACACGTGGGCAAGATCGTGCTGACGATGCCGCGCCGCTGGAACCCCGACGGCACCGTCCTCATCACCGGCGGCACGGGAGGCCTGGGCCGGGAACTGGCCCGCCACCTGGTGACCGCGCGGGGCGCGCGCCGCCTCCTCCTGGTGTCCCGCCGGGGCATCGACGCCGAGGGCGCCGCCGAGCTGCGGGACGAACTCACGGCCGCCGGGGCGGTCGTCGACATCACCGCCTGCGACATCGCCGACCGCGAGGCGGCCGAGACACTGCTCGCCGGGATCGACACGGCCCACCCGCTGACCGCGGTCGTGCACGCGGCGGGTGTGCTGGACGACGGTGTGGTGACGTCGCTGTCGGCGGAGCGGGTCTCGGAGGTGCTGCGGCCGAAGGTCGACGCCGCCTGGCACCTCCATGAGCTGACGCGTGATCTGGGGCTGGCCGCGTTCGTGATGTTCTCGTCGGTGTCCGGTGTGATGGGCAGCGCCGGTCAGGGCAACTACGCGGCGGCCAACGTCTTCCTGGACGCGCTCGCCCAGCAGCGGGCCGCGGCCGGCCTGCCCGCCCTGTCCCTGGCCTGGGGCGCCTGGGAGCAGAGCGCCGGCATGACCGGCACCCTCTCCGACACCGGCATGCGGCGCATCGCCGCCTCCGGGGCCGCCCCCCTCCCCGTCGAGCGCGGCCTCGCCCTCTTCGACACCGCCA
>NZ_NCTE01001219.1:951-4657 GCF_002114215.1 Streptomyces sp. 13-12-16 | reverse complement strand
GACCTCGGTGAGGCCGGACCCGCGCGTACGGGGGAGATGCTGCGGGAGTTGGTGGGGCTGTTCGCCGAGGGGGCGTTGCGGCCTCTGCCGGTGACGGTGTGGGACGTGCGGCGGGCGCGTGAGGCGTTCCGGTTCATGAGCCGGGCCAGGCACGTCGGCAAGATCGTGCTGACGATGCCGCGCCGCTGGAACCCCGACGGCACCGTCCTCATCACCGGCGGCACCGGTGCGCTCGGCGGACACCTCGCCCGCCGCCTCGCCGCCTCGGGTATGCGGCACCTGCTGCTGACCGGCCGACGTGGTCCGGACGCGCCCGGCGCCGCCGAACTCGCCGCCGAACTGCGGGAGCTGGGCGCCGAGGTGACCGTCGCCGCCTGCGACACCGCCGACCGCGACGCCACCGCCGCGCTCCTCGCCGCCGTCCCCGACGCCCACCCGCTGACCGCGGTCGTCCACACGGCCGGCGTTCTGGACGACGGCGTGGTGACATCCCTGTCGGCGGAGCGGGTCTCCGGCGTGCTGCGGCCGAAGGTCGACGCCGCCTGGCACCTCCATGAGCTGACCCGGGACCTGGACCTCGCCGCCTTCGTCATGTACTCGTCGGTGTCCGGTGTGATGGGCAGTGCGGGCCAGGGCAACTACGCGGCGGCCAACGTCTTCCTGGACGCGCTCGCTCAGCAGCGGGCCGCCGCCGGCCTGCCCGCCCTCTCCCTGGCCTGGGGCGCCTGGGTCCAGGACGGCGGCATGACCGGCACCCTCTCCGACGCCAGTGCCCGCAGGATGGCCGCCTCGGCCGCGCCACCCCTCAGCGTCGAACAGGGCCTCGCGCTCTGGGACGCCGCCACGGTCTCCGACGAGCCCTGCCTCGTGCCCATCGGCGCCTCCGGCAACACCCGGATGCCCGGTGAGGTGCCCCCGCTGCTGCGCAACCTGGTGCGCGGCACCCGGCGCGCCGCCGCCACCGCCGTCGGCGGTGCCCGGGTCGCCGCGGACCTCACCCGCCGACTCCTGGAGACACGGGAGGAGGAGCGCGTCCGCGTCCTGCTCGACCTGGTCCGCGGCGAGGCCGCCACCGTGCTCGGCCACTCCTCGCCCAAGGCCGTCGAGGCCGACCGCGACTTCCACGACCTCGGCTTCGACTCGCTCACCGCCGTCGAACTGCGCAACCGCCTCACCACCGCCACCGGCCTGCGGCTCCCGGCGACCCTCGTCTTCGACTACCCGACGCCCACCGTGCTCGCCGGACACCTGGTGACCGCCCTCCTCGACGAGGAGCGGACCACCGGCGCCCCCGCGGTCACGGTTCTCCCCGCGACGGCCGAAGACCCGATCGTCATCGTCGGCATGGCCTGCCGGATGCCCGGCGGCGTCAGCTCGCCCGAGGAACTGTGGCGGCTCGTCGTCGAGGGCCGTGAGGGCATCTCCGCCTTCCCGACCGACCGCGGCTGGGACCTGGACACCCTCGTGCGCGGCGGACACGGCGGGCACGGCCGCAGCGCCACCTCCGAGGGCGGCTTCCTCTACGACGTCGCCGACTTCGACGCCGGCTTCTTCGGGATCTCCCCGCGCGAGGCCCTCGCCATGGACCCGCAGCAGCGCCTGCTCCTGGAGACCACCTGGGAGGCGTTCGAACGCGCCGGCATCGACCCGGCGACCGTACGCGGCAGCCGGACCGGTGTGTTCGTCGGCACCAGCGGCCAGGACTACACCACCCTCGTCATGAACTCCAGTGAGGACGCCGAGGGCCACGCTCCCACCGGCCTCGCCACCAGCGTCGTCTCCGGCCGCCTGTCCTACACCTTCGGCCTGGAGGGCCCGGCGGTCACGATCGACACCGCCTGCTCCTCCTCCCTGGTCGCCCTGCACTGGGCGGCCCACGCGCTGCGCTCCGGCGAGTGCTCCCTCGCCCTCGCGGGCGGCGTCACCGTGATGTCGACCGCCATGGGATACGCCGGCTTCACCCGGCAGGGCGGCCTCGCCCCCGACGGCCGCTGCAAGGCCTTCGCGGACGCCGCCGACGGCACCGGCTGGTCCGAGGGCGTGGGCATGCTCGTCGTCGAGCGGCTCTCCGACGCCCGCCGCAACGGCCACCCCGTGCTCGCCGTGATCCGCGGTTCCGCCGTCAACCAGGACGGCGCCTCCAACGGCCTGACCGCGCCCAACGGTCCGTCGCAGCAGCGCGTGATCCGGCAGGCCCTGGCGAGCGCCGGACTCACCCCCGCCGACGTGGACGCCGTCGAGGCGCACGGCACCGGCACCACCCTCGGTGACCCGATCGAGGCCCAGGCGCTGCTCGCCACCTACGGCCAGGACCGCCCCGCCGACCGGCCGCTGCTGCTCGGCTCCATCAAGTCGAACATCGGCCACACCCAGGCCGCCGCCGGAGTCGCCGGCGTCATCAAGACCGTCATGGCGCTCCGCCACGGCCTGCTGCCCAAGTCCCTGCACATCGACGCCCCGTCGACCCACGTGGACTGGACCGAGGGCGAGGTGCGCCTGCTCACCGAGACCGTCGACTGGCCGGAGACCGGGCGTCCGCGCCGTGCCGGTGTGTCGTCCTTCGGTATCAGCGGCACCAACGCGCACACCATCATCGAGCAGGCCCCGGAGACCGAGCCGGTCACGCCGGCCGCGGCGCCCGAGGTCGTCCCCGGAGCCGTGCCGTGGCCGGTGTCCGCGAAGTCCGAGGAGGCTCTGGAAGACCAACTGGACCGGATCGTCACCCTCGACACCGCCTCCGCGCTGGACGTGGGCTTCTCGCTGGTGTCGGGGCGGTCGGTGTTCGAGCACCGGGTGGTCCTCCTCGCGGGCGTTGGGGGCGGGGCGCCGGTGGAGGTGGCGCGTGGTCGTGCGGGGGAGCGGTCGCCGGCGGTGCTGTTCTCGGGTCAGGGTTCGCAGCGGGCGGGGACGGGACGTGAGCTGTATGCCCGGTTCCCGGTGTTCGCGGAGGCTCTGGACGCCGTACTGAACCACTTCGATGACGAGCTGGAACGCCCGCTGCGTGAGGTGCTGTTCGCCGAGGAGGGCACGCCGGAGGCGGAGCTCCTCGATGCGACCGGTTACACGCAGCCCGCGCTGTTCGCGGTCGAGGTGGCGCTCTACCGGCTGATCGAAAGCTGGGGTGTGACGCCGGAGTTCGTCGGAGGCCATTCGGTCGGCGAGATCGCGGCCGCGCACGTGGCCGGGGTGCTGTCGCTGGAGGACGCGTGCACGCTGGTCGCGGCCCGTGCCCGGCTGATGGGGGACCTCCCGGCGGGCGGCGCGATGGTGGCGATCGAGGCCACCGAAGAGGAGATCGTCCCGCGTCTCACGGACGGGATCGCCCTGGCCGCGGTCAACGGTCCCGGGTCCGTCGTCGTGTCCGGTGCCGAGAATGAAGTCGTCGCGCTCGGCGAGGAGTTCGCCGCTCAGGGCCGCAGGACGCAGCGGCTGTCGGTGAGTCATGCCTTCCACTCGCCGCTGATGGAGCCGATGCTGGACGCCTTCCGTGAGGTCGCGGAGGGTCTGACCTACGCCGAGCCGCGCATCCCCGTCGTGTCCAACGTGACCGGTGAGATCGCCGGCCCCGACCTGCTGTGCTCGGCCGACTACTGGGTGCGCCACGTCCGCGGCACCGTCCGCTACGCCGACGGCGTCAGGGCACTCACCGACGCCGGGGCGAACGCCTTCCTGGAGATCGGCCCCGACGGCGTCCTGACCGCGCTCA
>NZ_NCTE01001219.1:0-681 GCF_002114215.1 Streptomyces sp. 13-12-16 | reverse complement strand
CCGGCGGCCCCGCCACTGGCCCGACGCCCAGCGCTCCACGGCGGGCGGAACCGGGGCCGACCCCCTGGACACGGCGTTCTGGACGGCCGTGGAGGGCGAGGACCTGACCACGCTCGCCGCCGACCTCGCGGTCGACACCGAGGCGCTGGGCGCGGTCCTGCCCGCGCTGTCCACCTGGCGGCGCAGGCAGCGCGATCAGGCGATGGTCGACGGGGTCAGGCACCACGAGATGTGGAAGCCGCTGTCGCTGCCCTCCTCCGCGCCCACCGCCGCCGGCACCTGGCTGGCGGTCGTCCCCGAGGCGCTCGCCGACGATCCGTGGGTGGTCGCCGTCCTGACGGCCGTCGGCGCCGACGTCGTGCCGCTCACCGTCGGCACCGCCGACCGCGACACGCTCGCCGGGCGGTTGCGCGGCCTGCTGTCCGAGGGCACCGCCCTCACCGGGGTGCTGTCCCTGCTCGCCCTCACGGATGCCGCGCAGGCCCCGGCCGTCCCGACCGCGGTCCTGCTCCAGGCCCTGCTGGACGCCGAGGTCACCGCGCCCCTGTGGTGCGTGACGCGCGGCGCCGTCGCGGTCGCCGGCACGGAGCGGCTCACCGCTCCCGCCCAGGCGGCGGTGTGGGGACTCGGCCTGGTCGCGGCGCTGGAGATCCCCGCACGATGGGGCGGGCTGATCGACCT
>NZ_NCTE01001218.1 GCF_002114215.1 Streptomyces sp. 13-12-16 | reverse complement strand
CGTGCGGCGGGGCCGCGTCCGGCGGCAGGGGGCCGGACGCCTCGCGGGCCGCCTGCGAGGCGATCTTCGCGACCACCCGGTCGGCGATCCTGGTCGCCCCGCGTTCACCCGGCGCGACGGCGGCCGGGCCCCGGCCGGGCTCGACGACCGTGCTCACCGCCGTCACCGCCGCCGTTCGTCACGGGAACGGAAGAAGTCCCCGAGTTCCAGGTCCCCCTCGAGGAACCGCCCGACGACGAACCCGACGGCGCCCAGCGCCGCCACCAGCAGAAACGCCCCGAATCCGCCGAAGTATCCGGCGAAGCCCAACGCCATGCCGGCGATCATGCCGACCACGGCCATGTTCATGGTGTGCTCCTCCGCTCACCGAACCTCACTGGAGGCGGGTCTCCGGTACCTCTTCCTCCTCCTCGGGCAGCTTCACGTCGCTCACCGCGATGTTGACCTCGACCACCTCCAGTCCGGTCATCCGCTCGACCGCCGCGATGACGTTCTCCCGTACGGCCCTGGCGACGTCGGCGATGGACACGCCGTAGTCGACGACGATCTCCAGGTCGAGCGCGGTCTGCAACTCGCCGACCTCGGCCTTCACGCCGCGCGTCACCGACTTCGAGCCGCCGGGCACCCGGTCGCGTACGGCGCCGAAGGTCCGTGACAGGCCGCTGCCCATGGCGTGCACGCCGAGCACGTCCCGCGCGGCCAGCCCCGCGATCTTCTCCACGACACCGTCGGCGATGGTGGTACGGCCACGGGTCGCCGGGTCACCGCCGCCGCGCCGTGTTCCCTGGCTCTTGCGGGGGGTGGTCTCCAAGAGGTTCTTCTCCGGGTCGGGGGCCCGTACCGGGCCTCCCTCGGTCATGTCGGTCATCGCCGTACGTCCCTTCGGTCGTCCTCCACCGACCACGGTATGCGTGGTTGCCCGGTACCGCGCCGGAGATGCGTCAGGCTGGGGGAATGACGGCGGACCGGTGGGCTCGGGCGGTACGGCAGCAGGTGGGGCTGGGCAGGATCCTGGCCCTGGGAGGGCCGCGCGACGGCGCGTGGATCGCGGAGCGGGCGGCGGAGGCGGTACTGCGGCGCGCGGTGGTACGGGATGCGCCGGGCGTACGCCTGGACGGTGTACGGATCGGGCTCGCCGATCCGGAGGGGGTGGCGGGCGAGCCGGTCGTGCCGCCTCCGCCGGGGGCGGTGCCGCCGGGGGTGCTGCGGCTGACCGTCGAGTTCGCGGCCACCGCGGAATGGCCGGTGCCGGTGACCGCGTCGCGGCTGCGGGGGGTGCTGGCGGAAGCGGCGGCGGAGCGGATCGGGTTGGCCGTCGTGGAGGTGGATCTGCGGGTGGTGGAGTTGTTGGACGCGGAGCCGGTGCCGGTTGCGGAACCGGCTCCGGGTGAGTCGGCGGTGGACGAGCCGACGGGCCCCGGTGACTCGGAGGCGGACCGGGTCGCGGCCGCGGCGGTCGCCGTGCCGGGGGTGAGTCGGCTGACGGGGGTGCTGGGGCGGTCGGTTCACCTGACCGAACGTCCGGGCGTCGACGCCCTGCCCCGGCGGCACGCGCGCGTGGAGCTCGCGGTCGCGGCGGACGCACGCCCTCTGGATGTGGCCCGGGGGGTCCGTTCGGCGGTGGCCGAAGCGCTGCCGGACCGCCCCACCGTGGCTGTGCTGATCACGGCGGTCGACTGACCGGGACGGGCGGTCCGCTGGGCCGGGGGTGGGACGCGCAGCCCGGCGCTCACAGGGTGCCGTCGCGCCCACCCGTGCCGCCCCTGGGGGTACCTCCCAGGCCCTTCAGGCACTGGGGGAGGCACGACTGCCCGCGGATTGCGGGGCAGGTGGGGGCGGCTGGGCGGCTGGGCGGCTGGGCGGCTGGGCGGCTG
>NZ_NCTE01001217.1 GCF_002114215.1 Streptomyces sp. 13-12-16 | reverse complement strand
CGGGGGAAGCGGCACGGCGGCATGGGCGACGCGGTCCCGGCCTCCGCACGGGCGGGTGGCGCGCCCGGGCAGGAGGCAGAAGTGGGCACCTGCCTGTTTCGTCTTCCACCGGGGTGGGCGGGCACAAGACGTGGCCCCCGGTCCCTCCGCGGTAATTCCGCGGACGGACCGGGGGCCACCCGGGTCCCGGTCACTGACCGGCGGCGAGCACCTTGCGCAGCTGCTCGGCGAACGGGGCGCTGTGCGTCAGGAATCCCTGGTGGTCTCCGGGGAAGTCCACGGCCTCCGCTCCGATGCTGTCGGCGAGGGCGAGACCCGCCTGCTGGACGGGCTGTCCCTTGGACGCCTCGCCCGCCGCGCAGACGATACGGGTCGGGGCCGACTTCAGCGCCTCGGCGTCCGGAGTGAAGCGGCTGAACGGCAGCATGACGTTGCCGACGAAGAACTCGGCGTTCGCCGCCATCCGGCCCATCATCTCCATCATCTCCGGGCTCGGCGTACCCATCTCCGGCGGGGCCGGCGGCGGGGCGTCCTCCCCCTCCACACCGGCGATGAACTTCTGCATCGCCGGGCCGACACCGGCGGCCTGGTAGGTGTCGTAGACGTCCTGGAAGTGCTCGCGCCAGCGGTCGCTGTCCGGCAGCAGCTCCATCACCGGCGGTTCGTGCACCACCAGGGACTTCACCTGCTCGGGGTGGCGGGCGACGAGGTCGAGACCGACCAGGGCGCCGCCACTGCTGCCGAAGACGTGGGCGGGCTCGTCCGTCACTGCCGCCAGCAGCCGGTGGGCGTCGTCACTGTGCGCCTCGATCTGCTGCTCCTGCGGCGTCCCGTCAAGGCTGCTGCGCGAGTTGCCCCGCGGGTCGTAGGACACGACGGTGTAGTTCTCGGAGAGCGTGCCGACCAGCCCCGCGTAGATCGCGGCGTCGGTCGGCCCGCCGCAGATGAGCAGCAGCACGGGGCCCTCTCCGGTGACCTCGTAATGCAGCTTCGCACCCGGGACTTCCAGGTTCTTCACGTTCGTCGAATGCATCAACTCGTCCTCTCGGTCTCGGCCGTCTCGGTTGTCCGGAGCCGTTCTGGAAGCGTCAGGCCGGGGGCTCTGCGCGCGATGTCGCTGATGGAGCGGCGTTTCCCTGTGGGGGACACCCTTGACGGGTGCCCGACCCTGGAGACACACTAAACCATCTGGTTAATCAAGCACTAGGTTGAATACGGATGTCAAGCGACGAACTCAGCACCACCTTCTCGGCCTTGGCCGATCCGACCCGGCGAGCCATCCTCGCGCGCCTGGCCGTCGGGGAAGCGACGGTGAACGAGCTGGCCGAGCCCTTCTCCATCAGCCTTCAGGCGGTCTCCAGGCACCTGAAGGTGCTCGAGCGAGCCGGTTTGATCTCCCGGGGCCGCGACGCCCAGTGGAGGCCCTGTCGGCTCGAGGTGTCACCGCTGGGCGACGCGGCGGAGTGGATCGAGCGTCAGACGCAGGTCTGGCAGTCCAGGTTCGACCGTCTTGACCAGCACCTGCAGGAAGTCCAACGACAGCAGAGAGAGGCACAGACATGAGCGTTTCGAGCACGGCCGACTCCGACCTCGGCGAGGTCACCCTCACCCGCGTGTTCGACGCGCCCCGGGAGCGGGTCTTCAGGGCGTTCGTCGAGCCCGGTCAGCTCTCCCGCTTCTGGAGCCCCGCCGGCACGTCCCTGCCCGTCGAGAGGATCACGATCGATGCCCGTCCCGGCGGGGCCTTCGAGACGGTCATGGTGGCCGACGAGGACGGCACCGAGTACCCGATGAGTGCCACCTACCTCGAGGTGGTCGAGCCGGAGAAGCTCAGCTTCACCGTGGGCGCGGTGGGCCTGATCTCGACGCTGACCTTCACCGACGTCGACGGCAGGACGGAGCTGACCGTCCACCAGACCGACGTTCCCGCGATGCTCCGCACCCCCGAGGCGGTGGCCGGCCTGCACAGCAGCTTCGACCAGCTGGTCGAACACCTGGCGCGGACCGCCTGAGGGCGAGACGCCCGCGGCACTCGGCCGCGCCGGACGACGTCGGAGGGCGGCACCACGTCCGGCTTCGTTCCGCGCCCGTGTCCGCCGCGGGCGACGGGCGGATCCCGGTGGTCCGACGACCGGGACCTCGCGGGGGCCGGGCACGGGCGTCTCGCGATCGTCCTGCCGAAGGGCGTCGGGCCCCCGGCGAGCCTGCCGGGCGGGAGTACCTCACACCGCCTTCCGGCGGCCGGGGAGAGCCTCCGGCGAGTGCGGCCGTACCAGCGGGGCGGCGTCCCCGAGCACGGACCTCAGGTGGGCGGGGTCGAAGTTGACCGCGCTGCACCAGCGGCCGTCGGTGAACTTGAACCAGACGGAACTGACGATCTCGCCGACCGGATTCTCCCCCTCGACGACCTCGTCGCCGAGGGTCCAGCCCTCGGCGGTGTGGGCGGTGACGCCGTCGGGCAGCAGCAGGTCGACGACCGGGCTGTCGAGCGAGGGCCCGCTGCGGACGTTGGCGTCGCGCCAGATCGGACCGGGGGTGCTGGGGGCCGGGCGGTAGGAGGTGTCGGTCATGGCGAGCCTTTCTTCGGCGGGGCGGGAGGGGTGGAGGGCATCAGTGGGCCCGACGGCCCGGTGGGGACCGGCGGGTCTCACCGGAGCCCGGTGGGATTCGTCGGAGCCCACCGGAGCCCGACGGGCCCGACGGGCCCGGTGGGCCCGGTGGGCCCGGTGGGCCCGGTGGGCCCGGTGGGCCCGGTGGGCCCGGTGGGCCCGGTGGAGCCCGGTGGGACGAGCGTGGTCGATGAGGTAGGCCGCCGACGGGGCACGGGACGTACCGGGCGGGCAGGGCACGGGACCGTACCCGGTCGGCGGGGCGCACGGCGGACTTCGGGTGGCGTCGGGTCGTTTTCGGGCCGCGGCAAAGACGCTCCCCCTTCAGGCCGCGGCGGAGACGCCCCCCGTGTCGCCGGCCGCCGCCGCGCGGAC
>NZ_NCTE01000125.1 GCF_002114215.1 Streptomyces sp. 13-12-16 | reverse complement strand
GTGCGCGAGGCGAGCCGCTGGCCGGTGCGCAGGGCCCCGGGGCGCGCGAACGCCCAGCGGGCGGCGCGCATCGCGGCACGCTCGGCGGCGTGCCCCTTGGCCGGCTTGAGCACCACCTTGTTGCCGCCCCGGGTCACCTCCCCGCCCTGGGCCACCCGCTCCCGCAGGTGCACCAGGACCTCGGGGATGTCGATGGCGACCGGGCACACCTCGTAGCAGGCCCCGCACAGCGACGAGGCGTACGGCAGGGACGCGTCGATCTCGCTTCCGGTGCCCCGGAGCTGAGGGCTGAGGATGGCGCCGATCGGCCCCGGGTAGACCGAGCCGTAGGCGTGGCCGCCGGCCCGTTCGTACACCGGGCACACGTTGAGGCAGGCCGAGCAGCGGATGCAGCGCAGCGCCTGCCGGCCCACCTCGTCGGCGAGGGTGTCGGTACGGCCGTTGTCCAGCAGGACCAGGTGGAAGTCGCGCGGCCCGTCCTCGTCGGTGGTGCCGGTCCACGTCGAGGTGTACGGGTTCATCCGCTCGGCGGTCGAGGAGCGCGGCAGGGTCTGCAGGAACACCTCCAGGTCCTGCCAGGTCGGCACGATCTTCTCGATGCCGACGACCGAGATCAGCGTCTCGGGCAGGGTCAGGCACATCCGCCCGTTGCCCTCGGACTCCACCACCACCAGTGTGCCGGTCTCGGCGACCATGAAGTTGGCGCCGGAGACGCCGACCTTGGCGCGCAGGAACTTCTCCCGCAGGTGCAGCCGCGCCGCCTCGGCGAGTTCGGCGGGCGTGTCCGTCAGCCCGTCGGGGGCGGGACGGCCCCACTCGCTCATCTCGCGGGTGAAGATCTCCCGGATCTCCCCGCGGTTGCGGTGGATCGCCGGCACCAGGATGTGCGAGGGCCGGTCCTTGCCCAACTGCACGATCAGCTCGGCGAGATCGGTCTCGTAGGCGGCGATGCCCTCCGCCTCCAGGGCCTCGTTGAGCCCGATCTCCTGCGTGGCCATCGACTTGACCTTGACGACCTCCGACTCACCGGTCGCCTTCACCAGTTGGGCGACGATCCGGTTGGCCTCGTCCGCGTCGACGGCCCAGTGCACGGTGCCGCCCGCCGCCGTCACCGACTCCTCCAACTGCTCGAGGTAGCGGTCGAGATGACGGAGCGTGTGGTCCTTGATCCGCTTGCCGGCCTCGCGCAGCTCGGCCCAGTCGGAGAGCTCGGCGACGGCAGCCGCGCGCTTGGCGCGGATGGTGTGCGTGGCGTGCCGCAGGTTGCCCCGCAGCGTCGCGTCGCCGACCGCCTCGTGGGCGGCCTCGGGAAACGCCGGCATCCCGACGAACGTCCCGCTCATACGGCCGGCTCCTCCTCCGTGCTCGCCAGGATCTCCGCGATGTGCACCGGCCGCATGCCGGTCCGCAGCCTGGTCATCGTTCCGCCGATGTGCATCAGACAGGAGTTGTCCGCCGCGCACAGCACCTCGGCACCCGTCGACTCGGCGTTGCGCACCTTGTCGGCGCCCATCGCCGCCGAGACGTCGGAGTTCTTCAGCGCGAAGGTGCCGCCGAAGCCGCAGCACTCCTCGGCGCCCGGCAGCTCGGCCAGCTCCAGTCCCTTCACCGCCCGCAGCAGCCGCAGGGGCCGCTCGCCGAGACCGAGACCGCGCAGTCCGTGACAGGTGGGGTGGTAGGTCACCTTGTGCGGGTAGTACGCCCCGACGTCGGTCACCCCCAGCACGTCCACCAGGAACTCCGTGAGCTCGTACGTCTTCGGCACCACCGGCGCCAGCGTCGCCGCGAGGGTGTCCCCGCGGCCCTCCGCCCGGGCCCGCTCGCCCATCCGCGGATACAGCTCCCGCACCATCGCCCCGCACGACCCGGACGGCGTCACGATCGCCTCGTACTCCCCGAAGACGTCGGAGAAATGCCGGGCGAGCGGCTCGGCCTCGTGCCGGTAGCCCGTGTTGTAGTGCGCCTGGCCGCAACAGGTCTGCGCCATCGGGAAGTCGACGTCGACGCCCAGCCTGGTCAGGAGTTTCACCACGGCGCGCCCGGTGTCCGGATAGAGCGTGTCGTTGACACAGGTCAGGAACAGTGCGACACGCATCGCGGCTCCTAGTGAATCGATCATCGGGTGAATGCAGGGTAGTGGGGGAGCGGGGGCCCGGGGGAGACCGCGTCAGCCCCGGGCGAGCCGGGCCTGCGCCGCCTGCCACCGCTGCGTACCGCCGCGCGGTTCGTACCGCGTCAGCGGCTGGGTGCGGGTGAGCAGCCGCCGCATCCCGGCCAGGTCGCCGACCAGGCCGTGGGCACGGGCCTGCACCAGCACGTTGCCCAGGGCCGCCGCCTCCGTCGGCCCGGAGACCACCGGCAGCCCGCAGGCGTCGGCGGTCAGCTGGCACAGCAGGGCGTTGCGGGTGCCGCCGCCCACGACGTACACGACGTCGGCGGACCGCCCGGCGAGCCGCTGCGCGTCCTCGACGGCCTTGCGGTGGGCCAGGGCCAGCGAGTCGAGGATGCACCGGGTGATCTCGGCGGGCGTGGCCGGCACGGGCTGTCCCGAGTCCCGGCAGGCCCCGGCGATCCGCTCCGGCATCCGTCCCGGCGCGAGGAACGCCGCGTCCCCGGCGTCCACCACCGACCGCAGCGCCGGCACCTTGGCGGCGTCGAGCAGCAGCGCGCCCAGATCCGGCTGCCCCCAGGCCCGTACGCACTCCTGGAGCAGCCACAGGCCCATGATGTTGCGCAGATAACGGACCGTGCCGTCCAGCCCCAGCTCATTGGTGAAGTTGGCGGCCCGGCTCTCCTCGGTGAGCACCGGCGCGTCCAGCTCCAGGCCGGCCAGCGACCAGGTGCCGGTGCAGATGTACGCGAACCGCTCGCCGTCCGCCGGCACGGCGGCCACCGCGGACGCGGTGTCGTGCGAGCCGACCGCCGTCACCGGGACCGGCCCGGTCAGCCCGGTCTCCTCCAGCACCCCGGGCCGCAGCACCCCGGCCGCGTCCCCCGGCCGGCGGAGCGGCGCGAACAACGAGAGGTCGACGCCGAGGCGCTCCGCCACCCCGTGCGCCCAGTCGCGGGTGCGCGGGTCGATCAGCTGGGTGGTCGAGGCGTTGGTCAGCTCCGTGCCCTGCTCACCGGTCAGCCAGTACGTCAGCAGATCCGGGATGAGCAACAGCCGCCGGGCATGAGCCAGTTGGGCCGAACCGCGGGCTGCCGTCAGCTGGTACAGCGTGTTGAACGGCGCGTACTGCAGACCGGTCGTCGCGTACAGCTCCTCGGCGGGCACGGTCGCCCACACCTTCTCCGCGATCCCGTCGGTACGGCTGTCGCGGTAGTGCACCGGGTTGCCGAGCAGCGCCCCGTCCGCGTCCAGCAGCCCGTAGTCCACGGCCCAGCTGTCGATGCCGACGGAGTCCACCGCGCCGGCCGCCTTCAGCCCGTCCAGCACGCCGGCGTACAGCCCCAGGACGTCCCAGCGCAGCCCCTCGGGCATGCGCACCGGCCGGTTGGGGAAGCGGTGGGCCTCGGTCAGCTCCAGGCTGTCGGGGCCGACGCGGCCGACCATGACGCGCCCGCTGGACGCGCCCAGGTCGACCGCGGCGTAGGACTTCACGGCGCTCATCGCAGGAACGCGGCGGCGACGCCGGCGTCGACCGGGACGTGCAGTCCGGTGGTGTGGGTGAGGTCGCCGCCGGTCAGCGCGAACACGGCGTTCGCCACGTGCTCGGGCAGCACCTCGCGCTTCAGCAGCGTCCGCTGGGCGTAGAACTCGCCCAGCTTCTCCTCCGGCACCCCGTAGACGGCGGCGCGCTTGGCGCCCCAGCCGCCCGCGAAGATCCCGGAACCGCGCACCACGCCGTCGGGGTTGACGCCGTTGACCCGGATCCCGTGCTCGCCCAGCTCGGCGGCGAGCAGGCGCACCTGGTGGGCCTGGTCGGCCTTGGTGGCGGAGTAGGCGATGTTGTTGGGGCCGGCGAACACGGCGTTCTTCGACGCGATGTAGACGATGTCCCCGCCCAGCTCCTGCGCGGTCATCACCCGGGCCGCCTCGCGCGAGACGAGGAAGGAACCGCGGGCCATGATGTCGTGCTGGAGGTCCCAGTCCTTCGCGGACGTCTCCAGGAGCGGCTTGGAGATCGAGATACCGGCGTTGTTCACCACCAGGTCGACCCCGCCGAAGGCGAGCACGGCGGCCTTGAAGGCGTCTGCGATCTGCTCCTCGGACGTCACGTCGACGGTCACGGCGACGGCCTTGTCGGAGCCGCCCAGCTCCTCGGCGACCTCGGCGGCGTTCTCCCCGTTCAGGTCGGCCACGACGACACAGGCGCCCTCGGCCACCAGCCGCTGGGCGATCGCCCTGCCGATCCCGCTGCCGGCACCGGTGACGAGCGCGACCCGCGTCGCGAGCGGCTTGGGCCTCGGCATCCGCTGGAGCTTGGCCTCCTCCAGCGCCCAGTACTCGATGCGGAACTTCTCCGACTCCTCGATCGGCGCGTACGTGGAGACCGCCTCGGCCCCGCGCATCACGTTGATCGCGTTGATGTAGAACTCGCCGGCCACGCGCGCGGTCTGCTTGTCCTTGCCGAAGCTGAACATGCCCACGCCCGGCACCAGCACGATGGCCGGGTCGGCCCCGCGCATCGCGGGGGAGCCGGCCTCCGCGTGCCGCGCGTAGTAGGCGGCGTACTCCTCGCGGTAGGCCGCGTGCAGCTCCTTCAGCCGGGCGACCGCCTCGTCCAGCGGGGCGGACGGCGGCAGGTCCAGGACCAGCGGCCGGACCTTGGTGCGCAGGAAGTGGTCCGGGCAGGAGGTGCCCAGCGCGGCCAGCCGCGGGTGCTCGGCGCGGGCCAGGAAGTCCAGTACGGCGTCGGAGTCGTCGAAGTGCCCGACCTGCGGCCGGTCCTGCGAGGCGACGGCCCGGACGTACGGCGCCAGTGCGGCGGCCCGCTCCCGCCGCTCCTCCTCGGACAGCGCCTCGTACCCCTCGATCACCGGGCCGAACGGCTCCGGCCGGCCGCGCTCGGCGAGGAACTCCTCGGCGGTGCGGATGATGTGCAGCGAGTTGCGCTCGCACTCCTCGGAGGTGTCGCCCCACGCGGTGATGCCGTGCCCGCCGAGCACGCACCCGATGGCCCGGGGGTTGGCCTCCTTCACGGCGGCGATGTCCAGTCCGAGCTGGAAACCGGGCCGCCGCCACGGCACCCACACCACGGTGTCGCCGAAGCACTCGGCGGTCAGCTTCTCCCCGTCGGCCGCGCAGGCGAGCGCGATCCCGGAGTCGGGGTGGAGGTGGTCGACGTGGGCGGCGCCGACGAGCCCGTGCATCGCGGTGTCGATCGACGGGGCCGCACCGCCCTTGCCGTGCAGGCAGTAGTCGAACGCGGCGACCATCTCGTCCTCGCGCTCGACCCCCGGGTACACGTCGACGAGCGCCCGCAGCCGGTCCAGCCGCAGCGCGGCCAGCCCCGCCTCGGTCAGCGTCCCGAGGTCGCCCCCGGACCCCTTGACCCACATCAGCTCGACGTCACCCCCGGTGACGGGGTCGGTCCCGGTGCCCTTGGCGGAGGTGTTGCCGCCGGCGTAGTTGGTGTTGCGGGGGTCGGCGCCGAGCCGATGGGAACGAGCGAGCAGGGCGGCAGCTTCGGCGTTGATCGCCATGAATGATCAGTCCTTCGGGAAAGAGGGGGAGTGGAACGCCCCGACAGGGGCGCGGGGCGATGTGGGACATGCGGCTACCGCCGCGCGGGCGCGATCAACCACAGACGACCCGCAGCCCGCGACAAACAGAAACCCGGCAGACGCTCACGCGCCCCAGCCGGCCTGCTCACCCCCGACCCGCTCAGCGACAATCCGCTCGGCCCACCCGGACCGCCGGTAGGCGGCCATGGGCTCGGGGTCCAGCCCCATCTCCTCCCGCACCTCACGAAGGAGCGGACGCACGTCCGTGTTGTACGCGTCCATCAGCACGGCGTTCGCCTCGAGGACGTCCCCCGAGGCCTGGGCCTCACCCAACGCCGCCCGGTCGACGAGCAGCGCCTTGGCCGTCGCCTCCTGGACGTTCATGACGGAACGGATGATCGCCGGGATCTTCGCCTCGATGTTGTGGCACTGGTCCAGCATGAACGCCACCTCGGGAGTGAACCCGCCCCCACGGATCACCTCGTACATGATCCGGAACAACTGGAACGGGTCGGCGGCGCCGACCATCAGGTCGTCGTCCGCGTAGAAGCGCGAGTTGAAGTCGAACCCGCCGAGCTTCCCCTCCCGCAGCAGCGTCGCCACGATGAACTCGATGTTGGTCCCCGGAGCGTGGTGGCCCGTGTCGACGACGACCTGTGCCTTCGGCCCCAGCTTCAGGCAGTGCGCGTAGGCGGTGCCCCAGTCCGGCACGTCCGTCGTGTAGAACGCCGGCTCGAAGAACTTGTACTCCAGCAGCATCCGCTGGTCGTCCCCGAGTCGCTCGTACACCTCGGCGAGCCCCTCGGCGAGCCGGTCCTGGCGGGCGCGGATGTCGTCCTGCCCGGGGTAGTTCGTCCCGTCGGCGAACCACAGCTTCAGGTCCTTGGAGCCGGTCGCGTCCATGATGTCGACGCACTCCAGCAGGTGGTCGACGGCCTTCCTGCGCACCGCCGCGTCCGGGGCGCAGATGCTGCCGAGCCGGTAGTCGTCGTCCTGGAAGGTGTTGGAGTTGATGGCGCCGAGTCTCACCCCGCGGTCCTCGGCGTGCTTGGCCAGCGCCGCGTAGTCCTCGACCTTGTCCCACGGGATGTGCAGCGCCACGGTCGGCGCGACACCGGTGAACGCGTGCACCCGGGCCGCGTCGTCCAGCTTCTCCTGCGGGGAGCGGGGGACGCCCTGCTGTGCGAACACCTTGAACCGGGTCCCCGAGTTCCCGTACGCCCAGGACGGCGTCTCCACGGCCTGTGTCTTGAGAGCGGCTTTCACCGCGGCGAGCTCGGTCACGTCAGGGCTCCTGTGACATCGGGTCGTGACGACCACTGAATGAAACGATTCAGAACGGGAAGCTATGGGTCTCCCGGAGGGGTGTCAACCCCTGCGGCGAAGACCGCCCTCCGTGACCAGGCCGAGACCTGAAGCTCTCGAAAGTTTTTCGACCGGGACCCATTGACGTGACATGCGTCGCGCGCCTAACGTCCCGGCAACCCAGTTGAAACCTTTCACGACGTCGTAAGGGCCTCCCACCGGCGTCGTCGAGGAGCCCTCATGACCCACCCGTCCGACACGGGTCCGGCCCCGGTCCTCGCGCTGAAGGACATCTCCAAGTCCTTCGGCGCGGTCCGCGCACTGCGGGACGTCTCCCTGGAGCTGTTCCCCGGGGAGGTGCACGCCCTCGCCGGCGAGAACGGAGCCGGCAAGTCGACCCTCATCAAGACGCTCGCCGGAGTGCACCGGCCGGACACCGGCCAGGTGCTGCTCGACGGCGCCCCCGTCGTCTTCCACGGCCCCGGTGACGCCCGCGACGCCGGCATCGCCGTGATCTACCAGGAGCCCACGCTCTTCCCCGACCTGTCGATCGCCGAGAACATCTTCATGGGCCGGCAGCCCCGCCGGGCGCTCGGCCGGATCGACCACCGGGCCACCCATGACGCGACCGCCGCACTGATGGAGCGGCTCGGTGTCGATCTCGACCCGGACCGCCCGGCCCGCGGCCTGTCCATCGCCGACCAGCAGATCGTCGAGATCGCCAAGGCGCTCTCCTTCGACGCCCGCGTCCTGGTCATGGACGAGCCCACCGCCGCCCTCACCGGCAGCGAGGTCGCCCGCCTCTTCGGCGTCGTGCGCACCCTGCGCGACCAGGGCGCCGCGGTGCTGTTCATCTCCCACCGCCTGGAGGAGATCTTCGAGATCTGCGAGCGGGTCACCACGCTCCGCGACGGCGCCTGGATCTCCAGCGAGCCGCTGGCCGGAATGACCGAGGACGACCTGGTCCGCCGCATGGTCGGCCGCGACCTCGAGGAGCTCTACCCCAAGCAGGACGTGACGCCGGGCGAGGTCGCCCTGAGCGTGCGCCGGCTGACCCGCGAGGGCGTCTTCACCGACGTCTCCTTCGACGTGCGGCGCGGTGAGATCGTCGGACTGGCCGGACTCGTCGGCGCCGGACGCACCGAGGTGGCCCGCGCCGTGTTCGGCGTCGACCGCTGGGACGCCGGCGAGGTCGAGGTCGACGGACGCAGGCTCACCAACGGCGCCCCGTCCACGGCCATGGCCGCGGGCCTCGCCCTGGTCCCCGAGGACCGGCGCGCCCAGGGCCTGGTGATGGACATGTCCATCGAGCGCAACATCGGCCTCACCGGCCTCCGTACGACCGTGCGGGCCGGCCTGATGGACCGCGGCGCCGAACGCAGCCGCTCCCTCGACTGGGCCGTCAGGCTCCAGGTCAAGTACGCCCGGATCGCCGACACGGTGAACACCCTGTCCGGCGGCAACCAGCAGAAGGTCGTCCTCGCCAAGTGGCTCGCCACCGGCCCGAAGGTGCTGATCGTCGACGAGCCCACGCGCGGCATCGACGTCGGCACCAAGGCCGAGGTGCACCGGCTGCTGTCGCAGCTCGCCGCCGACGGCGTCGCCGTCCTGATGATCTCCTCCGACCTGCCCGAGATCCTCGGCATGGCCGACCGCGTGCTGGTGATGCACGAGGGCCGGCTCACCGCCGAGATCCCCCGCACCGACGCCACCGAGGAAACCGTGATGGCCGCAGCCACGGGGAGGGCCGCCGCATGACGGTCGCCGCTCCCGGAGAAGCCCCCGTCGCCGAGGTGCCCAAGGCCGGCGCCACCCGACTGGTGGACCGCGTCTTCAAGATGCGCGAACTCGCCATCCTCGTCGTCTTCCTGGTGATGATCGCCGTCACCCAGGCCGGCAACAGCGAGTTCCTGTCCGAACAGGGCATCAAGGACCTGCTGCTGAACGCGACCATCCTGGTCCTGGTCGCCACCGGCCAGTCCCTGGTCGTCATCACCCGCAACGTCGACCTGTCCGTCGGCTCCACCCTCGGCATCAGCGCCTTCGCCGCCGGCGTCCACCTCCAGGACGGCGGGAACCCGGTCGTCGCCATCGCCCTCGCCGTCCTGCTCGGCATCGGCTTCGGACTGCTCAACGGCCTGCTCGTCAGCCTCGGCCAGGTCCCCGCGCTCGTCGTCACCCTCGGCACGATGTACATCATCCGCGGCATCGACTCCATCTGGGTCGGCTCCCGCCAGATCACCGCCGCCGACCTCCCCGGCGGATTCGTCGACTTCGGCTCCGGCGGCATCTCGGCCGTGCCCTACCTGGCGCTCATCGCGCTCGCGGTGCTCGTGGCGACGGCGTACTACCTCAAGCACTTCGGCAGCGGACGCGAGCTGTACGCGCTCGGCTCCAACCCCGAGGCCGCCCGGCTCGCCGGCATCCCCGTACGCAAGCGGATCCTCGCCGCGTACACCTTCTGCGGCGCCCTCGCCGGCCTCGCCGGCGCCCTGTACCTGGCCCGGTTCGGCAACGTCGACTCCGGCACCGGCAACGGCTACGAACTCACCGTCGTCAGCGCGGTCGTGGTCGGCGGCGTGATCTTCACCGGCGGCTCCGGCAGCGTCTACGGCGCGGCGCTCGGCGCGCTGCTGCTGACCTCCATCAACAGCGTGCTGCCCGCCCTCGGCGTCAGCTCCGTGTGGGTGCTCGCCATCAACGGCATCCTGCTCATCCTCGCCATCGCGGTCGACCGGATCGTCGCGCTGCGCGTGGCCTTGGCCCTGAAGAAGAGGAACGCCCGCCATGCCTGAGTCCCTGACGCGCGCCGTCCGCTGGGACACGGTCGTCGGCGCCCTGCTCGTCGTCGTCCTGCTGCTGTCCTTCACCACCGTCGACGGCTTCGGCAACGCGCTCAACCTGTCGTTCCTCATCGGCAACACCCTGCCGATCGCGCTGATCGCCCTGCCCATGACCCTGCTCGTGGTCTCCGGCGAGATCGACCTGTCCGTCGCCTCCACCGCCGGCCTGTCCGGCGCGGTGATGGGCGCCCTGTGGAACCAGGGCATGACCATCGAGACGATCATCCCGGTCTGCCTCGTGATCGGTGTCGTCTGCGGCCTGGTCAACGGCCTGCTGGTGACCCGCCTCGGGCTGCCGTCCCTCGCCGTCACCATCGGTACGCTGGCCGCCTACCGGGGCATCGCGCAGATCGTGCTCGGCTCCGACGCGGTGACCGACTTCCCCGCCCAGTACCTGGACTTCGCCGCCGGACGCATCGGCGACACGTTCGTCCCGTACGCCCTCCTGCCCTTCCTGGTGCTGCTCGCCATCGCCGTCGTCGCCCTGCACGCCACCCCGTTCGGCCGGTCGCTGTTCGCGATCGGCGCGAGCGAGGAGGCGGCCCGGTTCGCCGGCATCCGCGTCAAGCGGCAGAAGCTGATCCTGTTCACCCTGACGGGGCTCATGGCCTCCCTCACGGGCGTCTTCTGGGCGCTGCACTACGCCAGTGCGCGCTACGACAACGCCACCGGCCTCGAACTCTCCGTCGTGGCGGCCGTGCTGCTGGGCGGCATCGACTTCGACGGTGGCAAGGGGACGCTCGGCGGAGCGATCGCCGGGGTCTTCCTGCTCGGCGCGCTGCAGAACGTGATGAGCCTCCAGGACGTCTCCGCGCAGTCCCAGATCGTCGTCACGGGTGTGCTGCTGGTGCTGTCCGTGCTCGGGCCGCGCGTCGCCCGGCAGATCGCCGTGGCGAGGGCCGGACGCCGGACAGCCTCGTCGCCACCGGCCCCCAAGGCCCCCGCTCCCACCCCCTGAACCCTCCTCGCCCGCTAAGGAACCCACCATGCGCAAGGCATCCCTCCGCCGCACCTGCGCGGCCCTCGCCGCCGTCACCTCGCTCGCCCTCGCCTCCACCGCCTGCGGCGGCACCACCAAGGAGGACGTCAAGAACGAGGGCGGCGGTGCCGCCGCCTCGGCCGGCAAGGCCGACCCGAACGCGGCCACCAAGAAGGGACTGACCGTCGGCTTCCTGCCCAAGCAGGTCAACAACCCCTACTTCACCACCGCCGACAAGGGCGGAGAGAAGGCCGTCGAGGAGCTGGGCTCCACCTACAAGGAGGTCGGCCCCTCCAGCGCCACCGACACCGCCGGACAGGTCTCCTACGTCAACACCCTGACCCAGCAGCAGGTCGACGCCATGGCCGTCTCCGCGCAGGACCCCGGCGCCCTGTGCACCGCGCTCAAGCAGGCCATGAAGAACGGCATCAAGGTCGTCACCTACGACTCGGACACCACCCCCGACTGCCGCAACGCCTTCGTCTCGCAGGCCAGCGGCGAGGACCTGGGCCGCACCGAGGTGCAGCTGCTCGCCGAGCAGATCGGCTACAAGGGCGAGATCGCGATCCTGTCCGCCGCGCAGACCGCGACCAACCAGAACGCCTGGATCGAGTTCATGAAGGACGAGCTCAAGGATCCCAAGTACAAGGACATGAAGCTGGTCAAGGTCGCCTACGGCAACGACGACGCCCAGCAGTCCTTCCAGCAGACCCAGGGCCTGCTCCAGGAGTACCCGAACCTGAAGGGGATCATCTCCCCGACCACCGTCGGCATCAAGGCCGCCGCCCAGTACCTGTCCGGCTCCAAGTACAAGGGCAAGGTCAAGCTGACCGGCCTCGGCACCCCCAACGACATGCGCAAGTACGTCAAGAACGGCACCGTCGAGGCGTTCGAGCTCTGGGACCCGGCCAAGCTCGGCGAGCTGGCCGCCCGCACCGCGATCGCCCTGTCCTCCGGCCAGATCACCGGCAAGGAGGGCGAGACCTTCACGGCCGGCGCGATGGGCGAGTACACCATCGGCGAGGACGGCGTGATCAACCTCGGCAAGCCCACCGTCTTCAACGCCGGGAACATCGACCAGTTCGACTTCTGATCCCCACTTCCCGCCGAAGGAGCGGTACTTCATGCAACGCGTCTGTTTCCTGCTCAAGGTCCGACAGGACCGGATCGCCGAGTACCGCGAACGCCATGCCGCCGTGTGGCCCGAGATGCGCGAGGCGCTCTCGGCCACCGGCTGGCACAACTACTCCCTCTTCCTGCGCGACGACGGCCTCCTCGTCGGCTACCTGGAGACCGAGGACTTCGAGGCGGCCAGGGCCGGCATGGAGGCCACCGAGGTCAACGCCCGCTGGCAGGCCGAGATGTCCCCCTTCTTCGAGTCCCTCGACGGCTCCCGGCCGGACGAGGCGATGAAGCCGCTGACCGAGGTCTTCCACCTCGCCTGACGAAGGAGTCCGTGATGCGACGACGTACCCTTCTGGCCGGCGCGCTCCTCGGCACCGCGGCGGCCCCCGCCCTCGCGGCCGGCACCGCACGGGCCGCCGCGCCCGGTCCGTCGGTCACCCGCACCGGCAGCACCACGCTCGACAACCGGGCGATCTACTTCGTGTCCTACGACGGCCTGGTCAACAACAACTCCTTCCAGAAGAACGGCCTGCTCACCCACGAGGGCCACCAGTACGCCGCCTGGTACACCGCCGACCGGAACGCCGTCGTCGGCCGCCGAGCCCTCGGCGCGAGCACCTGGCAGACCGTGCGGGTCGGCCACACCCTGCGCTACGACGACTCGCACAACGTCATCTCCATGGGCGTCTCGAGGACCGACGGCCGGCTGCACCTCAACATGGACTCCCACAGCGACGGCTTCACCTACGTGAAGTCCGTCGCCGGGCTCCTGGACGACCCCACCGGGCTGAGCTGGACCGCGAGCCGCTTCGGCGCCCCGCAGTCCACGCTCGACGGCCTCGCCCTCACCCCGCAGTTCACCTACCCGCAGTTCGTCGCCACCCCCGAGGGCCGGCTCCAGCTCAGCTACCGGGCCGGCGTCTCCGGCAACGGCCGCAACGCCCTCGCCGAGTACGACGGCAGCCGGTGGACCGCGCTGGGGGAGTGGAGCGCCTCCACCGGCACCTACACCAGTGAGCACGGCTCGTCCACCGCCCGCAACATGTACCTGCACGGCATCGACTACGACCGCGGCGGCCGCCTGCACGCCTTCTTCACCTGGCGCGAGCAGAACGGCGCCGTGATGTGCTCCGGCGGCGGCATCACCAACCACGACACCGGCTACGTGTACTCCGACGACCGCGGCCGCACCTGGCGCAACGACGTCGGCACCGTCGTGGGCAGAACCGGGACCTCGGACCGGGTCTCCGTCACCGACCCCGGACTGGTGGTCGACCCGCTGAACCCGGACCACTCCCTGATGAACCAGGAGAGCCAGTCCACCGACTCCGCCGGCCGGCCGCACGCGGTCATCTCCTACGTCCCCGGCCGCTTCGGCCAGTGCACCACGGACTACGTCGCCGACCGCACCGCGAACGGCCGCGCCTTCCACGTCCGCCGCACCGCCGCCGGCACCTGGCGGAAGACCGAGATCCCCGTCCCGCTGAACTCCAGCCAGCGCACCAGACTGGTCCTGGACCGGTACGACAACGCCTACGCCGTGTTCCCCTACGGCCGCATCGCCGCCGCCTCCGCGGCCTTGGGGCACACCGACTGGAAGCTGCTGTACGACGGCGCCGGCCTGGACGCCTTCGGCGAGGTGGTCGTCGACGAGACCCGCGTCGCCCAGGACGGGGTGCTGTCGGTCATGTACCAGGAGAAGTCCACCGGTACGACACCCTCACCCCTGCACGTCGTCGACTTCCGCCTGCCCGCCTGACCGTGACCGCTCAGGGGCGGCGCTGCCGGTAGTGTGATGGCCCGCCGCGCCGCCCCGTCTCCCTGGAGGTCCCTGCCCGATGGCCCAGTCGGTGGGTATCAAGGACGTCGCCCGCGTCGCCGGAGTATCCGTCGGCACGGTCTCCAACGTGATCAACCGCCCGGACACGGTCGCCGCCGAGACCCGGGCCCGGGTGCTGTCCGCCATAGACCGGCTCGGCTACGTGCGCAGCGAGTCCGCCCGTCAGCTGCGCGCCGGCCGCAGCCGCATCATGGGCCTGCTCGTCCTCGACATGGGCAACCCGTTCTTCGTCGACGTCGCCCGCGGCGCCGAACGCGCCGCGCGTGAGGCCGGGCTCGGCGTGATGGTCTGCAACAGCGCCCAGAACCCGGGCGAGGAGGCCGAGTACCTCTCCCTCTTCGCCGAGCAGCGGGTGCGGGGCGTGCTGCTCACCCCGGCGGACGCCACCGGCCGCAACATCGAGGCGTTCCGCCGGCACGGCATCCCCTTCGTCCTGGTCGACCGGGTCGCCGAGGGCACCACCGAGTGCTCGGTCTCCGTGGACGACGTGGCGGGCGGCGCGCTGGCCGTGCGGCACCTCGTCGACGCCGGGCACCGCTCCATCGCGTACGTCAGCGGCCCGCCCGGACTGAACCAGGTCCGGGACC
>NZ_NCTE01001216.1 GCF_002114215.1 Streptomyces sp. 13-12-16 | reverse complement strand
GGCCGGACCCCCACCGGGGGCCGGGCCCGTGCCCCCCGCCCCACGCGCGGGGGGCGACGCCCCCCGCAGTCCGCTCCACCTGCCGCCCCCGGCCTCCCCCTCCCCCGGTGTGCGGACCGAAACGCACACCGCGCTGCTGGCGCCGGCGCCCCCGATGCTGCGCCACCCGTTGGCACTGCAACGCTCCCTGCGCCCGCTCAAGCGCCGGGTGGACTCCCCCGTCGGCCTCGAACTGGACGAACGGGCGACCGCCGACCGGATCGCCCGTCTGGGTGCCGCCCCCGACCGGTGGCTGCCGGTGATGCGGCCCGCCAGGGAGCGCTGGCTGCGCCTGTTCCTCGTGCACGACGCCGGCCCCACCATGCCCGTCTGGCGGCCCCTGATTCGCGAACTGCGCACGGTACTGGCCCAGTCGGGGGTCTTCCGCACGGTGACGGCGCTGCGCGCCGGACCCGACGGCACGGTCCGGGGACACGGCGCGCACGCCCTCGGGGGCGGACGCGACGCCGTCCTCGTCGTCAGCGACTGCATGGGCCCGCAGTGGCGGGAGGGCCCGGCCGGCGCCCTGTGGTACGCCACCCTGCACCGCTGGGCCCGCCGGGTGCCCCTGGCCGTGGTCCAGCCCCTCCCGGAACACCTGTGGCGGGACACGGCCCTGCCCGCCGTCGCGGGCCTGCTGTCGGCCCCGTACCCGGCCGCTCCCGCC
>NZ_NCTE01001215.1:2945-3849 GCF_002114215.1 Streptomyces sp. 13-12-16 | reverse complement strand
CGGGCGGCGTCCCGGCCGGCCCCGCACGGACGCACGGCCGAGGCGAGCCGGTGCCGGTCGGCGGCCGCCGTGAAGCCCTCCACCAGCCGCCGCGCGAACGCGGTCCGCCGCACGTACACCTCCGGCGGTGAGCCGACCAGCGCCACCACCCGGTGCCCGAGCCGCGCCAGATGGTCCACACACAGCTCACCGGCCGCCCGGAAATCCAGGTCGACACAGGTCAGCCCGTCCGGGTCGGCGGGCACGCCGATCAGCACGGACGGCAAGGACCTCGCGCGTAACAACGGCAGCCGGGGGTCCTGGAGCTGTACGTCCATCACGATCACCCCGTCCGCCAGCCGGGTGTCCGCGACGCGCCCGATGCCCTCCTCGCCCTCGCCCTGGGTGAGCATCAGCACGTCGTGGTCGTGGGCACGGGCGGCGGTGACCACCGACACCGCGAACTGCGTGACCACCGGCACGTGGACGCCGGAGCGCATCGGGACCGCCAGGGCCAGCACCTTCGACCGGTGGCCGGCCGCGCTCCGGCCACCGCCGTCCACGCGGTAGCCCAGCTCGCGGACGGCCGCCTGCACCCGGAGCCGGGTCGCGTCGGAGATCGGACGCTTGCCGCTGAGCGCGTACGAGACCGTACTGGGGGAGACCCCGGCACGCCGGGCCACATCCGTGATCTTCACCATCGGGCGTCCTCGTCTGCACGGTCCGTGGGGATGCAGAAAGCGGTTTCGAAGCGCTTCGACGGGTGAAGGTATGTGCGGGACCCGTGACCGTCAATGGTTCGGGAGGGAATCGGTGGAGCGGTTCGACGGCCCGAACAGGACGAAGGTGCAGAGGGCCACGAGAAGGGCGATCGCGGCAGCCGCCACCGGCACGCCGTACCCGGCCGTCGCCGAGACGTGCTCCA
>NZ_NCTE01001215.1:1787-2686 GCF_002114215.1 Streptomyces sp. 13-12-16 | reverse complement strand
CCCGGCGCCCCCCCCGCCAGCAGCACCAGCGAGCCGGTGAGCCCGGCCGCGAGCAGCGGCAGGGTCATCAGCGCGGCCATCGCGGCCAGGCACCACGGCAGCCGGGACCGCGCGGACCCCGCCGGACGTACCGCCCCGTACAGCAGCCCCGCCGCACAGGAACCGGCCGCCTGGAGCGCGAGCACGGCGCCGGACGCCGTGCGGTGCCCCCGCTCGTCCGCGAACGCGAGGGTGACGACCTCCAGCGAGCCGAACACCGCGCCCGTCGCGAGACAGACCACCAGCAGCGGCCGCATGCCGGGCGACCGCAGCGGCGCCCGCGCGGAGGAACGCCGTACGGCCGGCGGTTCGGTCGACCGCTGGGCGGTGAACAGCACGGTGCCCGTCAGCAGCAGCACGGCACCCGCGAGCGTGCCCGCCTCCGGGAACAACGTCCCGCACAGGAAGGCCGCGAGCACCGGGCCGAGCATGAAGCACAGTTCGTCGACGGCCTGTTCGAAGGAGTTCGCGGTGTGCAGGGCCTCGGCGTCCCCCTTCAGCAGGTGCGCCCAGCGGGCCCGCGACATCCCGCCGGTGTTGGGGGTGGTGGCGGTGGCGGCGTAGGAGGCGAACAGGGTCCAGTCCGGGGCGCCGTGCCGCACGCAGAGCAGCAGCGCGAGGGAGCCGAGCACGGCGAACACCGTGGCCGGCAGGGCGACCCGGGCCTGCCCGTACCGGTCGACCAGGCGCGCGGTCCACGGCGCGACCACCGCCGTCGCCGCCAGACCCGTCGCGGTGACGGCGCCGGCCAGGGCGTACGAGCCCCGCGTCCCGGCGATCATCACGACCGCGCTCACGCCGAACATGCCCATCGGCAGCCGCGCGATCAGGTTCCCGGCGGTGAACGCGCGGGCGCCGGG
>NZ_NCTE01001215.1:0-1645 GCF_002114215.1 Streptomyces sp. 13-12-16 | reverse complement strand
GAGACGGCGGTACGGGCCCTTCGCGCGGGGCCCGCTCCGCCCGCGCGGGCCGAAGTCGACGGCGACCAGGGTGTCGGCGGTGACCGTGAGCAGGGGAGTGTCCCGGGAACGGGAGGTCGTCTGGGGCATGACATCACCGTCGCCCGCGCCCACGTGCCCGGTCCAACACCTTCCCGACGCCGATTGACGCACCCGTGTTGTAAGTTCACGCCATGCCCGCCCCCGCCCACCTCGACCCCCGCCTGTTGCGCGCCTTCGTGACCGTCGCCGAGGAGCTGCACTTCACCCGGGCCGCCGCGCGCCTCTACGTCGCCCAGCAGGCGCTCAGCAGGGACGTGCGGCGACTGGAACGCGAACTGGGCTGCGAGCTGTTCGTACGGACCACCCGCCAGGTGACGCCCACCGCCGACGGCGAGCGCCTGCTGCCGTACGCCCGCGCGGTGCTCCAGGCCCAGGACGACCTGCTCGCCGCCGCCGGACGGGCCCGGCCCCTGCTGGTGGACCTCAACGCACCGGGCCTCGCCACCCCGCGCCGGGTCCTCCACCGGGCCCGCGAACTCGCCCCCGCCCACGAACTGATGGCCCGCTACGAGAGCGGGCTGACCGGGGCCGCGGGGGAGCTGCTCGCGGGGCGGCTCGACGCGTCGTTCGGACGGTTCGCGGGCCTCGCCCCCGCACTGCGGACCGGACTCGACCAGCAGCCCGTGCGCCACGAGCCGATGGCGGTCGTCCTGCCCGAGGACCACCCGCTGGCCGCACTGGCCGAGGTGCCGCTCGCCGCACTCGCCGGCGAGACGGTCTACGCCGGGGCCGGCAACCCCCGTACGCCGGAGTGGACGGACCTCGCGCGGTCGCTGTTCGAGGGGCGGGGGATCACGCTCGCGCCGCCCGCGCCGCTGGCCGTCGGGGAGGAGGAGTTCCGGCGGATCATGGCCAGGACACGTCATCCGATCCTCGCCGTGGTCGACTTTCCGCCACTGCCCTCGACGGTGCTGCGCCCTCTCGTGGACCCGGTTCCGCTGTCCCCCGTGTCCCTGGTGTGGCGAAAAGGACTGATGCATCCCGCTCTGGACGCCCTCCGGCGGGCGGCGGCCGTTGTCGCCGCCGAGGAGGGCTGGCTGCGGCCACCGGACGGGGGATGGCTGCCCGAACGGGATATTGTCGTGATGGCGGCCCGGTGATGTCTCACTACTGACACGAACGACTGCCACGGGAACACAGGACCTCCACGTACGCTACATTCGGTCCCCGAGCACAGTGTGATAACCGGAGCGCTCGGAGCGGGTGGGGGCCCGGTCCGTCGGCGGGTGCTCGGGTCGTACGCGCGCCGGAAGTGTCCTTCGGGGGGAAGTGCGTGCGCGTGGAGAATTGGCGAGAAGACACCCAACCGGAACGGCCCGAGGGTGCGTCGGCGTTCGGGAAGGACGCCGAGGACGAGGACCTGCGTGAGACGAGGGTCCTCCCCCTGAGCGAGAAGCCCGCCGACGCGGACGTGCGCGACGCCGGCCCCGGCTCGATCGAGGACCGCTGGGCCCGCCTCGGAGTCTTCCCCAGCGGCAACGACAAGACCCAGGTCCTGCCCGACCCCGCTCACCGCGCGGAACCCCCCGCCCGGCCCGGGCCGCGGACCGGCGACACCCGTGGC
>NZ_NCTE01001214.1 GCF_002114215.1 Streptomyces sp. 13-12-16 | reverse complement strand
CGGCGCGGTGGTGCGCGGCTCCGTGCGCCGGTCCTCCCGGGAGCAGGCCGTCGCCGTGCGGCGACGGACCGTGCCGGGTACCGGGCGACGGGACCGGAACCGCGCCCCCGGCCGCGCGGCCCGGTCGCAAGCGCCGACGCCCCCGTACTTCGAACGGGCGACCGCGACTGGTCACGTCCATCCGGAAATAGGAGCTTATTCCGGCTTATCGGGTACCGTCCGACACGAGATCGTTACCGTCTGTTTTCAGCCCCATCGAGCGGGGGGCCGCTCATTTGGTTAATCTGATCCGGACGGACAGCAGTTCAGGGTTCCACCCGCACCCACGGTCCGTCATGGGACCAGCCGGTTCACCACGGCCTGCTCTCCCTCGAGTCGCCGGCGCCACCGCGTCCGAACGGTTTTCATCCAGACCCGAGCGGACGTCGGACGCCAGGCGCAGGGCCGGCGCGGTACGTCCCGAGGGTGACCGACACATAAGGAGTGCGCGGTGACACCGGAGCAGACGAAGAGCGATCAGCGCCCCAAGGAGCACACGGAACGCGCCGCCCGCCGGCCGGGGGAACTCGGCAGTCTCGACGTGTGGGCCCGTTCGGCCCCGATCCGCCTCGCGGGCTACGAGGACGACCTCGCCGAGCCCCACATCCTGCCCAGCGTCGACTGACGGCACGGGCGGGCGCCCCGCCGCTACGGCCGGGCGTAGGGCCGGGTCATGATCTCCATGTTGTGGCCGTCCGGGTCGTCGAAGTAGGCGCCGCGTCCGCCGAAGAGCTCGTTGACCCTGCCGGGCTCGGTGTGGCCCGGGTCCGCGTAGTAGGTGACCCCGGCCGCCTCCAGGCGCGCGATCATTGCATCGAACCGCTCCTCGGGCACCAGGAACGCGTAGTGCTGGCCCTGGACCGGCTCGTCGCGCTTCTCGTGGTAGTCGAGGGTCACGCCGTTGCCCAGGTCGACCGGCAGGAACGGGCCGAACGGGGCGCCGACCTCCAGTCCCAGTATCCCGGCGAGGAACTCGGCGGAGTACCGGCGGTCACTGGCGTAGACGGCGGTGTGGTTCAACTGGACGTGCTGTACTGCGGGCATGGCTGGATTCGTCTCCGGTGTCGGTTTCCGTGAGGGGAGGGAACACGCGGAGAAGAGGCGGGCCACGGGTGCGCGCGAGCGGGGGCGCGCCCCGCACCGGCCTCACACCGAGGCCGGGAGCGCCTCACATGAATGGCCCATGGCCGACCCGGCAGTCACCCGGCCGACCCTAGACCCTCGCGGTCGATCACCGCAATGCCGTCGCGGTCAGGCCGGGGAGTGCTCGTCCCCGCCGTGGCGCGCGGTGGACTCGTTCTCCTGGGCGAGCCGGCGCAGGGCCATCAGCGCCGGTTCCAGGAGGAAGGTCAACAGCACCGCCCGCTCGGCCTTCTCCAGCGGGTCCGTGACCGTCTCCAGGTTGTCGAGGTCGTGCCGGGCCGTCCGTTCCGCGAGTTCGGCATAGGGGAGGAGCGCCTCCCAGTCGTACTCGACCTCCAGTGAGCGCAGGGTCCGCAGCGTCTCGTCGATGATCCGCCGGGCCGGGTTCCGGGCGGAGACCGACCAGCCCATCGCGTCGACCAGGGCTGCGGCCTCGGGGTTCGCCCCGGCCGGGTCCTCGCCCTCGTCCTGGGCCGGTGTGCCGCCGTCGGGCGGCCGGATGCCGAAGGCGATGCCGAGCAACTCGTGCGTGTCGGCCCGGTGTTCGGTCATGGCGTCCAGGACCTGCTTGGCCGAGGCGACGGACAGGCCCCGTACCCCCGTCAGCGCGCGGATCAGGCGGAGTCTTCTCAGATGGGTCTCGTCGTACTCGGCCTGGGTCGCCGCGGTCGCCCGGCCGGGCGGCAGCAGTCCCTCGCGCAGGTAGTACTTGATCGTCGCGTTGGGCACCCCGCTGCGGCGGCTGAGTTCCGAGATTCTCACGTGCTTTCCCGTTCTCCCTTTCGTATTGGGTAGTGGCACTGTCTAATATGGATAGTGCCACTAGCCAACTATGGAGGCGAGACTACCGTGCCTACTCTTCCCTGGGTCACGCCGCACCCGGTGGGCCCCGACACCACCCATGCCTTCGTCATGGCCTCCCGCTTCGAGGTGCGGTCGCTGAAGGACGTCCCGCGCTTCTTCCGGAAGTCCCTCTCCGCCTGGGGCCAGGTCCGCAAGGCCCCCGGCGCCCTCGGTGCCTCCCTGGAGGCCCGGCCGTTCGGCAAGGTCTTCTACACGCTGTCCGCGTGGGAGAGCCGGGACGCGCTCTACGCCTACGCCCGGACCGAACCGCACAAGAGCGTCATGACCGGCGTGCGCGAGACGATGAGCGACTCGACGTTCACCTTCTGGGAGGTACCCGTCAGCGGGCTGCCGGTCGACTGGAACGACGCCAAGCGCCGCCTGGAGGCCCAGGCGCGGGCCGGGGCCCCGGACGGGCGCGGCACGGCCCACTGAACGGCGGCCTGGTTCGAACGGACGCGCACCGGGGGATCCCTACCCCTGGTGACCACCCGTCCTCGCCCGTGGAGCGCCCGCATGCATGACGACCGCGCCCTGGTCGAAGCCCGCCTCGGGCGCGTCCTGGACGAGCGCCTCCGTCCCGCCGCGTACCCCGAGTGCGTGCCCCTCGGGGTCGCGGTGTGGTACGCCCCGGGCGAGCCCGTCCCCGTCGCCGAGTGCCTCGCGGCCGAACCCGAGCCCGTCGAGGTGGGCGCCCGCTGGGGCACCAGCTGGTTCAGGGTCACCGGGGCCGACCAGGGCGTGCACCGCTTCCGGCACGCGCTGGTGCCGGGCGCGTCCATCGGTGACGCGGTGCGCGAGGGCTGGCGGATCAATCTGCCCGAGCGGCGCCTCACCGGGGCCGGTGAGGTCGCCCCGCTGGTGACGGCCGACCGGGACGCGGCCGTGGTCACGGTGGTCAAACTGGCCGACGACGGCAGCGGTGACGTCGTCGGCCGCTTCCACGAGGCCCACGGCGCCCGCGCCCGCGCCACGCTCACCACCGGCTTCGCCGCCACCGGCGTCGAGGTGACCGACCTGCTGGAACGCCCCCTGGCGGACGCTCGGGCGCCGCTGCTCGACGGCGGCCGGATCACCGTACGCCTGCGCCCCTTCCAGCTGATGACGCTGCGGCTGAAGCGGGCCTGACCGGCTCAGTCCTCCAGCCGGGCGCGCAGCCACTCCTCCACCGCGCCCACGTGCGCGGCCGCCGCCGCCCGCGCCGCCTCCGGGTCGCGGGCGGCCAGGGCGCGGTGGAT
>NZ_NCTE01001213.1:13304-13755 GCF_002114215.1 Streptomyces sp. 13-12-16 | reverse complement strand
CCCGCCGTTCCCGCGAGCAGCCGCATGCCGCCGCCCCCGTCTCCGCGGGCAGTCGTGCCGCTGGGGCGGCACGGGTGGGCGCTGGGGGTACCCCCTCTGGGGGAGGCACCCCGTAAGCGCCGGGCTGCGTAACCCCAGCCCCGGCCCACACCAGCACGGGGCACCCGTACCGCGCCGGGGCCGCAACCCCGCCCCCGGCCCACCTCAACGCGGGCCCCCCGCAACGCACCGGACCCCGCAGGCCGGCACCAGCGCGGAGCGCCCCGCAAGACACCGGGACGGCGCAGCCCCGCTCCGCGTCGACGTGAGGCACCCGATAAGCGCAGGGGTGGCGCAAACACCCACCCCCGGCCCGCAGCAACAAGCGCAGGGCGCTCACAAAGCACCCCCCGAGCCGCCCGTCAGCGCCTCCGCAGATCCGCCACCCGCGCCGCCCGCTCAGCCCCCTGCG
>NZ_NCTE01001213.1:8936-13124 GCF_002114215.1 Streptomyces sp. 13-12-16 | reverse complement strand
CCCGGGAAGAGGAACCTCCCGGCGTTGACGCCCCGCCGAGCCCCCCTCACCCCCCGCCCCCGCGACAGCGATCTGCACGCCCTGATCGGCCAGCGCCTGCAACTCGGTCGCCGCCCGGTCGTCATGCCCGGCCGGCTCGTCCGTCACCAGTCGCGTGATCAGATCCGTGGGCACCGTCTGGAACATCGTGTCCGTACCGAGCTTGGTGTGGTCCGCGAGGACCACCACCTCCGCCGCGGCCTGCACCAATGCCCGGTCGACCGATGCCGACAGCATGTTGGACGTGGACAGCCCGCGCTCGGCGGTGAGGCCGCTCCCGGAGAGGAACGCCCGGGACACCCGCAGCCCCTGCAGGGACTGCTCGGCACCACTGCCCACCAGGGCGTAGTTCGAGCCGCGGAGCGTACCGCCGGTCATCACCACCTCCACCCGGTTGGCGTGCGCCAACGCCTGGGCGACCAGCAGGGAGTTGGTGACGACCGTGAGGCCGGGCACCCGGGCCAGCCGGCGGGCCAGCTCCTGCGTGGTGGTACCCGCGCCGACCACGATGGCCTCGCCCTCTTCCACGAAATTCGCGGCGAGGTCGGCGATGGCGGTCTTCTCGGCGGTCGCGAGATGTGACTTCTGCGGAAAACCGGACTCTCGCGTAAAACCGCCCGGCAGTACCGCACCGCCGTGCCGGCGGTCGAGGAGTCCTTCTGCCTCCAGCGCGCGCACGTCCCGCCGTACGGTCACTTCGGAGGTCTGGACGACGCGGGCGAGCTCACGGAGCGACACGGCCCCGTTCGCTCGCACCATTTCGAGGATCAATTGACGACGTTCTGCAGCGAACACGAAACTGACAGTAACGCCGACGACCGTCTGCTTTCAGCAGTTTGCGCTGAATAGCAGAAGTTGTTCGCACGGCCCCGCACCAAGTGGTATAGGACCGTCGTTTCGGACCGTCAGACCTCCTCGCCGGCCTTCCGCGTGTGCAACTGCCGTGCCACCTCGGCGATCGAGCCCGACAGCGAGGGGTAGACCGTGAAGGCGTTCGCGATCTGTTCCACCGTCAGGTTGTTGTCGACCGCGATCGAGATGGGGTGGATGAGTTCCGAGGCGCGCGGCGCGACGACCACACCGCCCACCACGATGCCGGTGCCCGGACGGCAGAAGATCTTGACGAAGCCGTCGCGGATGCCCTGCATCTTCGCGCGCGGGTTGCGCAGCAGCGGCAGCTTCACCACGCGGGCGTCGATCTTGCCGGCGTCGACGTCGGCCTGGGAGTAGCCGACGGTGGCGATCTCGGGGTCGGTGAAGACGTTCGACGAGACCGTCTTCAGGTTCAGCGGGGCCACCGCGTCGCCCAGGAAGTGGTACATGGCGATACGGCCCTGCATCGCCGCCACCGAGGCGAGCGCGAAGACGCCGGTGACGTCACCGGCGGCGTAGACGCCGGGAGCCGTCGTCCGGGAGACCTTGTCGGTCCAGATGTGGCCGGACTCCCGCAGCCTGACCCCGGCCTCCTCCAGGCCCATGCCCTCGGAGTTCGGGATGGCGCCCACGGCCATCAGACAGTGCGAGCCGGTGATGACGCGGCCGTCGGCGAGCGTCACCTCCACCCGGTCCCCGACCCGCTTCGCGGCCTGGGCCCGCGAGCGCGCCATGACGTTCATCCCGCGACGGCGGAAGACGTCCTCCAGCACGACGGCGGCGTCCGGGTCCTCGCCCGGCAGCACCCGGTCGCGCGAGGACACGAGCGTCACCTTCGAACCGAGCGCCTGGTAGGCACCGGCGAACTCGGCGCCCGTGACACCCGATCCGACCACGATGAGCTCCTCGGGGAGCTCGTTCAGGTCGTACACCTGGGTCCAGTTCAGGATCCGCTCGCCGTCGGGGCGGGCGTCCGGCAGCTCGCGCGGGTGCCCGCCGGTCGCGATCAGCACGGCGTCGGCGGTGAGCGTCTCCTCGGTCCCGTCCGCGGCGCGGACGACGACCTTCCGCGATCCGTCGAGCGCCTGCATGCCCTCCAGCCGGCCCCGCCCGCGCAGCACGCGCGCGCCGGCCCGGGTCACCGAGGCGGTGATGTCGTGGGACTGGGCCAGTGCGAGCCGCTTCACACGCCGGTTGACCTTGCCGAGGTCCACGCCCACCACCCGGGCGGCCTGCTCCATGGGCGGGGTGTCGTCGGCGACGATGATGCCCAGTTCCTCGTACGAGGAGTCGAAGGTGGTCATCACCTCGGCCGTGGCGATCAGGGTCTTGGACGGCACGCAGTCGGTGAGCACCGACGCCCCGCCCAGGCCGTCGCAGTCGACGACGGTCACCTCCGCGCCGAGCTGTGCGGCGACCAGCGCCGCTTCGTATCCGCCGGGTCCGCCACCGATGATCACGATCCGAGTCACGTACTCCATTGTCCCGCACACTTCACCGTGCGACCGCCCGGGGGCCTCAGCCGTGGCTCCCCCGTTACCGAAGGTGGCGCCCGTTCCCACTGCCGTACCCTTCCCCCATGTCGCTCTACGCCGCGTACGCCGCCAATCTCGACGCGCGGCTGATGTCCCGCCGCGCCCCGCACTCGCCGCTGCGCGCCACCGGCTGGCTGAACGGGTGGAGACTGACGTTCGGGGGCGAGCACATGGGCTGGGAGGGCGCGCTGGCCACGCTGGTCGAGGACCCGATCTCGGCGGTCTTCGTCTCCCTCTACGACATCGCCCCGATGGACGAGGAGTCCCTGGACCGCTGGGAGGGCGCGGGCGGCCTGGACCTCTACCGCCGCACCCGGGTGCGCGTGCACACCCTGGACGGCGAGGAGCCGGCCTGGACGTACGTCCTCAACAGTTACGAGGGCGGCCTCCCCGCGGCCCGCTACCTGGGCGAGATCGCCGACGCGGCGGAGTCCGCGGGCGCGCCCCACGACTACGTGATGGAACTCCGCAAGCGCCCCTGCTGACCCCCTCGGGGGAAACGACAAGACAACGATCGCCAACCCTTTCGCTCCGACATCTACGCGCGTAGGCGAATACCGGCTACCCTCATCGCGTGAACGCTTCTCTTCTTCCGGACGACATCCAGGGCGACCCGTACGCCGCAGCCGACGCCGCCGCCGCGCGCCTGCGCGAACTCACCGGCGCCGAGACCCACGACGTCGCCCTCGTGATGGGCTCCGGCTGGGCCCCGGCCGTGGACGCCCTCGGCACTCCCGAGGCCGAGCTCCAGGTCACCGAGCTGCCCGGCTTCCCGCCGCCGGCGGTGGAGGGTCACGGCGGCAAGATCCGCTCGTACGCCATCGGTGCGAAGCGGGCCCTGGTGTTCCTGGGCCGTACGCACTACTACGAGGGACGCGGGGTCGCCTCGGTGGCCCACGGCGTCCGTACGGCCGTGGCCGCCGGGGCGAAGACGATCGTCCTGACGAACGGCTGCGGGGGCCTGCGCGCGGGCATGCGTCCCGGCCAGCCGGTCCTGATCAGCGACCACATCAACCTCACGGCGACCTCGCCGATCGTCGGCGCGAACTTCGTCGACCTCACCGATCTCTACTCGCCCCGCCTGCGGGCGCTGTGCAAGGAGATCGACCCCACGCTGGAGGAGGGGGTCTACGCCCAGTTCCCCGGCCCGCACTACGAGACCCCGGCGGAGATCCGGATGGCCCGGGTGATCGGCGCGGACCTGGTCGGCATGTCGACGGTCCTCGAGGCCATCGCCGCGCGTGAGGCGGGGGCGGAGGTCCTGGGCATCTCCCTGGTCACCAACCTGGCCGCGGGGATGACGGGCGAGCCGCTGAACCACGAGGAGGTTCTCCAGGCGGGCCGGGACTCCGCGACGCGGATGGGGTCCCTGCTGGGGCAGGTGCTCGGTCGCCTGTAGGCGCGGAGCCCGCTTCTCCGGTGCGCGACGCGTTGTGACGCGCACCGGGCTGCGGCCGTCCCGGCACCTCACGGAGCGCTTCGCGCTGTTGCGGGCGGGGGAGCCGCGTTCCGGCGCGTTACGGGGTGCCCCGGCGTTGGCGTGGACCGGGGGGTCCGCGCAGCCCGGCGCTTACGGGGTGCCTCCCCCGGAGGGGGTACCCCCAGCGCCCACCCTCCCCCACCCTCGGCTGCGCTCGGGCGGGGGCACCCCCATCGCCCTGGGGGTACCTCCCAGGCCTTTGAGGCACTGGGGGAGGCACGACTGCCCGCGGTTGCGCCGCGTACGGCGGGAAGGGGACGG
>NZ_NCTE01001213.1:0-8776 GCF_002114215.1 Streptomyces sp. 13-12-16 | reverse complement strand
GGCCCCCCCCGACGCGGCCCCGCCCCACCCACCGACCGTGGGCGCCACCCCAACCCCCACCGAACCGAAAGCCGCACCGCAGGCATGGGACCCGCACCCCACCGAACCGAAAGCCGCACCGCAGGCACCCCACCCACCGGACCGAACACCGCAGGCGCAGGACCCCCGCCCCCACCGGGGCGAACAGCCGCACCGCACGCACAAGACCCGCACCCCGTGAAACCCTGACAGACGACCAACGAGAGAGGCCGACCGACCGTGCAAGACGACGCCCTCATCGCACAGGCCCAGGCGTGGCTCGCCGAGGACCCCGACCCGGACACCCGTGAGGAACTCGCCCGCCTCATCGACACCGGCGACCACACCGGGATCGCCGCCCGTTTCAGCGGCACCCTCCAGTTCGGCACCGCCGGCCTCCGGGGCGAACTGGGCGCGGGCCCGATGCGCATGAACCGCTCCGTCGTCATCCGTGCGGCCGCCGGCCTCGCCGCGTACCTCAAGAAGCACGGGACCCCCCACGGGGACGACACAGCCGGCCTCGTCGTCATCGGCTACGACGCCCGCCACAAGTCCCGCGACTTCGCCGAGGACACCGCCGCCGTGATGACCGGTGCCGGACTGCGCGCGGCCGTCCTGAACCGCCCCCTCCCCACCCCCGTCCTCGCCTTCGCCATAAGGCACCTCGGCGCCGTCGCCGGAGTGGAGGTCACCGCCAGCCACAACCCGCCCCGCGACAACGGCTACAAGGTGTACCTGGGCGACGGCTCCCAGATCGTCCCCCCGGCCGACGCGGAGATCGCCGCCGAGATCGAGGCCGTGGCCTCGCTCACCACGGTCCCCCGCCCCACCGAAGGCTGGGAGACCCTCGACGACACCGTCCTGGACGCCTACCTCGCCCGCACGGACGCGGTCCTGTCCGAGGACTCCCCCCGCACCGCCCGCACCGTCTACACGGCGATGCACGGCGTCGGCAAGGACGTCCTCCTCGCCGCCTTCGAACGGGCCGGCTTCCCGAAGCCCGTCCTCGTCACCGAGCAGGCCGACCCCGACCCGGAGTTCCCGACCGTCGCGTTCCCCAACCCGGAGGAGCCCGGCGCGATGGACCTGGCCTTCGCGAAGGCCCGGGAGGCCGACCCCGACCTGGTCATCGCCAACGACCCGGACGCCGACCGCTGCGCCGCCGCGGTCAGGGACGGCGCGGACTGGCGCATGCTGCGCGGCGACGAGGTCGGCGCCCTGCTCGCCGCCCACCTGGTCCGCCGCGGAGCGACCGGCACGTTCGCGGAGTCGATCGTGTCGTCGTCCCTCCTCGGCCGCATCGCCGGGAAGGCGGGCCTGCCGTACGAGGAGACCCTGACCGGCTTCAAGTGGATCGCCAGGGTGGAGGGCCTCCGCTACGGCTACGAGGAGGCCCTCGGCTACTGCGTGGACCCGGACGGCGTACGCGACAAGGACGGCATCACGGCGGCCCTCCTCCTCACGGAACTGGCCTCCGGGCTGAAGGCCGAGGGCCGCACCCTCCTCGACCTCCTCGACGACCTCGCCGTCGAGCACGGCCTGCACGCCACCGACCAGCTCTCGGTCCGCGTACAGGACCTCGGCCTGATCGCCTCCGCGATGCGCCGCCTGCGCGACCGGCCGCCCACGGAGCTGGCCGGCCTGCGCGTCACCGGGGCCGAGGACCTGTCCCGGGGCACGAGGACCCTCCCGCCCACCGACGGCCTCCGCTACACCCTGGACGGCGCGAGGGTCGTCGTCCGCCCCAGCGGCACGGAACCGAAGCTGAAGTGCTACCTGGAGGTGGTGGTCCCGGTCGCGACGAGGACCGGCCTCCCCGAGGCCCGCGCGAAGGCGACGGCGCTCCTCGCGAGGATCAAGCAGGACCTGTCCGAGGCAGCCGGCATCTGAGGGGATCCCGCGTGGGGCGAGCCCGCTCGCCCCACGTCACCCCCTCATCCCACGGCCAGCAGCACCGCCAGCAGCACCGCCCCCGCGACGGCGGGCGCCGCGATCTCGTAGGCCCACCGCACGGTCACCTCGCCCTGCGCGGCCTCGGCGCCCTGCCGCCGCTCGTGCAGCTCACGCATCTCGGCCATGGCCAGGTCGCTCTCGTGCCGCCGGGGCCCCTCGGCGGGGACCTCCGCACCACGGCCGCCGCGTCCGCCCCTCTCCCTGAGCTCGGCCCGCGCCGCCGCCCGCGCCTCCTGCCGGTTCGCCTTGCTGCGTGCCCGCAGCGACACCGGGAGGGCCCACAGCTGGTACTTCGCACCGGACTCGGTGAAGACCTCGTTGGTGAAACCGGACCGCAGCGAGGCGACCTGTCCCCAGGGCAGCACGATCACGCGGAACGGGTTGCGGACGCGCAGCCGGTCGTCGTTCACGTACACGGCGGGACGCAGGGTGTAGGCGACGATCAGCGGTACGAGGAAGAGCATCGCGGCGAGGGCCAGCCAGGGGGTGCGGCCCTCGCCGGCGAACACCGCGTCGACGCCGAGCCATCCGATGACGGCGAGCAGCAGCACACCGCCGACGATGCCCGCGAGCGAGCGGTAGATGCGGTCCTTGTACCGGGGTGCCGCAGACCCGGTCGGCTTCGTGGGCTCCGGGTCGGGCGACTGCTGCTCGGGGGACGTCATGCTCCCGATTCTGCACGACGCCCCCGGGGCCGTCGTACGCGGTGGAGGCCGTACGCGATCCCGCACGGGGCTGTACAGCCGCTACGCGCGTAGATATGCTCGTCTGGTGACCATGCCCACCACTGCACCACACGCTCTCAGCGACGTCACCGCGTCCGACGGCACGCTGCGCCGCTTCCTCCACGGGCTGCCCGGCGTCGACGCGGTCGGCCTGGAGGCGCGCGCCGCCTCCCTCGGCACCCGTTCCATCAAGACGACCGCGAAGGCGTACGCCATCGACCTCGCCATCTCGATGGTCGACCTGACGACGCTGGAAGGCGCGGACACCCCGGGCAAGGTCCGGGCGCTCGGCGCGAAGGCGGTCCGCCCCGACCCGACCGACCGCACCACGCCCGCCACGGCCGCGGTCTGCGTCTACCCCGACATGGTGGCCACGGCGAAGGAGGCCGTCGCCGGCTCCGGCGTCAAGGTCGCCTCCGTCGCCACCGCCTTCCCGGCCGGCCGCGCCCCGATCGCCGTGAAGCTGGCGGACGTCCGCGAGGCCGTCACCGCCGGCGCGGACGAGATCGACATGGTCATCGACCGCGGGGCGTTCCTCGCGGGGAACTACATGAAGGTGTACGACGAGATCACCGCCGTGAAGGAGGCCTGCGGGACGAACGCCCGCCTCAAGGTCATCTTCGAGACCGGTGAGCTGTCGACGTACGACAACATCCGCCGGGCGAGCTGGCTCGGCATGCTGGCCGGCGCGGACTTCATCAAGACCTCGACCGGCAAGGTCGCCGTCAACGCGACCCCCGCGAACACCCTCCTCATGCTGGAGGCGGTCCGCGACTTCCGCGCCCAGACCGGCGTCCAGGTCGGCGTGAAGCCGGCCGGCGGCATCCGCACGTCGAAGGACGCCGTCAAGTTCCTGGTCCTGGTCAACGAGACCGCGGGCGAGGACTGGCTGGACAACCACTGGTTCCGCTTCGGCGCCTCCTCGCTGCTGAACGACCTGCTGATGCAGCGTCAGAAGCTGGCCACCGGCCGCTACTCCGGCCCCGACTACGTGACGGTGGACTGATCACCATGGCACCTGTTTTCGACTACGCACCGGCGCCCGAGTCCCGCTCGGTCGTCGACCTCGCCCCGTCGTACGGCCTGTTCATCGACGGCGAGTTCACCGAGGCGGCCGGCGGCAAGGTCTTCAAGACCGTCTCCCCCTCCACGGAGGAGGTCCTCTCCGAGGTCGCCGAGGCCACCGAGGAAGACGTCGACCGCGCCGTGAGGGCCGCCCGCAAGGCCTTCGAGAAGTGGTCGGCGCTCCCGGGCTCCGAGCGCGCGAAGTACCTCTTCCGCATCGCCCGCATCATCCAGGAACGCAGCCGCGAGCTCGCCGTCCTCGAAACCCTCGACAACGGCAAGCCGATCAAGGAGACCCGCGACGCGGACCTCCCCCTGGTCGCCGCGCACTTCTTCTACTACGCGGGCTGGGCCGACAAGCTCGACCACGCCGGCTACGGCGCGAACCCGAGGCCGCTGGGCGTCGCCGGCCAGGTCATCCCCTGGAACTTCCCGCTCCTGATGCTGGCGTGGAAGATCGCCCCGGCGCTGGCGACGGGCAACACGGTGGTCCTGAAGCCCGCCGAGACGACGCCCCTGTCCGCGCTCTTCTTCGCGGACGTCTGCCGCCAGGCGGGCCTGCCCAAGGGCGTCGTCAACATCATCACCGGCGACGGCCGCGCCGGTGCCGCGCTGATCGCCCACCCCGACGTGGACAAGGTCGCCTTCACCGGCTCGACCGCCGTCGGCAAGGAGATCGCGCGCACGGTCGCGGGCACCCGCAAGAAGGTCACCCTCGAACTGGGCGGCAAGGGCGCCAACATCGTCTTCGACGACGCCCCGATCGACCAGGCCGTGGAGGGCATCGTCAACGGCATCTTCTTCAACCAGGGCCAGGTCTGCTGCGCGGGCTCCCGCCTGCTGGTCCAGGAGTCGATCCACGACGAGCTCCTCGACTCCCTCAAGCGCCGCCTGTCCACGCTCCGCCTCGGCGACCCGCTGGACAAGAACACCGACATCGGCGCGATCAACTCCGCCGAGCAGCTCGCCCGGATCACCGCGCTGGCCGACCAGGGCGAGGCGGAGGGCGCCGAGCGCTGGTCCCCGGCCTGCGAACTGCCGTCGTCCGGCTACTGGTTCGCCCCGACGCTGTTCACGAAGGTCACCCAGGCGCACACGGTCGCCCGCGACGAGATCTTCGGCCCGGTGCTGTCGGTCCTGACCTTCCGCACGCCCGACGAGGCGGTCGCCAAGGCCAACAACACCCCGTACGGCCTGTCGGCGGGCATCTGGACGGAGAAGGGCTCGCGCATCCTGGCGGTCGCGAACAAGCTCCGCGCCGGCGTCATCTGGTCCAACACGTTCAACAAGTTCGACCCGACCTCGCCGTTCGGCGGCTACAAGGAGTCGGGCTTCGGCCGCGAGGGCGGCCGCCACGGCCTGGAGGCGTACCTCGATGTCTGAGAAGTCCGAGCAGCGACTGAGTGTCTTCAAGACCTACAAGCTGTACGTCGGCGGGAAGTTCCCGCGTTCCGAGAGCGGCCGGGTGTACGAGGTGACCGACGCAAAGGGCAAGTGGCTGGCGAACGCCCCGCTCTCCTCCCGCAAGGACGCCCGTGACGCGGTGGTCGCCGCGCGCAAGGCGTTCGGCGGCTGGTCCGGCGCGACGGCGTACAACCGCGGCCAGATCCTGTACCGGATCGCGGAGATGCTGGAGGGCCGCCGCGACCAGTACGTCGCGGAGGTCGCCGACGCCGAGGGCCTGTCGAAGTCGAAGGCGGCGGCGCAGGTCGACGCCGCGATCGACCGCTGGGTCTGGTACGCGGGCTGGACCGACAAGATCGCCCAGGTGGTCGGCGGCGGCAACCCGGTCGCGGGCCCCTTCTTCAACCTGTCCTCCCCCGAACCGACGGGCGTGGTCGCCGTACTGGCCCCCCAGGAGTCGTCGTTCCTGGGCCTGGTCTCGGTGGTGGCCCCGGTGATCGCGACGGGCAACACGGCGGTCGTGGTGGCGTCCGAGAGGTCCCCGCTCCCCGCCCTCTCCCTCGGCGAGGTCCTGGCCACCTCCGACCTCCCCGGCGGCGTGGTCAACGTCCTCTCCGGCCGTACGGCGGAGATCGCCGCCCCGCTCGCCGCGCACCAGGACGTCAACGCGATCGACCTCGCGGGCGCCGACGAGGTGCTGGCGAAGGAGCTGGAGATCGCGGCCGCGGACAACCTCAAGCGCGTCCTGCGTCCACAGCCTGTGGACGACTGGTCGGCGACGCCCGGCACGGACCGCATGACGGCGTTCCTGGAGACCAAGACGGTCTGGCACCCGACGGGTTCGCTGGGCGCGTCGGGCTCCGCCTACTGACCGACCGCCCCGCGCTGTCGGCCCTCCCCACCCCCTCGAAGACGGCCGCGGCTCATCTCCGTCCGGATGAACCGCGGCCGTCCTCGAGCACCGCCGACCGGGCGCCGTAGCCCCGAGGTCCGGGACGGAGAAGCGGTGCAGGCTCCCCTTGCACCACCTGATACGGGCCGTCAGGACCTGGGCCCGGCTCCACATGGACGGCGTACTCGTCCGCCGGGAGACATACGACGGCCGCCCGCGCGGTGAACCGTCCCGCTCCCCGCCTCCCCGTCACCCCGAGGCCAGCTGTTCCGCTATCTCACTGATCCAGCCCGCGGTCTTCGCCGGGTCGTCGAGGGTCTGCGCCCACGCTTCAGGGTCCAGCCTGTGGTCGGTGGGGCCCGCTTTGAGAGCGATGAGGAGGGCCCTCGCGGACTCCCTCATCTCGGGCGTCGTGTCGCCGCTGCCGGGGATGCCGGGGCCCGCCGCCAGGGCGTAGATCTCGCGCGCCATGGCCTGGCGTTCGCCCTTCGACACCTTCTTCCAGAACGTCAGGGCGTGCTTCAGCGAGTCACCGCGGGATGCGGCCTTCTCCTGGGTCTCGCCCTCCGGCGCCCAGCGCTCGGGGTGGCGCTTCTCCTCGTAGCGCTTCGTGGCTGCGCGGAGCGCCTTGTACAGGGTGACGCCGAGGACGAGGCCGGCGCCGGCCCCGGCGAGGCCCCACCCGACCGGGTTGCTCGCCAGCCCGGCCGTTCCCGCCGCGACCGCCGTCACCACGCCGGCCGCGGCCTTGGTGGATTCGCCCACCGCGCCGCCGATCGTCTCCTTGCCGATCTTGGTGAGCTGCTTCTTCTTCGCGTACTCCTGCGCCCTGGTCAGCCTGTCCGCCTCCCCCTCCCACTTCCTCTCCGTGCGCCGGATGGTCTCGGCGGTGTCACGGACTTCACCCATCGCCTCCCAGGCGGCGTCGATGGCCTCGGAAACGAGCTCCAGCCGTTCCTCGCCCTCGTGGCCCCAGTAGGCGTCCAGCGCGACGTATGCCTCCGCCGCGGCCCATTCGGCCTGTTCCCGCGACTCGTTCAGCCGGGTCAGCGCAGCCGGCTCAACGAGGTGGGGGTCTCCGAGCTCCTTCACCCTCTTGTACTTGCGGGCCGCTCCCCCGACCCGGAAGGCCGCCCGTACGCCCTTGATCGCGCCGACGGAAGCGCTGGCGATACCGCTCGCCTCGGACGCCACCGCGGCGTCCGCCGCCTTCTGGACCTTGGTCACCTCTTTGGCGATGGCGGCGCTGTAGCTTCCCGAACCGGCGGCGCCGATGACCGCGTCGGTTCCCTTGACCTTGGCCTTCTTCTGCGTCGTGTGGTGCTTGGCCCCGGTCTCGTGCGTCTTCGCGTCCTTCATGTTCTTGTACGCGTCCATGCCGCTGACCACGGTGCCGGCGGCCTCCGTGAGGAGGTTCCCCGACGCGGCGGAGGTCCCCGAGGCGGCGGCGGAGTGCTTGAGGCCCTCGTTGGCCATGGCGGCGGCCTGCTGGGTGAAGCCCGCGTTGACGGGGGTCTGGACTCCCTTGATGAAGGTGTCGATGGGCTCGAGATTCTTCTTGAACCTGTCCAGGAGCCCGGCGATCCGGTCGCGATAGCTCTTCTTCTTCGCTCCGGCGGACGTGTCACCGTTCTCCGGCGCCTTCCCCTTGTCCGCGCTCCTGGCACGCTGCACCGCCGCGGCCGTGGCCCGGTTGCCGGCGCTGGACTGCAGTTGGAGGAGGGCGTGCCCCACCGGGTTCCGGGGCGGGCTCCCGGCCCGGTTCCCTTCCTGACGCTGCCGGACCGACGTCAGGACGGCCGTGGACTGCCGTGCCGGGGCACGGTGGGCCGGGGTGCTCATGGACGTACCTCTCCTGCGGCCGGACGGGGCGGGGAAAAGGTAGCCAGGCACGGACAACGGAAGGGGTACTGCGGGAGAACTCTTCGGGGATGCCCTGGAATGACGTCGTGGGAGGAACGGACGCCGGGGCACGCGGTGGCCCGGCACCCCGTGGGAGGGGTGCGCGGCAGCGGGACGGCGGGCGCGTGCACACGGTCGCGCCGTGCCGAACCGGCGAAGGCGGCGACGATCCGTGGCGGGGTGTCCGGGGCGTGACGACGGCGTCCCCATGCCGGTCACGGTGCGGAGGCCGCCCGGGCCGGCTCCCCCGCCCGGCCGCCGACGAGGCGCCTCCCGCCGGGGCTCAGCCCTGGGGCCTCCGCCCTCGAGCGACGGCCGGGAGGACGGCGTCCGCGTCGAAGTCTGCGACGACCTCCCCGGCATGGCCCCCATCCGCGACGGCAAGAACCCGACCGGTCCTGTGACGGTGCTGGACGGGGCGGCCCGGAAGCCCTTCGCCGGCTGCGTCAAGGGCGGTTCCCCGGAGGGTGGTTACGCAGAACGGACCCTGGTGACGTGCCGAGACCCGTTCCGGGACAAGGGCTGCCCTCCGCCTCGTGGAGAACGCGCCCCGCCCCGGTCGATGCTCAGCCCCTCAGCGCGTCCGTCGCCCGCCCCGCCACCGGGATGCCGCCCACCGACGGCGCCTGGGCGACCGGTCCCGTCACCTCGCGCGAGTCCACCGCCCGGAAGTCGGCGACCTGGGTGCCGACGCCGTTGTCGAGCGGGTCCACGCCCGTGCCGGCCAGCGGGTTGGGCCTGAGGTCCGCGACCGTGCCCACGGCCCGGCCGGTGCCGTCGAGGAGCGAGCCGGAGTCCGCGGCCGCCGCCGTCGCCG
>NZ_NCTE01001212.1 GCF_002114215.1 Streptomyces sp. 13-12-16 | reverse complement strand
GGCCCACTCGGGTGCCCGGCCGTCGCGGCGGGCGGCGTAGGCGGTGCTCAGGTCCTCGGCGAAGGGGCGCAGCGACCAGCCGTCGGCGGCGCTGTGGTGCAGGACGAACAGCAGCGTGGTGCCCAGGAGCCAGACGGCGAGGGGGCTTTCCGCGGTCAGGTCGAAGGGGTGCCGCAGCGCGGCGGTGACGTACGCGGCGGTCTCCGCCGCGGGGCAGTCGACGTGCCGCAGCACCGGGCGGAGCTCCCCCGGCGGCAGGATGCGCTGGCAGGGGGTGCCGTCGTGCCCGGCGATCACCGTCCGCAGGATCTCGTGGCGGTCGGCCAGGTCGCCCAGGGCCGCCTGGAGCGCCCCGGTGTCGAGATCGGTGCCGGCGGGGACGAGGAGCGGGATGTTGTAGGTGGCCGCGCCTTCGTCGAGCCGGTTCAGGAACCACATGCGTTCCTGGGCGAAGGACAGCGGCACCCGCTGCGGGCGCACGAGGCCGCCGAGGACCGGCCGGGGCGGGGCGCCGTCCGCCCCCGCGGCGACGCGCTGGGCGAGGGCG
>NZ_NCTE01001211.1 GCF_002114215.1 Streptomyces sp. 13-12-16 | reverse complement strand
GGCGTCCTTCTGGCCGTACAGCGCGATGTCGGGGCGGGTGAGGTGGAGCAGTTTGGCGACGACGGTGAGCACGCCGTCGAAGTGCCCGGGACGGGCGGCGCCCTCCAGGCGTTCGCCCATGGGGCCGGCCGTGACGCGGACCTGGGGTTCGCCGCCCGGGTAGACCTCGTCCACGGACGGGGCGAAGACTGCGTCGGCGCCCGCCTGCCCGGCGAGCTCGATGTCGGCGTCCAGGGTGCGCGGGTAGCGGTCCAGGTCCTCGCCCGCGCCGAACTGCAGCGGGTTGACGAAGACGGTGACCACGACCTCGCCGTCGGGGCCGGCGATCCCCCGCGCGGTGCGGATCAGCGTGGCGTGGCCCTCGTGCAGGGCCCCCATGGTCATCACGACGGCGCGGCGGCCGGTACGCGCGCGTGCGTGCAGTTCGGCGGCGGTGCGCAGCAGGGTGGCGGTCATCGGGTGACTCCGTTCCGGGACGCGCGCGTCGTCGCGGGGGTGGGGTGGTCGGGGTGTCGGGGCGCGTCGCTCATCGGTCCTCCCCCGGGGTGCTTCCGGTGCCGTCGGCCCCGGCTGCTCCGCCGGCTCCGTCGGCGAGCACTCCGAGGAGGTCCTCGGCGAGTTCCGGTTTCAGCAGGCCGTGGGCGAGGGCCCGGTCGGCGGTCGCGCGGGCCATCGCCAGGTAGCCGGCGACGGCCCCCGGGGCGTGCCGGCGCAGCTCGGTGACGTGCGCGGCGACCGTGCCCGCGTC
>NZ_NCTE01001210.1:3363-20763 GCF_002114215.1 Streptomyces sp. 13-12-16 | reverse complement strand
CGCCCGCACCACGCGCGAGGCCCGGTCGCACCGGGGCCCGGTGGACGTCCGGCCGCGTGAGCCGGGGCGTGCCGCCGCGCGGCCGAGCGGTTCGCTCAAGTGATGCCGGATGCCGGGAAGCACCCCGGCAGGCCGGCCGGGGCGCGGGAGGGCGGCCGGGGGACCGTCGCCTCACGGCGTCCGGTGGTCGTCGTCCTTGCCCGCGTGACCGCCGAGCTCCTTGAGGGCGTCCTCGGGGAGGGCGTTCTCGGGGCGCTCCAGGGCGGGGAGGGCCGGCAGCGCGTCCCAGGGCACCTGGATTCTGCGCAGGTCGTCCCGGATGCGTGCGGCGAGCTTTCTGGTGTCCCTGCGGTTCATGGCGGCGCCCACGGCGGCTCCCACCAGGAACGGCATCAGGTTCGGCAGGTTGCGGACCGTGCGCTTCATGATCCGCTGGCGCAGTTCGCGCTTCATGTGGCTGTTCAGCGCCGCGCTCACGGTCGAGGGTCTGGTGGCCTCGACGCCGCGCTCCTCCGACCAGGAGTTGAGGTACACGGTGCTGCGCTGGGCGAGGGTGCCGGCCGGCCGCACGCCGTAGACCTCGTGGAGTTCGGCGATCAGCTTCAGTTCGATCGCGGCGACGCCGGTGATCTCGGCGGCCAGCTCCGTCGGCATCGCGGGCGGTACGGGCATCATGGCCGCCGCGCCGACTCCGGCCCCGACCGTGGCCGTGGCCTTCGCGGCGCCCGCCACGAGCCTGTCCGCGAGCTCCTCGGGGCCGAGGCCGGGGAACTGCCGGCGCAGCGTCCCGAGGTCGCGTACGGGCACACGCGGGGCGATCTCGATGATCCGGTCCGCGAGATGCGCCAGTCCCGCACGGGCGCGGGCACCGCCCTTGCGGGCGCCTTCCAGGGCCTTCTCGCGGATCACGGCGGCCCGCCGGTGCGCCGCGGGCGCGGTGACCTCCAGAGGTGCCGGGAGGTCACCCCGGCCGGCTGCCGCTTCGAGCGAGGCCGCCCCGGTACCGGTTGGGCCCCGCTCTCGGTCACGCGTGTCGTGCTGCGGGCCCTCCTCGGGCCCTTGGTCCGCTCCCCTGGTGAAGAAGCGGCGCTTCCGCGGAGGGGTCGAGCCAGTCACGGCCGACCCCGCCTCAGTCGCAGTCGCGGCAGATCGGCTGACCGTTCTTCTCGCGGGCCAGCTGGCTGCGGTGGTGGACCAGGAAGCAGCTCATGCAGGTGAACTCGTCCTGCTGCTTGGGCAGGACCCGGACGGCCAGCTCCTCGTTCGAGAGGTCCGCTCCGGGCAGTTCCAGGCCCTCGGCGGCCTCGAACTCGTCGACGTCCACGGCCGAGGCCGACTTGTCGTTCCGCCGGGCCTTCAGCTCTTCCAGGCTGTCCGAGTCGACGTCGTCGTCGGTCTTGCGTGGAGTGTCGTAGTCGGTTGCCATTGTCGCTCTCCCCCTCTGGGTGTATGCGGTGTCTCCAGCGCACGTAACGCGTGAGAGGCCGGACTTGTGCCCGACCTGAGGCGGAGATTTTGCCTCACATCAAGGTCTGTTACTCAATCGACACCCAACCGGACTCCTCATGAGTGATCGGCTTGGATGGCGATGGGGACCGTACACGGTCCGGATGTCGCACTCCAAAGGCGCCTCACCGTGTACTTCCCGTGATCAGGCCCCCCGAAAACCGGGATTTTCCCGACTTTCCCGGGGATACATGATCACGGAGAGTGGACGGCCGGAGGATCGCTCCTGTGATCGATCACACACGGGGATACCGGAGAGGCGCCCCGAAAATTCCGCTCAAAGCGAACACCCCGTTGTGTCGGCGGCATCATCTCAGATCGGCAAGGTGACGCGCATCACGAGCCCGCCCCCTTCGCGCGGTTGTGCGTAAATGTGGCCGCCGTGCGCCCGTGCGACCGACCGGACGATGGACAGACCGAGCCCGACACCCTTGTCGCTGCCCGTGCGCTCGGTGCGCAGCCGCCGGAACGGCTCGAAGAGGTTGTCGATCTCGTACGCCGGTACCACCGGGCCCGTGTTCGACACCACCAGGACCGCCTGTCCGTGCTCCACGTCGGTGGTGACCTCGACCCAGCCCTCCTCGGGCACGTTGTACCGCACGGCGTTCTGCACCAGGTTCAGCGCGATCCGCTCCAGCAGTACGCCGTTGCCCTGGACGACCGCCGGCCGGCGTGCGCCGCGGATCTCCACGCCCTTGGCCTCCGCCTCGCCGTGCACCTGGTCGATGGCCTGGGTGGCGACCTCGGCGAGGTCCACCGGCTTGCGCTCGACGATCTGGTTGTCGCTGCGGGCGAGCAGCAGCAGGCCCTCCACGAGCTGCTCGCTGCGCTCGTTGGTGGACAGCAGCGTCTTGCCGAGCTGCTGGAGCTCCACCGGCGCCCCGGGGTCGGAGAGGTGCACCTCCAGGAGCGTGCGGTTGATCGCCAGCGGGGTGCGCAGCTCGTGCGAGGCGTTGCCCACGAAGCGCTGCTGGGCGGTGAACGCCCGCTGGAGCCGCTCCAGCATGTCGTCGAAGGTGTCGGCCAGCTCCTTCAGCTCGTCGTCCGGGCCGTCCAGCTCGATCCGGCGGGACAGGTCCGAACCGGCCACCGCGCGGGCGGTGCGGGTGATCCGGCCCAGCGGCGACAGGACCCGGCCTGCCATGGCGTAGCCGAAGGCGAAGGCGATGATCGCGAGACCGAGCAGGGCCCCCAAGGAGCGGCTGAGCAGATCGTCCAGCGCGTGCTGCCGCTGGACGGCGTTGCACTGCTTGAGCATGTCGTTGAGCTGGCCGTTGGTGGTCGCGCCGTCCAGCTGCGGACAGGTCTCGCTGGTGATGTCGATGTTGCTGCCGGTCACCTGGAAGGACTGGCCGCTGCCGCCGTCATGGAGCGCCTGGGCGGCCAGCAGGTAGATGATCGACAGCAGCAGGATCCCGGCGATCAGGAACATGCCGCCGTACAGCAGCGTGAGGCGTATACGGATGGTGGGACGGAGCCACGGGAAGGGCGGGTCGCCCTTCCTCGGGTCCCAGGTGGGCTTGGGGGGCGCCGTGGGGGGCGCGGGTGTGGCGGCCATCGGTCATCAGATCCGGTATCCGGAGCCGGGCACGGTCACGATGACCGGCGGCTCCCCCAGTTTGCGGCGCAGGGTCATCACGGTCACCCGCACCACGTTGGTGAACGGGTCCGTGTTCTCGTCCCAGGCCTTCTCCAGGAGCTGCTCCGCGGAGACGACCGCGCCCTCGCTGCGCATGAGCACCTCCAGGACGGCGAACTCCTTCGGCGCGAGCTGCACCTCCTTGCCGTCGCGGAAGACCTCGCGGCGGTTGGGGTCGAGCTTGATCCCGGCACGTTCCAGGACGGGCGGCAGCGGGACGCTCGTACGCCGCCCCAGGGCGCGCACGCGGGCGATGAGCTCGCTGAACGCGAAGGGCTTGGGCAGATAGTCGTCGGCGCCGATCTCCAGGCCCTCGACACGGTCGCTGACGTCACCGGAGGCCGTGAGCATCAGCACGCGCGTGGGCATGCCGAGCTCGACGATCCTGCGGCAGACGTCGTCGCCGTGCACGAGCGGGAGGTCGCGGTCGAGGACGACCACGTCGTAGTCGTTGACGCCGATGCGCTCCAGGGCGGCCGCACCGTCGTACACGACGTCGACGGCCATGGCCTCCCGGCGCAGCCCGGTGGCCACCGCATCGGCGAGCAGTTGCTCGTCCTCGACGACGAGTACGCGCACGTCGCTGGTCCTTCCTCATGTCCCGCCCTCGGTCGGACAGCGCCGCAGGGCGCACTCGGGCAGGGGTACGGGTGGGTGTGTTGCCTCCATCCTGCCCTTTTCGGCCGTAAGTCGGCTGTAAGGCGGGGGAACGCACGGTGGCCGAAGGGTCCGGGACAGGGGAACGTCCGGGCGAACGGGGCGGGAATACGAGAATTTCTCGCGCGGTTAGGTTTCCCCGGAAGAGAGCTTGGGGAGGACGGGTTTTACATCCCGCGATCACGCTCTGCACGTACCGCGCCACCATGCGGTACGTAACAGTCCGCTTCCGCAGAGCGGGCGTGGACGTCCGGCACCGTCGCCGCCCGGCCGAGCGGCGCTGGGCATCCGCTTCGGACGTGATCGTCCCTTCCGAACGGCACACCCCCGTGCCACCGACCCACCTACCCAGGACGAGGGGGCGCAGCATGGACGCATTCACCGCAGGACTTCTGCAGCGCATAAAGGCGACCGAGTCCGACCTGTCGCGGGCCCGCGACGACGGCGACGACTTCCTCGTCGACGTGGAACAGGGCGAACTCGACGACCTGCGCCGCCTCGCCGCCGAACACGGCGTGGAGGTCGGCGCGTACAGCGTCTGACCGGCTCGCACCGGAACGGGCCCCGGCGAATCCAGCGCCGGGGCCCGTGCTTTTTGTTCGTTCGCCTTCGGGGCGCCTCAGCCGGTGTCGAGGAGACGACCGTGCTCGACCCTTCGGGCCTCCGCGCGCTCGTCTCCTCGACACCGGCGCGCCCCTGCGGCTCTCTCACGGCCGACACGTGGGGACGGTGGGCGTTGACGGGCCCTTGCCGCTGGTTCATCCGCCCCGGTACCGGACCTCGGCCGGATGTCACCCCGCCGGCTGCCTGTCAGTCGTGCCAGGCCCCCAGGTCCTCCAAGATGTGCTGGAGCGGCTCGAAGACGCCCGGGGTCGCCGCGACCGTGAGGTCCCAGGACGGGCGGTCTCCGGGGCGGCCGCCGGTCAGGGCGCCCGCCTCGCGGGCGATCAGGTCACCGGCCGCCAGGTCCCAGGGGTGCAGCCCGCGCTCGTAGTAGCCGTCCAGACGCCCCGCGGCGAGGTCGCACAGGTCGATCGCGGCCGAGCCGCCGCGCCGGATGTCCCGGAGCCTGGGGATCAGCCGCTGTGCCACGTCGGCCTGGTGGGTGCGGACCTCGGTGACGTAGTTGAAGCCGGTCGACACCAGGGCCTGGTCCAGGGGCGGTGAGGGACGGCAGGTCAGCCGCCGCTCGCCCGCCCAGGCACCGGTCGCCCAGGCGCCGCGCCCACGCACCGCGTAGTACGCCTCACCGCGCATGGGGGCCGCGACCGCCCCGGCCACGGTCTCGCCGTCCTGCTCGGCGGCGATGGAGACGGCCCAGGTGGGCAGGCCGTACAGGTAGTTGACCGTGCCGTCGAGCGGGTCGATCACCCAGCGGATGCCGCTGCTGCCCTCGGTGGAGGCACCCTCCTCGCCGAGGAAGCCGTCCTCCGGGCGGCGCTCGGCGATCAGCGTGGTGATCAGCTTCTCGGCCGCGATGTCCATCTCGGTGACGACGTCGATCGGGCTGGACTTGGTCGCGGCGACCGCGAGGTCGGCCGGACGGCCGTCCCGCAGCAGCTCGCCCGCGCGGCGGGCCGCCTCCCGGGCGATCTGCAGCAGTTCCGCGTGCAGGGGGTCGGTCACGGCGCTCCTCATGCGTAGGGACTGTCGGCGCCCGCGGCGGCGGGACGCGGGGCACGGGACGGGCAGCAGCCCACCGGGCAGAGGTTGTGGCTCGCACCGAGCGCGCCCAGGGCGCACGGCGTGACGTCCTGCCCGCGTTCGGCGACCGCGCGCTCCACGATCAGCTCGCGGATCGCGGCGGCGAACCGCGGGTCGGCGCCGACGGTCGCCGAGCGGCGCACCGGCAGGCCCAGCTCCCCCGCCTTGGCGGTGGCCTCGGTGTCGAGGTCGTAGATGACCTCCATGTGGTCGGAGACGAAGCCGATGGGGGCCATGACCACGGCCGGGACCCCGGCCGCGTGCCGCTCCTCGAGGTGGTCGCAGATGTCGGGCTCCAGCCAGGGGATGTGCGGGGCGCCCGAGCGGGACTGGTAGACGAGCTGCCAGGGGCGGTCGACGCCGGTGCGCTCGCGGACGGCGTCGGCGATCACCCGGGCCACGTCCAGGTGCTGCCGGACGTACGCGCCGCCGTCGCCGTGCTCCTCGGCCGGGCCGGAGGTGTCGGCGGCGGAGGTGGGGATCGAGTGGGTGCAGAAGGCGATGTGCGCGCCGTCCCGGACGTCCTCGGGGAGGTCGGCGAGGGACCGCACGACCCCGTCGACCATGGGCTCGACGAAGCCGGGGTGGTTGAAGTAGTGCCGCAGCTTGTCGATCTTCGGCAGCTCCAGCCCTTCCCGCTCCAGGGTCGCGAGGGCGTCGGCGAGGTTCTCGCGGTACTGGCGGCAGCCCGAGTACGAGGCGTAGGCGCTGGTGGCCAGGACGAGGACGCGGCGGCGGCCGTCGCGGACCATCTCGCGCAGGGTGTCGGTGAGGTAGGGCGCCCAGTTGCGGTTGCCCCAGTAGACCGGCAGGTCCAGGCCGTGCTCGGCGAAGTCCTCGCGCAGCGCGTCCAGCAGGGCACGGTTCTGGTCGTTGATGGGGCTGACCCCGCCGAAGAGGAAGTAGTGCTGCCCGACCTCCTTGAGGCGTTCCTTGGGGATGCCGCGCCCGCGCGTCACGTTCTCCAGGAACGGGACCACGTCGTCCGGGCCTTCGGGACCACCGAAAGAGAGCAGGAGCAGGGCGTCATAGGGACTGGCATCGAGCACGTCAGGCATGTCTCGATCCTGCCACCCGGCAGCGACGGGCGGGACGGGGTGGGGGGTGTCACCGGCCATGATGTGGAATTCCGGGGTGTGTGAGGGTGACCTGACCCGTAAGCTGTATCGACTGCGGTCGCACCTTACTGAGCCCTTCCGGAGATCCCGTGCCCAGCCCCTATCGCGCCCTGTTCGCCGCCCCCGGCAGCAAGGCCTTCTCCGCCGCGGGGTTCCTCGGCCGGATGCCGCTGTCCATGATGGGCATCGGCGTGGTGACGATGATCTCCCAGCTCACCGGCCGGTACGGGCTGGCCGGCGCGCTGTCGGCGACCATCGCGCTGGCCGCCGCCGTGGCGGGCCCGCAGGTCTCGCGCCTGGTGGACCAGTACGGGCAGCGGCGGGTGCTGCGTCCCGCGACGCTGATATCGCTCACCGCGGCGGCGGTGCTGCTGTGCGCGGCGCACTACGGCTGGCCCGAGTGGGTGCTGTTCGTCGCGTGCGTCGGCATCGGCTGCGTGCCGAGCGTCGGCTCGATGGTCCGGGCCCGCTGGGCCGCCCTGTACCGGGGCACCCCGAAGCTGCACACCGCGTACTCGTTCGAGTCCGTGGTGGACGAGATGTGCTTCATCTTCGGGCCGATCATCTCCATCGGGCTGTCCACGGCCTGGTTCCCGGAGGCCGGCCCGCTGCTCGCGGCCTGCTTCCTGGCGGCCGGTGTCTTCTGGCTGACCGCGCAGCGCGCCACCGAGCCCGAGCCGCACCCGCGCGAGCACGAGGACGGCGGCGGCACGGCGCTGCGCGCCCCGGGCCTCCAGGTCCTGGTGGCGACGTTCGTGGCGACGGGGGCGATCTTCGGCGCCGTGGACGTGGTCACCGTGGCCTTCGCCGAGGACGAGGGGCACAAGGCCGCCGCGAGCGTGGTGCTCGCCGTGTACGCGCTCGGTTCCTGCGTGGCGGGCGTGGTGTTCGGGCTGCTGCACTTCGCGGGAGCGCCGGAACGTCGCTGGCTCCTGGGCGTTTGCGCGATGGCCGTGAGTATGATCCCACTCCTACTGGTCGGGAACTTGCCGTTTCTGGCCGTGGCGCTCTTCGTTGCGGGTCTGTCCATCGCTCCCACGATGATCACGACGATGTCCCTCATCGAAGAGCACGTACCACGCGCGCAGCTCACCGAGGGCATGACCTGGGTGAGCACCGGACTCGCGGTCGGGGTCGCCCTCGGCTCCTCCGCGGCCGGCTGGGTGATCGACGCGGCCGGGGCGCGTGCCGGGTACGGGGTTCCGGCGGCGGCCGGAGCCGTCGCGGTCGGCGTCGGGTTCCTCGGGTACCGCCGGCTGAAGCGGCCGGCTCCGGGTCGGGGAGGCTCTGTTGGGCAGCACGACGCACACGAGGAACGGCACATGGCGTAACTGGGGCGGCAACGTCCGCGTCCGTCCCGCGCGGGAGACCTCGCCCGCCTCCGTCGACGAGCTGGCCGCCGCCGTGCGCCGGGCCGCCGAGGACGGCATGCCGGTGAAGGCGGTCGGCACCGGCCACTCGTTCACCTCCATAGCCGCCACCGACGGCCTGCTGATCCGCCCTCATCTGCTGACGGGCATACGTCACATCGACCGCGCGGCCGGCACGGTCACGGTGGAGGCCGGCACCCCGCTCAAGCGGCTGAACATGGCCCTCGCGCGGGAGGGCCTGTCGCTGACCAACATGGGCGACATCATGGAGCAGACGGTCTCCGGGGCCACCAGTACGGGCACCCACGGCACGGGCCGCGACTCCGCCTCCATCGCCGCCCAGATCCGGGGCCTGGAGCTGGTCACCGCCGACGGATCGGTGCTCACCTGCTCCGGGGAGGAGAACCCGGACGTCTTCGCCGCCGCCCGGATCGGGCTCGGCGCCCTCGGCGTCGTCACCGCGATCACCTTCGCCGTGGAGCCGGTCTTCCTGCTCACGGCCCGCGAGGAGCCGATGCCCTTCGACCGGGTCTGCGCCGAGTTCGAGCAGCTGCACGCCGAGAACGAGCACTTCGAGTTCTACTGGTTCCCGCACACCGGCAACACCAACACCAAGCGCAACAACCGCAGCGCGGGCCCGGAGCGGCCGGTGCCGCGGCTCAAGGGCTGGTTCGAGGACGAGTTCCTCTCCAACGGGGTCTTCCAGGCGGTCAACTGGGTCGGCCGCGCGGCACCCGCGGCCGTTCCGGCCATCGCACGGATCTCCAGCAGGGCGCTCTCCGCGCGGACCTACACCGACATCCCGTACAAGGTCTTCACCTCACCGCGCCGGGTGCGCTTCGTGGAGATGGAGTACGCCGTTCCGCGCGCGGCCCTGGTGGAGACGCTGCGGGAGCTGAAGGCGATGGTCGACCGCTCGCCGCTGCGGGTCAGCTTCCCCGTCGAGGTGCGCACCGCGCCGGCCGACGACATCACGCTGTCCACCGCGTCCGGCCGGGACAGCGCCTACATCGCCGTCCACATGTTCAGGGGCACCCCCTATCAGGGGTACTTCACCGCGGCCGAGCGCATCTTCACCGCCCATGAGGGGCGGCCCCACTGGGGGAAGATCCACACGCGCGACGCCGATTACCTCTCACGGGTGTATCCGCGCTTCGAGGAATTCACGGCGCTGCGGGACCGGCTCGACCCGGAACGCCGGTTCCGGAACGACTACTTGCGGAGGGTCCTGGGGTCGTAGAGGATTCGCTGCACGGCGTGCCAATCCACGCACGTGGCCCAAATGGAGTACTCTTGCGAGCCTTGGGCCCGGTCTCCCGTCAGGGTGCCCGGAACCGCGAAGGACCGCCAGGAGGGGGCTAGTTGCACAGGGTGACGCAGTTGGTCACTTAGCGTTGCGAATAGGTAACCGTGCCATAACGGCGATCCAGGGCCCGCGCCCGACACGCCGGGCAGATAGGCAAGGTTGTGGCAGGCTGCACCCGGGCAGGCCACACTCGACTAGCGGAAGCAGCGACGCACGTGACGTCGGCAGGCACCACCCGGGAGGTCCCCATGCCCGAACTGCGTGTCGTGGCCGTCTCGAATGACGGCACACGGCTGGTGCTGAAGGCTGCGGACAGCACGGAGTACACCCTTCCGATCGACGAACGGCTCCGGGCCGCCGTGCGCGGCGACCGTCCCCGCCTCGGCCAGATCGAGATCGAGGTGGAGAGCCACCTCCGCCCCCGCGACATCCAGGCGCGTATAAGAGCGGGCGCGACCGCGGAAGAAGTCGCGCAGATGGCCGGCATCCCCGTGGACCGCGTACGCCGCTTCGAGGGCCCCGTCCTCGCCGAGCGCGCGTTCATGGCCGAGCGCGCCCGCAAGACCCCCGTCCGCCGCCCCGGTGAGAACTCCGGTCCCCCGCTGGGCGAGGCGGTGCAGGAGCGGCTGCTGCTGCGCGGCGCCGAGAAGGACACCGTCCAGTGGGACTCCTGGCGCCGCGACGACGGCACCTGGGAAGTGCTGCTGGTCTACCGGGTCGCGGGCGAGCCGCACTCGGCGAGCTGGACCTACGACCCGCCCCGGCGGCTCGTCCAGGCCGTCGACGACGAGGCGCGCTCGCTGATCGGCGAGTCCGACGACCTCGCCGCGCCCGAGCCCAGCTTCCCCTTCGTGCCGCGCATCGCCCGGCTGCCGCGGGACCGCCCGCTCGACCGTCCCGGCGACCGCGAGCGCCCGAGCCTGCCCGCGCAGGCGTCCGAGCCCGACGAGGAGTCCCTGACGGCCACGGCGTCGGGTGAACGGGATTCGCTGACCAGCCTGCTGGAGGCGGTACCGAGCTTCCGGGGCGACCTGGTCGTCCCGGAGCGCGCGCCCGAGACCGTTCCCGAGGAGCCGGACCCCGAGCCCGCCGAGGCGGAGGAGCCGGCGGCCCCCGCGGCCTCGGCGGGGGCCGCGTACGCGGACGTCCTCATGCCGCGTTCCGTCACCAGCCACCGGGACCGGCTCATCGGCTCGACCGACCGTCAGGCCGAGGCGGACGGCGTCCGTCCGGGCCGCCGCGCGGCGGTGCCGAGCTGGGACGAGATCGTGTTCGGGACGCGGCGGAAGAAACAGGAGTAGCTCGTTCGGGCGGTCCGTGCCCGCGGCCGATTGACGGCACGAGGGCGCTCGCCGTACGGATGCCGTCGGCTGATCCGGCGGCAAGACGCCGATGGGGGCGAATCCCCCGGCGATCCTCCCGGCGGAACGGCCCGTCGAGGGCGTGCCGCCGGGAGATCCGCTTCCTTCACAGCCCGGGGCCTGCATCCGGACTGCCGGTCCCCTGCCCTACTGCGGGTCCGGGCCCACCGCGACCGGCCGTTCCGGGTCGGACGACCACTCCGACCAGGAGCCGACGTACAGCGCGGCCGGGATGCCCGCGACCGCCAGCGCCAGCACCTCGTGCGCGCCGGAGACACCCGAGCCGCAGTACACGCCGACCGGTGCCCCCCGGGACACGCCCAGTTCCTTGAAGCGGGCGCCCAGTTCCCCGGCGGGCAGGAAACGGCCGTCGGCGCCGACGTTCTCCGTCGTGGGCGCCGAGACCGCGCCGGGAACGTGCCCGCCCACCCGGTCGATCGGCTCCACCTCACCGCGGTACCGCTCCCCCGCGCGGGCGTCCAGCAGCACCCCCGAACGCGCCAGCGCCGCCGCGCCGTCGGCGTCGAGCAGCCCGTCCGCCCCCGGCACCGGCACGAAGTCGCCCTCGGCCGGCTGCGGCACCGACGTCTCCAACGGCCCTTCCCAGGACGGCAACCCGCCGTCGAGGACTCGCACGTCCGGGTGACCCGTCCAGCGCAGCAGCCACCACGCGCGGGCGGCGCCCCAGCCCAGGCCCCCGTCGTACACGACCACCGGCGTCCCGGACGACACGCCCGCCCGCCGCATCGCGGCGCCGAACACCGCGAGGTCCGGCAGCGGATGGCGGCCGCGACCGCCCGGAGCGGAAGCCAGCTCCCGGTCCAGGTCGACGAAGACGGCGCCGGGAAGGTGCCCGGCCCCGTACGCGGCCCGTCCGTCGAACGGCGGCTCACCGGCCGCCGCGGCCAGGCTGAGCTGCCAGCGGACGTCGAGCAGTACCGGCGGGTTGGCGCCCGCGAGCGCGTCCGCGAGGTCGGATGCGGAGATGATGGCGTTCATGGCCACCATCCTCGCGCACGGGGTGGCCGAGCCGCCCGCGTCCGGCTACTCTGCTCGGCCGGACAGGAACGGTCACGAGGCGTACCGGATCGGGCACGTACTGTGTCGACAGCGGCGCGGGAACGATCCGCCGGGACGCGAGAGGACAACGGCCGGCACACGCGGCCGAGAAGAGAGTGACGATGACCGACGCACGGGGGAACGCCCGCCCGAACGGCGGGGCGCCCGCTCGGTACACACCCGGCACACCCTGCTGGGTGAGCCTGACGACGCACGGCCTGGAGGCGACCGAGGAGTTCTACGGGGCGCTGTTCGGCTGGGAGTTCCACCCCGGCCCCCAGCAGCTCGGCCCGTATGTGCGTGCCCTGCTCGACGGCCGTGAGGTGGCCGGCATGGGGGTGCTGCCGCCGGACCGTGATCTGCCGGTCGCCTGGACGCCGTACTTCGCCTCCGACGACGTGGACCTGACGGCGGACGTGGTGCGGTCGCGCGGCGGCACCATCGGAGTGGGCCCGCTGGACGCCGCCGACGCCGGCCGGCTGGCGATCGGCTCCGACCCCGGCGGTGCCGTCTTCGGCGTCTGGCAGGCGGCCGCGAGTCCGGGCACCGCCGTCTCCGGTGTGCCCGGCACCCCCGCCTGGTACGAGCTGACGACCTTCGAGTCGGCCCGTACCGCCAAGTTCTACGAGACCGTGTTCGGTTACGACGAGGAACCGGCCCTCTCCGCCGAACCCGACCACGTCACCCTGCGTCTGAGAGGCCGCCCGGTGGCCGGCGTCCACGGCGTGGGCAGGGCCCTTCCCCGGGACCGGGGACCGCACTGGACGACGCACTTCACCGTCGCCGGCACCGACGACGCGGTGGAGCAGGTCCTCCGCCTGGGCGGCCGGCTCCTCGTCCCGCCCCACGAGGGCCCCCACGGACGCGTCGCCACGGTGACGGATCCGGAGGGGGCACGGTTCGCGGTGGTGGAGGACCCGCGCTGACGCGCGGCCGCTTGACGGCGTGCGGCGTCTTCGGACGCCCGGGGCGGCCCGGCCGGACCGTCGACCGGAGCGGTGGTGACGGCGCCGCGTTCCGGTCCACCCCCGTGGGCCCGGAACGCGGCGGCATCACCAGAGTCTGGGCGGGCGGATCCTGTCCGGCAAGGACGTGCGGTGTCCGGGACGGAACGAGACTGTCCGGCCTGGTCAACGGCTTGCCCTGACCGTGCGCCCGGGCTGTCCGATAACCGCCGGACACCGGTTGCCCGTTGTGGCGGGTGTGATGAGAATGACCGCATGGTGGTCCCGGGGGGCGTGGACCCCGCAGAGGCGCGGACGGCGCGCGAGTACGTCGCCCTGCTGCGGAGGCTCAAGGAGCACAGTGGCCTGACCTACCGTCAGCTGGAGCAGCGGGCCGCCGAACGCGACGAGGTGCTGGCCCGCAGCACCCTGGCGGACACCCTGCGGCGGGACGCCCTGCCGCGCGCGGAGGTGGTCGCGGCACTGGCCCGGGCGTGCGGTGCCGGGGACGACGTACCGGAGTGGATCGCGGCCAGGGAACGGCTCGCCGCCGGGGAGGTCCCCGCGACCGACGGTACGGATCCCGCGCCCGACGGTACGGATCAGGAGCCGGAACCCCCGAACGAGCCACCGGAACCGTCGGACCCCCGCCGCGGCAGGACCGCCGTGACCGCCGCGCTGGTCTCACTCGGCACGGTCGTCCTGCTCACCGTCGGCGCGGTGACACTGCTGCCGCAGGACGACGGAACCGAGAACACGAAGTCGGCCGCCACCCCTACGACTTCGGGCTACTCGCGCGTCCGTCCGGCGCGCGCACCCGAGTTGTGCCTGACCGACGGGAACGTCCGCGTGGAAGGCGAGTCCAAACTCCTCGCGGTGCAGCGGCCTTGCGCGGAGGCCGTTCCGCCGCGCGTGTACCTCCAGGGGGCGGACGACGGCCGCTACCAGATCCAGTTCCGCCACCCGGAGCACGGCACCGGCTGCCTCACCGTCCTGGGCGACGGGGTGTTCAAGGGCACGCTCGAACCTTGGGGGGACTGCCGGGCGGGCGGGAACTCCCAGTGGTTCCGCGTGGAACGGGCCGACGGCAGCGACCGGTGGCGGTTGCGGTCGGCGCAGGACGACGCGCTGTGCGTCGGCGTCCGCGGGAGCGCGGAGGAGGCGGGCGCGGCGGTCGTGGCGGAGCACTGCGCGGAGCGCGGCGGCGACGATCAGGTGTTCCTGATCGGGCGGGAGTGACGGGCCCGGTCGCCCCCTCGGCCCGCCCCGGGGCGTGTCAGTGGTGGTCGGCGGTGGCGAAGTCGGGCAGCTCGGTGGAGAGCAGCTCGGTGGCGGCACCGTCGAGGAGCCGGGCCGTCTCCGTGGAGCGGGGAAGCATGGTCTCCTCGTAGGCGCGGACGGCTTCGCCGACGGTGTCGTGGTGGGCGAGGGCGAGGGCGAGTTCGCCGGCGTCCAGCATGGCGAGGTTGACGCCGACGCCGAGCGGGGGCATCAGGTGGGCGGCGTCGCCGAGCAGGGTCACCGTGGGGTTGTGCTCCCAGGTGTGCGGGACGGGAAGAGCGTGGATCGGGCGGTCGACGTAGCGGCCGTCGTTGTCGGTGATCAGCCGGCGCATGCGGGGTGACCAGTCGCGGTAGCGCTCCAGGAGGTGGGCGCGGATGCCGTCGGTGTCCTGGAGGGAGAGGCCGCCGGCGGTGATCCAGTCGGCCGGGACGCGCTGGATGAGGTAGACGCGGATGTGGTCGCCGCCGTTGCGCTGGGCGAACAGGCCGCGCTCACCGTCGGCCGCTGCGGCGCTGCCCTGGCCGACGAGTTCGGCGATGTCGGGGTGCCGGGTCGTGACGTCGTGGAACCAGGCCTCCAGGAAGCTCACGCCGCTGTACCGGGGAACGGCCGGGGAGACGGCCTGGCGGACCTTGGACCAGGCTCCGTCGGCGCCGATGACGAGGTCCGCCTCGACGGTGGTGCCGTCGGTGAAGTGCAGTTGCCGGGGGCCTTCGGCGGGGCCGCCGACGGAGCGCAGGGTGTGGTTCCAGCACACGGTGCCGGGCCTGAGCGAGCCGAGCAGCAGGTCTCGCAGCCGGCCGCGGTCGATTTCCGGCTTGAACCGCTCGTCCTGCTCGGGGACGTGGTGGAAGAGGACCGTGCCGGCCGGGTCCATCTGGCGCATCTCCTGCCCCTCGGGGCGGGCCAGCCGGAAGAACTCCTCCAGGAGGCCGGCTTCGCGCAGGGCGATCTGGCCGTTGTCGGCGTGCAGGTCGAGGGTGCCGCCCTGGTCACGGGCGTCGGGGCCGGCGTCGCGGTCGTGGACGGTGACGGCGATGCCGTGCCGCTGGAGGATGCGGGCGCAGGTCAGACCGCCGGGGCCGGCGCCGATGACGGCGATACGGGGTGCGGGAGGGGTGTTCACGGAGTGCTCCGTTCGTTCGGTGCGGTCCCGAGAGGGAAGAGAGCGGCCGGGCAGTGCCTCGCAGCCGCCGCTCCAGAAAAACACACCGACTCAATAAGTGCAACAACTCAACTTTTGAAGCGAGTCAACCGGAGAGGTAGGGTGCCGGTATGCCCAGAACGACGACCGACACCGCGACAGGCCCCTCCCCCGCACCCGTGGGGCGCCGCGAACGCAAGAAGGCCGCCACCCGCCGGGCCATCGCCGACGCCGCGCTGCGCCTGTTCCTGGAGCGCGGCTACGACGAGGTCGGCATCCGCGAGATCGCGGACGCCGCCGACGTGTCCACCACCACCCTGTTCAAGCACTTCCCGGTCAAGGAGGCCCTCGTCTTCGACGAGGACGCCGACCAGGAGACCCACCTGCTCGCGGCCGTCCGCGAGCGCCCCGAGGGCCGGTCGATCCCCGCCGCCCTGCGCGAACACGCCCTGACCACCCGGCTGGTCTCCGCCGACGGCGACGCCCGCTTCACCGCCTTCGCCGACCTGGTGACCGGCACTCCCGCGCTGCGGGACTACGCCCAGAAGATGTGGCTGCGCCATGCCACCGCGCTCGCCCGGGTCATCGCCGAGGAGAGCGGCCTCCCCGCGGACGACCCCGCCTGCACCGCCCTGGCCCACTTCGCCCTCGAAGCCCCCCGCGCGGCCTACCCCCACGACACCCCCCGCGAGGTCGTCGACCGGGCCTTCGACCTCCTGGAACGGGGCTGGAGCGCACTCGCCCGGAGCGAGGCGTGAGCGGGCGCGTTGCGTTTCGCAAGATGCGGAGGTGAAGCGCATCTCGAAGGGATGGCGTCCCGCTGTGTGGTGTAGAGGATCTCCGCGGTTGAGTGCGCGGGGTCTGCTCCCTGGAGTGCACCGTCCGCCGGTGAGTACTCCCTGCTCAACTGGCAGGCCACCGTGCAACTGTCCGGAGTGAACGGGCAGTTCGACCCAGGGGGTGCACGGTGGCCTTGTCCCGGCATGACCTGCTTCGCCTGCTTGAGTCACTACGTTCGGCCGATGGTCTTGAACTCGTCCGGGAGGTCGCCGAGCGGCTGCTGCAGGAACTGATCGAGGCGGAGGCCACCGCGAAGATCGGTGCCGAGTGGGGGGGGGAGCACACTGACACCCGCACCACATGGCGCAACGGCCACCGGGAGAAGACCGTGACCACGCAGGCCGGCGACCTCGAGCTCGCGATCCCGAAACTGCGGGCCGGGAGCTTCTTCCCCAGCCTCCTCGAGCGCCGGCGGCGCATCGACCAGGCCCTCTACGCGGTCGTCACGGAGGCCTACGTCCACGGCGTCTCCACCCGGTCGGTCGATGACCTCGTCAGGGCCCTGGGCTCCGACACCGGCATATCCAAGAGCGAGGTCTCCCGGATCTGTGCGGACCTGGACGGACAGCTCGACGCCTTCCGGACGCGCCCGCTGGACCACATCCGGTTTCCCTACCTCTTCCTCGACGCCACCTACGTCAAGGCCCGCGTCGACCACCGCATCGTCTCCCAGGCCGTCGTCATCGCCACCGGCGTCACCCAGGACGGCGGCCGCGAGGTCGTCGACGTCATGGTCGGCGACAGCGAAACCGAAGTGCTCTGGACCCAGTTCCTGCGTCACCTGCGCGAACGCGGACCGAGTGGCGTCCGCCTGGTCATCTCCGACAGCCACAGCGGCCTGGTCAAAGCGATCCGCAAGGTCATGCTCGGCACCACCTGGCAAAGGTGTCGTGTCCACTTCGTGCGCAACGTCTTCGCCGCCATCCCGAAAGGATCGGCGGGGATGGTCGCCGCGACGATCCGCACCATCTTCGCCAGCCCACCGCGGATACTGTCCGCGCCCAGCTCGACGCCGTCGCCGACCTGCTCGGCCGCCAATTCCCCAAGGTCAAAGAGATGCTGCTCGAGGCCAAGAAGGACCTGACCGCGTTCGCGGACTTCCCCCACCAGCACTGGAAGAAGATCCAGTCCACGAACCCGCTCGAGCGGCTGAACCGGGAGACCAAACGCCGCACCGACGTCGTCCAGGTCTTCCCGAACCCGCCCGCCGTCCTCCGCCTGGCCACCGCGGTCCTCGCCGAACTCCACGACGAATGGATCGCCTTCCCCCACCGCTACCTCTCCAACGAGAGCATGGACGCCCTCTACACCGACGACACGATCGTCCTGCCCGGCACGTCAGACGAATGATCGCCTACACCACGGCAAGGGACATGACCCTTCGGCGCGGGGGACGACGAGGGTGTGAAAGCGACTGTCTCCGAACTCGTCGCCTCCGAGGGACCGTGCCCCCTGGTCGCGGGAGAGA
>NZ_NCTE01001210.1:0-3217 GCF_002114215.1 Streptomyces sp. 13-12-16 | reverse complement strand
TTCGGCCGGGCCGCCTGCCGGTCAGTGGGTGTCGGTGCGCTTCTCGAGGCGGGTACCGTCGCGGAGGGTGATCGACATCAGGTCGCTGGGGGCGTCCAGTTCCAGGCGGTGCCAGCGGCCGCGGGGGACGATCGCGGCGGTGCCCGCCCGCAACCGCACCATGTCCTCGGCCCCGCCGGGCGTGTCGGGACGGAAGTAGAGGCGGACACCGCCGGTCAGACAGCACACCGCTTCCTCGGCCTGCGGGTGCATCTCCCAGTGATCGGCGTGAACGTCGGCGGCGGTCTCCACGTGGAACGCGGCGATCTGCCAGGCGTTGGAGCCGCTGCTCGTCATCCGCCGTTCGGCGGCCCGGACATCGCCGTCGGAGTGGAAGTGCAGCGCCGAGGTGAACAGGTCGATGGTGGTGGTCGTCATGACGGAGTTCCTTCCAGCCGGTTCTGCGCGGGGGTGGTGGAGCGCGGGACGGGAGTGACGGCTCGGCGGCGCGGCAGCACACCGATGGCCACGACCGCCGCGAGCACGAAGACGGCGGCGGCGACGGCCAGGCCCAGGGCGTAGCCGTCGTTGAGTGCGGCGGGGTCGGTGGTCGTGCCGGTGTGGTGTGCGGCGATGGTGGCCAGGGCGGCCAGGCCGATGCAGCCGCCGAGTTGGCGGGAGCTGTTCATGAGGCCGCCGGCCATGCCGGCCTCGTGCGGGGCGACGCCGGTGGTCGCGGCGGCGGCGACCGGAGCCAGGACCAGCCCGGCGCCGACGCTGGTGACGAGGGACGGGCCGAGTACGTCGGTGAGGAAACTGCCGTCGGGGCTGATGAGGGCGAACCAGGCCAGGCCCGCGGCGGCCAGCAGGGCTCCGGGCACCAGGGACGCGCGGGGGGTGCGGGACGCGGTGAGGCGGGTGGCGACGACGGTTCCCGCGACCAGGCCCAGGGAGAAGGGCAGGAACGCGGTGCCGGTCGCTGCGGCCCCCATGCCCAGGACCTGCTGCATGTACAGGGACACGAAGTAGAACGCCGTGAACTGCCCGGCCGCGGCCAGGAACACCAGCACGTTCGCGCCGGCGACCCAGCGACTGCGCAGCAGGCCGAGGCGCAGCAGGGGTGCGTGGACCCTCGCCTCGGCGAGGACGAAGGCGGCGAGCAGCACGGCCGCGGCGGCGAGGGTCGCCCACGTGACCGGGGAGCCCCAGCCCAGGGTGTCGGTGCGGACGACACCGAGCACCGACAGCCCGACTCCGCCTGTCGCCAGGACGGCGCCCGCCGCGTCCAGCCTCTCGCGCCGGGCGGGCGGGGTCTCGGCGGGCACCCCTGCGGGGACGAGCGCGAGAGCCGCCGCGACGATGGGCAGGTTGATCAGCATGATCCAGCGCCAGCCCGCGTACTCGGTCAGCAGTCCGCCCGCCAGTACGCCCAGCGCGCCGCCCGCGGCGTTCACCGCGCTCCACACCCCCAGCGCCCGGACGCGTCGGGGGCCTTCGGGGAAGGTGGTGGTGAGCATCGCCAGTGCGGCCGGCGCGGCCGCGGCGGCGCCCAGACCCTGACCGGCGCGTGCGGCGATCAGGTGCCAGGGAGCCTGGGCCAGTCCGCCAGCCAGCGAGCACAGCCCGAAGACGGTCAGCCCCAGCACGAACATCCGACGCCGGCCGTACAGGTCGCAGGCGCGGCCCCCCAGCAGCAGGAACCCGCCGAACGTGAGCGCGTACGCGTGCACGACCCACGACAGGTCGAGCGGCGCGAATCCCAGTGCCGTACGGATCGCGGGTAACGCGACGTTGACCACGGACATGTCCAGGGCGACGACGAACTGGGTGACGGCCGCCGCCGCCAGCACCGCTCCGGGCCTGCCCTCAGAGTTTTTATACATGTAAGAAAATTTAGCGCCGAGGTTCGCCGTTGTCGACACCTGGGGAATGATGGAGGGCATGCCGCAACCGTCCGCACCGCGCAGAACCCCGGGCCGACCTCCCCGTATCTCTCGCGAGGAGATCATCGGGACGGCCCGCCGGATCGTGGAGGAGGGAGGTGTGGACAGGCTGACCATGCGGCGGCTGGCCACGGAGGTCGGCAGTACGCCGATGGCGCTCTACCACCACGTCCGTGACAAGGAGGAACTGCTCGTCCTCCTGCTGGACGACTACGCCGCCCGGACCCTGCGCCGGCCGGAACTGCCCGCCGCCCCCCGCGAACGGGTCGTCGTGGCCGCCACCTCGATCCACGAGGCGCTCGCCGCCTGCCCCTGGATCGTGGAGGTGCTGACCGCCGACGACCTGCTGTCCACGAGCGCGCTGTGGTTCGTCGAGCAGATCGTCGACGGCCTGGTCGGATGCGGCCTCTCCCTCGACCGGGCCGTGCACGGCTACCGTGCGATCTGGTACTACACCGCCGGGGAGATCGTGGTCAGGGCGACAGCGGCCCGACGGCGCGCGGACGACGACCGTGCGACCTACCGGGAGCAGGTCTTCGCCGATCTCGACCCGGGTGAACTGCCCCGCCTGACACAGGCCGCGGACCGCTGGGCGCCGCTGACCGCCGAGGACACCTACCAGGACGGGCTCCGGGCCCTGGTGGACGGCCTCCTCGTCAGCCGCTGACGACGCGCCACCGACGATGTGCCCGGCCGTCGGCGCCGCGTGAGCGGGGGCCGACGGGTCCGTGACACGGCCTCTGCGGGGCCTCTCACCCTGGCGGGCGAGCCGCGTGCCGATCGAGGAGTCCGGCGGTCCCCGCACCGGCCGGCCCTCGACCGACCACGCCGTCAGGCGGTGACCCGCACCGTCTCCACCCAGCTCGGGGGTTGCGGCGCTCCGTCACCGATCAGGGCCGCGATCAGGCGGCAGGACGGGGTCTCGGCGGGCCAGGGGGTGAGTCCGTCGGTGAGGACGATGACGACCGAGGGGCGGTCGCGGGCCGCGAGGGCGGCGTCGATACCGACGCGCATGTCCGTGCCGCCCCCGCCGCCGAGGGTGATCTGCTCGGTGGCCGTCACCCGGGACACGGCGTGCACGTCGGCGTCGCAGGCGAGGACGGTGACGCGGTTGCCGCGCACGCCGACCTCGCGCAGGACGCCCGTGACCTCGCCCAGGGCGGCGGCGAGTTCCGCGTCGCCCATCGAGCCCGAGGTGTCGACGACGACGGCCACCCGGGGCAGCGGGCGGCGCAGGCTGGGGAGGACGACGCCGCGCAGCGCCGGGGTGCGGCGCGACGGGCGGCGGTAGGTGT
>NZ_NCTE01001209.1 GCF_002114215.1 Streptomyces sp. 13-12-16 | reverse complement strand
GCGGCGGCCAGCGCCTCCGCGAGGCGGGGCGGCACCCCGTGCCGCCGCAGTCCCGCGCTCCAGCGTGGCGCGAGCGTGAGCAGCGCGCCGGTGGCCAGCACGGAGAGCAGGAAGCCGGGACTGCGGGCCAGCCAGGGGTCGTAGAGCACCAGGAGCAGGACCGCCGTCGCCAGCGCCGGGATCAGTGATCTGCGGCGGCCGGTGGCGAGCGCGAGCAGGGCGACGGAGCCGCAGGCGGCGGCCCGCAGCACGCTGGGATCGGGCCGGCACACGACGACGAAGGCGAGGGAGAGCGTCGCGCCGAGGAGTGCGGTGGTCCGCAGGGGGATGCCGAGACGGGGGGCGAGTCCGCGTCGCTCGGCCCGCTGCGCCAGGCCGGGCGAGCCGAGGAGCAGGGCGAGGAGGATGGTGAAGTTGGCGCCGGAGACGGCGAGCGTGTGGGTGAGGTCGGTCTCCCGGAACGCCTCGTCCAGTTCCGGGGTGATCCTCGCGGTGTCGCCCACGACCAGGCCGGGCAGCAGCGCCCGCGCGTCCGCCGGCAGTCCGTCGGTCGCCTCCCGCAGTCCGGCCCGCAGCCGTCCCGCCAGCCGCTGCGGACCCGACGGCCCGCCCACGGTCTCCGGGCCGTCCCTGCCCTTCACCCGCAGCACGGCGGCGAACCGGTCGCCG
>NZ_NCTE01001208.1 GCF_002114215.1 Streptomyces sp. 13-12-16 | reverse complement strand
GGCGCCCAGTCGGCCAGCAGCGGCGGCCAGCCCACCCGGAGCGTGCCGTAGCGGTCCTCGAGCCGGGCGCCGGTCAGTACGGCGGCCAGGACGAGCAGTGCGGCGGCCAGGACCGCCGAGAGGTCACGGGCCGTGGCACGGGAAGGGTCGCGGTTCACGTCGTCACGCTAGGCCGGGGGAGCGGTGGCGAGCGGCCGGCCAGGGTGGATGTCAGCGTTTCGTCATCGCTTCCGCACCCTTTCGAGGGGTGGTGCGGACCTACGGTCGGCACATGCCTCGGTCCTCCCTCCCCGCCCGCCCCGCGCGCGGCCCGTTCGCGCCGGACTTCTGGCGCAGCCCGCTGCGCGGCCCCTGGTTCACCTCGGTGCTCGGGGTCGTCCTCCTCGCCGGCGTCACGGTCCTGTTCGTGACGGGACTGCTGTCGTACGCCGCGTACAACCCGGACCTCTCGCCGGTGAACGACAAGACCCCCGGCAAGGGGATCCTCGGCTTCTACCTCTTCCCCTGGCCCACCGACCCGCCGTGGCTGTACCGGCTCACACAGGGCGTCCACGTCACGCTCGGCCTCGTCCTGGTGCCGGTGCTGCTGGCCAAGCTCTGGTCGGTGGTGCCCAAGCTGTTCACCCTGCCGCCGGCCCGCTCGCTCACCCACGCCCTGGAGCGGATCTCGCTGCTGCTCCTGGTGGGCGGGGCGCTGTTCGAGTTCACCACGGGCATCCTCAACATCCAGCTCGACTACGTCTTCCCCGGCTCCTTCTATCCGCTGCACTTCTACGGCGCCTGGGTGTTCTTCGGCGCGTTCGCCGCCCACGTGGTGCTGAAGGCGCCGGTGGCGCTCCGGAACCTGCGGAGGATGCGGGAAGGGGACGCCGAGGACGCGGACGAACTGGTGGCTCCGCGTCCCGATCCGCCGACCGTCTCGCGACGCGGGGCGTTCGGGCTGGTCGGCGGCGGTTCGCTGCTGCTGCTCGTCACCTCCGCCGGGCGCAGCTTCGACGGGCCGCTGCGCGAGACCGCCGTCCTCACCCCGCACGGCGGTCCCGAACCGGGCGGTGGACCCGGTGCGTTCCAGATCAACAAGACGGCCGCGTACGCCGGGATCCGTCCCGCCGAGACGACGCAGGAGGCGTGGCGGCTGGTCGTCACCGGGCGTTCCGGCACCGTACGGCTCGACCGGGCCGAGCTGCTCGGGATGCCGTTGCACGGCGCGTCCCTGCCCATCGCCTGCGTGGAGGGCTGGTCCACCTCCGACCAGTGGTGGCGGGGCGTACGGCTGCGGGACCTCGCGGCGCTCGTCGGTCATGAGGAGCCGGTGGACGTGTTCGTGGAGTCGCTGCAGCGCCGCGGTGCCTTCCGGCACGGCGCGCTGCGGGCCGATCAGGTCGCCGACCCGCGTTCCCTGCTCGCCCTGTTCGTCAACGGTGCGGAACTGACCGCCGATCACGGCTATCCGGCCCGGATCATCGTGCCCGCGGCGCCCGGTGTGCTCGCCACCAAGTGGGTCGCCCGGCTGACCTTCGGCGAACTGTGAGGCGACCGGTGAAGTCGTTCGTGCTGCTCTGTTCGTTCGTCCTCTGCGCGTACGCGGGGGTGCGGTTGCTCGAGGGCGACTGGGTCATGGTCGCGCTGTGGTTCGTGGGGGCGGCGGTGATCCACGATCTGGTGCTGGTGCCGTTGTACGCGGCGGCCGACCGTGTGCTGGTGAAGGGTGCGGGGCGGCGGAGGGGGTGGGTCAACTACGTACGGGTGCCGGCGGCCCTGTCCGGGCTGTTGCTGCTCGTGTGGTTCCCGCTGATCGGCGGGCGGGTGTCGGAGCGGTACGCCGGCGTCGCGGGGCTGTCCGCGGACGGCTTCGTGGTGCGGTGGCTGATCGTCACGGCCGTGCTGTTCGGGGGGTCGGCGGTGGTGTTCGCGGTGCGG
>NZ_NCTE01001207.1 GCF_002114215.1 Streptomyces sp. 13-12-16 | reverse complement strand
CCCGCTCGCCGAGCACGGGGTGCCGCGGGCGGTGAGCGGCGGCCGGCACCCACCCGGGACGGACGGGCCGCAGTGACGGACCGGCGCCCGTCGTACGGGGCGGGGACCGCGGGAGGTCCTTGCCGGGCCAGGGACACCAGGACGTTTTGGATGCCCTTGCGACGAATTGGGCATACTGTCCGCATATAAGTGATGCTCGGTGTGGCCGGTGTGATGCGGCCCCGTCGGGGCCGGCGGCGCACGGCCGCCGGCAGGGCGCACCGGCGGCCGGCAGGGAGGCTGGTGGGGTTCAGGTGGGCGGCTGATGGAAACCGCGATGGCTGCCGTGGTGCGGGAGAGCGGCGCGTACGGCGGGCTGCTGTACGCGCTGCCGCCGGGCGAGGACGCTCTGTGGCTGGTCATGGTGGCGGGGGCCCCGCACGAACTCGCGACTCCGTGGCGGCGGATCGCGCTGACCGATCCGATGCCGGTGGCGGACGCCGTGCGCGAGCGGCGCCTGGTGTGGATCGGCGGGCAGGAGGAACTGGCC
>NZ_NCTE01000124.1 GCF_002114215.1 Streptomyces sp. 13-12-16 | reverse complement strand
CCGTGGCCGCGCCGTCCGCCGCCCGCGCCGTTCGTGCCGGGGCCGTCCCGCTCGGCAGCGCCGTCCCCGGCGGACCGGGCCGCGTCCGGTCGCGCTCCCTCTCCCCGCACACCGCTGTGTGTCATGTCCTTCTCCCCGCCCTCGCTCCCGCGAACGTGCCCCCGCGCGCGGCTCCTGCGCACGGTCGGACACGCACCGCCCCTCCATGGCCGTACGACCGTGCCGGTGGATCGGTTGTCCTTCCGGCCGTGACGGGGCCGTTCTGTAGGACGCGTGACGGGACCGTCAGGTCACTCGGCGCACTCGACCTTGTCGGCCGTGGCCTTCCGGACCCCCTCCGGGGTCTTGCCGGAGGTGGCGTCGAGTTTGACTCCGGCGCCCTTGAAGTCCTTGCCGAGGGTGAGGGTCATGGTGGGCAGGCCCTGGGAGTTGGTGACGCTTTCGCCGGGTTTCATGGCGGATCCGGACAGGCCGAGGATGTCGGCGAGGCGGCGGGCCTGGTCGGCCTGGTCGGGGGCGTATTCGAGGGTGGTCTTCTTGAGTTCCTCGGGGGCGTTGCCGGCGTTCTCGGACTTGGTGACGCCTGCTTCGGTCTGGAGGTAGTCGAGTTCGAGCTGGGCGCTGCCCGAGGGGGCGCCGCCGTTGAGGATGCGGACGCGGACCTCGCCGGGGTCGGACTTGGTGCCCTTGAGGCGGGCGGCGACCGCGGCGGCCTCCTTCTTCTCCTTCTTCTTGACCTCGGTGAAGGAGACGTCGTTCCTGATCATGTCGAAGACCTGCCGGGCGGGCGCCTCCCTGAGGACGACCGTCGCCTTGACCTTCTCGGCGGGGTTGTCGTCCACCGGCACCGTGGTGAAGGTCAGGTTCTTGGTGTTGAGCTTGCCCAGCTCCAGACCGAGGTCCTTCAGCTTGCCGATGCTGTCCAGTTGGGAGTCGACGGTCAGCGCCTCGGTGCCGGCCTCGGCGAGCTTCAGCATCTTGGACGGGCTGGTGAGCGTGTCGTTGGACTTCAGCTTGCGCATCAGCGAGCTGAGGAACTGCTGCTGGATCTCGATGCGGCTCAGGTCGCCGCCGAAGCCCACCGAGTGCCGGGTGCGCACGAAGGCCAGCGCCTGCTCGCCCTCGATGGTGTGCTTGCCGGCCGACAGCTTCAGATGCGAGTCCGGGTCGTCGATGTCCTTCGCCAGGCACACCTCGACCCCGTCGACGGCCGTGGTCAGCGTCTTGACCGCGTTGAAGTCGGCCACCATGAAGTTGTCGGGGGTGACACCGGTCAGTTCCGTGACGGTCCGCATGGTGCAGCTGGGCGTACGGCCGTCCTGGCCGAGGCTGGTGTTGAAGCGGGCGCCGGTGGAGCCGGGGATGACCTTCTCCGTCCCGTCCTCCTGCGTGGTGGGGCAGTCGGGGATGTCGACGATCAGGTCGCGGGGGATGCTGAGCGCGGTCGCGTTGGAGCGGTCCTTGGAGACGTGCAGCAGGATCGTGGTGTCCGCGTGGCCCTCGCTGCCCTTGTCGCCGTAGCCCTCGTTGCCCGCAC
>NZ_NCTE01001206.1:1657-4057 GCF_002114215.1 Streptomyces sp. 13-12-16 | reverse complement strand
AGTCCCGGTTCGCCGCCCGGACGCACGGCTTCGCGGACACCGGAGCCGAGGAGCCGGTCGCCCCGCGCGGCCGGTGAGCCGCCACGCGGCCCGGACGGCTCCGCCCCGGCCGGGCACATGGCCGGCCGGGGCGGAGCACCAAGGGGGTCGCTCGCGTCAGCTCAGGGACGCCAGCGCCTCGTTCCACGTGGTGGACGGACGCATCACCGCGGCGGCCTTGGCCGGGTCGGGCTGGAAGTAGCCGCCGATCTCGGCGGGCTTGCCCTGGACGGCGTTCAGCTCCTCGACGATCTTCGCTTCGTTGGCGGAGAGGGTCTCGGCGAGCGGCGCGAACGCCTTCGCCAGGTCCGCGTCGTCGCTCTGCGCGGCCAGCTCCTGCGCCCAGTACAGGGACAGGTAGAAGTGGCTGCCGCGGTTGTCGATGCCGCCGACGCGACGGGTCGGGGACTTGTCCTCGTTGAGGAAGGTCGCCGTGGCGCGGTCGAGGGTGTCGGCGAGCACCTTGGCACGGCCGTTGCCCGTGGCCTCGGCGTACTGCTCCAGCGACGGCACCAGCGCGAAGAACTCACCGAGGGAGTCCCAGCGCAGGTAGTTCTCCTTGACCAGCTGCTGCACGTGCTTCGGCGCCGAGCCGCCCGCGCCCGTCTCGAACAGGCCGCCGCCCGCCATCAGCGGGACGACCGACAGCATCTTGGCGCTGGTGCCCAGCTCCAGGATCGGGAACAGGTCGGTCAGGTAGTCGCGCAGGACGTTGCCGGTGACGGAGATGGTGTTCTCGCCGCGGCGGATGCGCTCCACCGACAGCTTGGTCGCCTCGACCGGGGCGAGGATGCGGATGTCCAGGCCCTCGGTGTCGTGTTCGGGCAGGTACTGCTTCACCTTGGCGATCAGGTTGGCGTCGTGCGCGCGGGTCTCGTCCAGCCAGAAGACGGCCGGGTCGCCGGTGGCGCGGGCGCGCGTGACGGCCAGCTTCACCCAGTCGCGGATCGGGGCGTCCTTGGTCTGGCAGGCGCGGAAGATGTCACCGGCGGAGACGGCCTGCTCGAGGACCACGTCGCCGTTGCCGTCGACCAGACGGACCGTGCCCGTGACGGGGATCTCGAAGGTCTTGTCGTGGCTGCCGTACTCCTCGGCCTTCTGCGCCATCAGACCGACGTTCGGCACCGAGCCCATGGTGGACGGGTCGTAGGCGCCGTTGGCCCGGCAGTCCTCGATCACGGCCTGGTAGACGCCGGAGTAGCTGGAGTCCGGCAGGACGGCGAGGGTGTCGGCCTCCTGGCCGTCGGGGCCCCACATGTGGCCGGAGGTGCGGATCATGGCCGGCATGGAGGCGTCGACGATGACGTCCGAGGGGACGTGCAGGTTGGTGATGCCCTTGTCGGAGTCGACCATCGCCAGCTCCGGGCCCTCGGCGAGCTCGGCGTCGAAGGACGCCTTGATCTCGGCGCCCTCGGGCAGGGACTCCAGGCCCTTGTAGATGCCGCCCAGGCCGTCGTTCGGGGTGAGGCCGGCCGCGGCGAGCTTGTCGCCGTACTGCGCGAACGTCTTCGGGAAGAAGGCGCGCACCACGTGGCCGAAGACGATCGGGTCGGAGACCTTCATCATCGTGGCCTTCAGGTGCACGGAGAACAGCACGCCCTCCTGCTTGGCGCGGGCGACCTGCGCGGTCAGGAACTCGCGCAGCGCGGCGACGCGCATCACGGAGGCGTCGACGACCTCGCCCTTCAGGACGGGCACGGACTCGCGCAGCACGGTGGTGGTGCCGTCGTCGCCCTTGAGCTCGATGCGCAGCGCGCCGTCCTCGGCGATGACGGCCGACTTCTCGGTGGAGCGGAAGTCGTCCGCGCCCATGGTGGCGACGTTGGTCTTGGACTCGGCGGTCCAGGCGCCCATGCGGTGCGGGTGGTTCTTGGCGTAGTTCTTCACCGAGGCGGGGGCGCGGCGGTCGGAGTTGCCCTCACGCAGCACCGGGTTGACGGCCGAACCCTTGACCTTGTCGTAGCGGGCGCGGATGTCGCGCTCCTCGTCGGTCTTCGGGTCGTCCGGGTAGGCCGGCAGCGCGTAGCCCTGACCCTGCAGCTCGGCGATCGCGGCCTTGAGCTGCGGGATCGACGCCGAGATGTTCGGCAGCTTGATGATGTTGGCCGCCGGCGTCTTGGCCAGCTCACCGAGCTCCGAGAGGGCGTCCGGGATGCGCTGGTCCTCGGCCAGGTACTCCGGGAACAGGGCGATGATGCGCCCGGCCAGCGAGATGTCACGCGTCTCCACGGTGACACCCGCCTGCGAGGCGTACGCCTGGACCACCGGCAGGAAGGAATACGTCGCCAGGGCCGGGGCCTCGTCAGTGTGCGTATAGATGATGGTCGAGTCAGTCACCGGGTGCTCCGCTCCACGTCTGCA
>NZ_NCTE01001206.1:0-1505 GCF_002114215.1 Streptomyces sp. 13-12-16 | reverse complement strand
CCGGGTCCCGGCCGCCCTCCCGCCACGATCGTGCCGGCGTGGCGGGAGATCACCCGGCCGATGGGCTCAGATCGGCCGGGTGGCGGTCATGTCGTCCGGTGCGGCGTCCGTGTCGCGCTGCTGGGGGAAGACCACGGAGCCCTGCTGGAGCGCCACCGTCCGCGCCGGCGAGGGGATGCGGATGCCCTCCTCGCGGTAGCGGCGGTGCAGGCGCTTGATGAACTCGTGCTTGATCCGGTACTGGTCGCTGAACTCCCCGACGCCCAGGATGACGGTGAAGCCGATACGGGAGTCCCCGAAGGTGTGGAACCGCACCGCCGGCTCGTGCTCCGGCACGGCGCCGGTGATCTCCGTCATCACCTCGGCGACGACCTCCTTCGTCACCCGCTCCACCTGCTCCAGGTCACTGTCGTACGACACCCCGACCTGCACCAGGATGGTCAGCTGCTGCTCGGGACGCATGAAGTTGGTCATGTTCGTCTTGGCGAGCTGCCCGTTCGGGATGACCACCAGGTTGTTGGAGAGCTCGCGGACGGTCGTCTGCCGCCAGTTGATGTCCTCGACGTAGCCCTCCTCGCCGCTGCTCAGCCGGATGTAGTCACCGGGCTGCACGGTCTTGGAGGCGAGGATGTGGATGCCCGCGAACAGGTTGGCGAGCGTGTCCTGCAGCGCCAGCGCGACGGCCAGACCGCCGACGCCGAGGGCGGTGAGCAGCGGGGCGATCGAGATGCCCAGTGTCTGCAGCCCCACCAGGAAACCGATCGCCAGGACCAGGATCCGGGTGATGTTCATGAAGATGGTCGCCGACCCGGCGACCCCGGAGCGGGACTGGGTGACCGAGCGCACCAGCCCCGCCACCACCCGGGCCGCCGAGATGGTCGCGGCGAAGATGACCATCAGCGTCAGCGCCTGGTTGACGTTGTGCTGCACGGTCCGGGTCAGCGGCAGCGCCGCCGCCGCGGAGGCCGCGCCGCCCGCGATCGCCGCCCACGGCACGATCATGCGCAGCGCGTCCACGAGGACGTCGTCCCCGCGCCAGTTGGTGCGCTCCGCCAGCCGGTCCAGCCGGCGCAGCAGCAGCCGCAGCAGGAACGCCGCCAGCAGGCCGGCCGCGAGGGCGATGCCGGCGTACACCAGGTCGTGCCCGGTGAGCGCGCGGGTCACCGCTCACTCCCGGCGAACACCCTGGCCGACGGCCGTATGTGAAGTCGTGTCACGTGTCGTCACCTGCTTGATTTCTACGGGATGTACGTCGCGCCGGCCGTCCCTGACCGGCGGTCGGCGCGATCGCTCATCCTGCCGTATCCCACCGGGCGGTTCGTACCGGCCCCGGCTCCCTTCCGCCGGTCGGACCGCCTTCGGCCGCAGGGCGGTTCGTACCGGACCAGGCCCGCCGGTCAGATCACCTTCAGCCGCACCAGCACACCCAGCGTCAACGCCCCCGGCAGCAGCGGCAGCCACACCGTGACGATCCGGAAGGCCAGCACCACCGCCGTGGCCGGCGC
>NZ_NCTE01001205.1 GCF_002114215.1 Streptomyces sp. 13-12-16 | reverse complement strand
CGGGCACGGCCGGACGCCGGGGCGACGCCTCCCGGACGGCACCGGGCGCGGCCGGTACCGCGGGCACCGCGGGGCGCCGGAGCGAGGCCCGGACCCGAGGGCGTGGTGACGACGCCATGACCCGCTCCGAGGAGCACATGCGCGTCGGTGTCGAGCGGCACGAGGCCGGACGGGCCAGGCTGCGCAAGTACGTGGTCACGGAGGAGGTCCAGCAGACCGTGCCGGTGCGCCACGAGGAAGTCCGCGTGGAGCGCGAGCCGATCACGGACGCCAACCGCGACGAGGCCATGTCGGGCCCGGCCTTCAAGGAGGACGAGCACGAGGTCACGCTGTACGAGGAGCGCCCGGTCGTGGAGACCGAGGCGGTGCCGGTCGAGCGGGTCCGGATGACCACGGAGGAGAAGACCGCTGACGAGACCGTCCGCGGGCGGGTCCGCAAGGAGCGCATCGAGGCCGAGACGGAGATGGACGAGGAGTCCGGCCGCCGCGGCCGCGACATCCCCAAGCGGGGCCGCGAGTAACCCCACCCCCTTCCCAGTGCGCGCCGGTGCGACGAACCACCGGCGCGCGGCCACGCCCAACTCCGCCTTCACCCACCACGGCCGGCCACCACGGCAACCGCCCCGGC
>NZ_NCTE01001204.1 GCF_002114215.1 Streptomyces sp. 13-12-16 | reverse complement strand
CCGCGCGCTCACAGGCGGTGACCAGTGCGGCCGCCAGCCGCCGGGGGTCGATCTGGTGGTCGCCGTCCACCCGCAGGCCGCCGCGCACCCCCGGCGCGAGCATCGGCTCCAGGCGCCGGCAGTCCCGCCCGGACAGCCACTGCGAGTCCAGCCCCGACCGCTGCTGCAGGGCGTGCAGTTCCCGCAGGTGGGCGCGGTCGTCGGCGTCCAGTGCCACGGCGAGCGTGCCGCACGCGCGGTAGCCGAGGTCGTGGCCGGTCAGCTCGGTCAGTTCGGCCGCGAAGCCGGGATAGCGCCGCGCGGAGGCGAGGTTCAGACCGAGCAGGGTCTCCTCGCCGTAGTGCAGTTCCGTGACGGCGGCCAGCATCCCGGCGGCCACCCGGGCGGCGCCGCCGCCCGGCTCGGGGTCCACCACGGCCGTGGCGAGACCGCGCTGCGCGGCCCGCCAGGCCGTGACCAGACCGATGATTCCGCCCCCGACGACGAGGACGTCTGAGGTACGCGTGGGCGACATGGGCGTCCAGCCCCTCCCTTCGCCGGCATGACCCGGATCAGGTTCGTACGGTCGGAGGCCGCCAGCCTCCCTCTCAGCCCGGTGCGTCCGGGCTCCCGCGAGTGCTTGTACGTTGGCCACCCTAGCCCTCAGGGCATCGCGCTTGTAAGGGAGCCTCCGCGTGGCACCATCACTCGACGGACTCGTCCTCGCCCCCGTGGCCGACCAGGCTCCCGGCCAGGTCGGCACCCGCACCCGGTTCGTCTACCACGAGCGGGGCGGCGAGATCTGGGCCGAGTACGCGGGCGGCGACGTCGTGCGCGGGCACCTGGTGGGCACCCGCGCGGGGGACCGGCTGGACTTCCGGTACGTGCAGCTCAAGCGGGACGGCACGACCTCCTCGGGGCACTGCGTGTCGACGGTCGTGGAACTGCCCGACGGGCGGGTGCGGCTGGAGGAGGACTGGCGGTGGGAGTCGCAGCCGGGCAGCGGGACGAGCGTGGTGGAACAGCTCGCCGATGATGCCGCGTCAGGTGTCTAAGGTGATCGGGTGAGCGAGCAGACGCAGGGACCGGGACGGTCCGAGCCGCGGCGGGTGGTGGTGGCGGGCGCGGGCATGGCCGGCGTGCAGACCGCCCTCGCCCTGCGGGAGCAGGGCTTCACCGGCGCCGTGACCCTGATCGGCGCGGAACCCCACCAGCCGTACGACAGACCGCCGTTGTCCAAGGCGGTGCTGCTCGGCAAGGCCGAGGACTCCGCCTTCGACGTCGACTTCGAGGACGCCGGCGTCGAGCTGCGGCTCGGTTGCGAGGTGCTCGGCCTGCGCCCCGCCGACCACGAACTGGACACGGAGAACGGGCCCGTCCCGTACGACGTCCTGGTGGTCGCCACCGGTGCGGAACCGCTCCGGCTGCCGGGCGCGGAGGGCGTGCCCGGCGTGCATCTGCTGCGCACCCTGGACGACGTCGCGCGGCTGCGGCCGGTGCTCGCGCGGCAGCACGACATCGTGGTGGTCGGTGCCGGCTGGATCGGCGCGGAGTTCGCCACGGCGGCCCGCGAGGCGGGCTGCGCGGTCACCGTCGTGGAGGCGGGGGAACGGCCGCTCGTCGAGGCGCTGCCCGCCGAGGTGACCGCCCCGATGGCCGCCTGGTACGCCGAGGCGGGCGTCACGCTGCGTACGCAC
>NZ_NCTE01001203.1 GCF_002114215.1 Streptomyces sp. 13-12-16 | reverse complement strand
AGGGCGTCGTCGCGGTGCGCGCTGAGCAGGGCGAGCTGCGGGCGCGGATCGGCGGGCGGTTCCGGACGGACGGGGGCGCTGCCCAGGACGACGTGGCAGTTGGTGCCGCCGATGCCGAAGGAGCTGACGCCCGCGTACCGGGGGCCGGTCCAGTCTGTGGCCTTGTGGACGACGGTGAAGGGCGAGTCGTCCAGCTGGAGGTCGGGGTTGAGGGGCAGGGCGTCCAGGGTGGGCGGCAGTACGCCGTGGTGCAGGGCGAGGACGGTTTTGGCGAGACCGGCGATGCCCGCAGCCGAGTTGGCGTGCCCGATGTTGCTCTTGACCGAACCCAGGGCGCACCAGGCCGGGCCGGTGTCGCCGAACACGCGGCGCAGCGCGGCGACCTCCACCACGTCGCCGAGACGGGTGGCGGTGCCGTGGGTCTCGACGTAGGTGATGTCCCCGGGCGTGAGGCCGGCCACGGCGAGCGCCTCGGAGACCACACGGGCCTGTCCGCGCGGCGAGGGAGCGGTGAAGCCGGTGCGGTCGCCGCCGTCGTTGTTGACGGCGGAGCCGTGCAGGACGGCCAGCACCGGGTCGCCGTCGGCGACGGCGTCGCGCAGCCGCCGCAGGACGGCCACGCCGACGCCCTGGGTGTGCACGATGCCGGTGCCCTTGGCGGAGAAGGTCCGTACGTGTCCGTCGGCGGAGAAGATCCCGTCGGGGACGTGGAGGTAACCCATGCCCTGCGGGACGATCAGGGAGGCGCCGCCGGCGAGGGCGGTGTCGCACTCCCCCGCCAGCAGGGACTGGGCCGCCAGGTGCACGGCCACCAGCGAGGTCGAGCAGGCGGTGCCGACCGCGACGGCGGGTCCGGTGAGCGCGAGGCGGTGCGCGACGTGCAGGGGGAGGTAGTCGGCCACGCCCGCGAGGGCCGCCTGGAGGCTGCCGACGGGATCGGTGGCGGAGGCGGCGTACCGGTCGGCGAGGTTGCGGGCGAGGTAGTCGCTGTGGGCGGCGCCGGCGAAGACGCCCACAGCGCCCGCGCCGGCACCGCCGCCGTGTCCGGCGCTCTCCAGGGCACGCAGGCACGCTTCGAGGAAGAGCCTCTGCTGGGGGTCCATCACGGCCGCTTCGGCGTCGGTCAGGCCGAACGGCTCGGGATCGAACCGGTCCTGTTCGTCGATGACCCCGCTGACGGGTATGTGGGCGGGGTTGGCCAGCAGCCTCGCCGGGACGCCGCGTTCGGCCAGTTCCCGCTCGTCGTGCCGGGTCAGTCCGCTGCGGCCGTCGACGAGCAGGTCCCAGTAGGCCGCCGTGTCGGGGGCTCCGGGGAACCGGCAGTCCAGGGCGGTGACCGCGATCAGGTCGTCGCCGGCCTCGTGGCCGGGCCGGGGCGTCTCCGGCGTGTCTCCCCGGGAGGAAGTCGGTTCGGTCATCGTGTGGTCTCCTCGGCCAGGGCGCGTGCGGCGACGCGGGACGTTCTGCGCGTGGGCCGTTCGGACCGCTGGGAGGCGGGGGGCCTGATGGCGTCGGCGCCGGCGGCAGTGACGGCCCGGTCGGTGTCCGGGGCGCTCTGGACGGTGATGCGGGCGGCCAGGGCCGCGACGGTGGGGTGCTCGAACATGTCCGCCAGTGCGAGCCGGGGCGCGATGCCCTCCCGGAGCCTGCGGTGGGTGAGGACCAGAGTGAGGGAGGTGGCCCCCAGCTCCTTGAAGGTGCTGTCGGGCGTCACCGGCACGTCCGTGAAGTCGGCCAGGATGCCGGTCAATGCCTCCAGTACGGCCGGTGCCACGGGCGCGGCCGGGCCCTGACCGCGGTGCCGGGGCGCCTGGTCCGGTCCGGTGCCGTACCGTTCCGGGGCCGGGGCGCCGGGCGCCGGACCGGTGGACGGGGAGGGCGTCGGGGAGTCCCCCGCCCGGGGGCGGCAGACCACCTCCGCCAGTCCTCCGGGGCCCAGGAGCGGCACTGCGGCTTCGCCGTCGGTGGTTCGCGCCACGTGCCGGAGCCATCG
>NZ_NCTE01001202.1 GCF_002114215.1 Streptomyces sp. 13-12-16 | reverse complement strand
GGCGCGGCCGCCGCGGACCCACTGCTCGGCGAGGGAGGCCAGGAAGCGGCCGGTGCCGCCCTGTCCGCGGCGCAGGGTGCCGGTGACGGCGACCGGGTCGCCGGTCTCCTCGGCGGTGGCCTGCACCGCCATGGTGAGCACGGGGTGCGGGCTGATCTCGACGAACACGGTGTGTCCGCCGTCGAGGAGGGCGCGTACGGCGTCCTCGAAGCGGACGGTCTGCCGCAGGTTGCGGTACCAGTAGGCGGCGTCCGTGGTGGCGGTGTCGAGGAGCTCGCCGGTGACGGTGGAGTGGAACGGCACCTTAGCCCGGCGGGGCGTCACGGGGGCCAGCAGTTCGAGGAGTTCGTCGTGGACGCGCTCGACCTGCGGGGAGTGGGAGGCGTAGTCCACGGCGACGCGGCGGGCGCGCACGTCCCGGGCGGTGAACTCGGCGTGCAGGGCGTCGAGCGCGTCGGGGGTGCCGGCGAGGACCACCGAGCGGGGTCCGTTGACGGCGGCGACGGACACGGCGTCGCCGTGGGCGGCCAGGTACTCCTCGGCCTCGGCGGCGGGCAGCTGGACGGACATCATGCCGCCGGCCCCGGCCAGGACGCGGCCGATGGCCCGGCTGCGCAGGGCGACGACGCGGGCGCCGTCCTCCAGGGACAGGGCGCCGGAGACGACGGCGGCGGCGATCTCGCCCTGGGAGTGGCCGACGACGGCGTCCGGGGTGACGCCGTGGGCGCGCCACAGCTCGGCCAGGGACACCATCACGGCCCAGGTGGCGGGCTGGACGACGTCGACGCGGTCGAAGTCGGGCGCGCCGTCGGCGCCGCGGATCACGTCGGTCAGGGACCAGTCGGTGAACGGGGCGAGCGCGGCGGCGCACTCGTGCAGCCGCTCGGCGAACACGGGTGAGGTGTCGAGGAGTTCGGCGCCCATGCCGGCCCACTGGGAGCCCTGGCCCGGGAAGACGAACACGGTGCGGCCGTCGGTGTCGGCGGTGCCGCCGACGACCTGGGCGGTGGACTCGCCGTCGGCGAACGCGGTGAGGGCGTCGGTGAGTTCGGCGGTGGTGGTGCCGAGGGCGACGGCGCGGTGCTCCAGTACGGAGCGGGCGGTGATCAGGGTGTGGCCGACGTCGACGGGGTGCGGGCCGGCGGCGGTGACGTGCGCGGCGAGGTTGCGGGCCTGGCCGCGCAGGGCCGCGGGGGCGGCGGCGGACAGGATCCAGGGCAGGGTGCCGCCTGCCGGGAGGGCGGGCTCGGTGGCCTCGG
>NZ_NCTE01001201.1 GCF_002114215.1 Streptomyces sp. 13-12-16 | reverse complement strand
CGGGCGCCGTAGCGACGGTGGACCGCCTGCTTGGTGACCCCGAGCGCCGAGCCCACGGCGTCCCACGAGAAGCCCAGGGAACGGTCGAAGTCGACGGCCGCCGTGACCAGGGTCTCGACACTGTCCCGCAGCTCCTGGGCGAGACGGACCGTGGGGGCGGGGGCGCGCCCGTAGACGACGAAGCCCGTGGAGGGCCCGGAGCGGCGCGGGCGGTAGACGTTGCCCAACTGGGCGGTGAGCGTGCGCAACGCGTCCACCTGCCGGCGGACCCGCTCGATGTCCCGCACCAGCAAGTGCAGGCTGGCCCGAGCCTGGGCGTCGTGGGTTGCGTGGTCGGCCATGAACAAGCCTCTCGAACCGGCGTGAAAGGAACTGGGCCCGCGTCGGGGCCCGTGGTCAACTCTTCGCTGACCAACGCGGGAGCGCTCCGTGGGTCACGGGGTGGGGGCGCGGCGGCATATGCGTACGCCCCCGGCGGGGGTGTGCGCCTCGGCCTCCGGCCGGGCGGATCCCTCCTGCCCGCGCGCCACCCGTTTCCAGCGGGCCGCGAGGCGGGCGTCTCCCGTGGGACCGCGTCGCCGTCGGCGGCTTTCCCTTCGTGCGTCCCCGCGACGCGCGCCCCATAGACTGGTGTGCTGCCGTGTCCGTTCCCGCCCGAGAGGCCCCAAGCACCCCATGAAGCTCGTCTTCGCCGGTACCCCCGAGGTCGCCGTTCCCGCACTGGACGCTCTTCTCGCCTCCGGGCGGCACGAGGTGGCCGCCGTCGTCACGCGGCCCGACGCGCCCGCCGGGCGGGGGCGCAGGCTGGTCGCCTCCCCCGTCGCCGAGCGGGCGGAGGAGGCCGGGATCGAGGTGCTGAAGCCGGTGAAGCCCGGGGACCCCGAGTTCCTGGAGCGGCTCGAGGAGATCGCGCCGGACTGCTGCCCCGTCGTCGCCTACGGCGCCCTCCTGCCCAGGGCCGCCCTCGACATCCCCGCCCGGGGCTGGGTCAACCTGCACTTCTCGCTGCTGCCCGCCTGGCGCGGCGCCGCACCCGTGCAGCACGCCATCATGGCCGGCGACGAGATCACCGGCGCCGCCACCTTCCTCATCGAGGAGGGCCTCGACTCCGGGCCCGTCTACGGCACCGTCACCGAGGAGATCCGCCCCACCGACACCAGCGGCGACCTGCTCACCCGGCTCGCCTTCGCCGGCGCCGGGCTGCTCGCCGCCACCATGGACGGCATCGAGGACGGCACCCTGAAGGCCGTGCCGCAGCCCGCCGACGGCATCAGCCTCGCCCCCAAGGTCACCGTCGAGGACGCCCACGTCGACTGGAACGCCCCGGCGCTGCGCGTCGACCGCGTGGTGCGCGGCTGCACCCCCGCGCCCGGCGCCTGGACCACCTTCCGGGGCGAGCGGCTGAAGATCGTCCAGGCCGCCCCCGTACCGGACCTGACCGACCTCGCGCCCGGGCAGCTGTCCGCCGGCAAGAACAACGTGCACGTGGGCACCGGTTCGTACGCCGTGGAACTGCTGTGGGTGCAGCCCCAGGGCAAGAAGCCGATGCGGGCGGCGGACTGGGCGCGCGGGGTGCGGATCGCCGCCGGGGAGACCGTCGGCGCCTGACACCGCCGGGGCCACCACGACGTAGGCTGGACCGCGCACCCCACCCCACATCCGGAGCACCTTTTTCGTGAGCGACCAGCCCCGTCGGCCCCGTAAGCCCGCCAAGCCCTACCGCCGGCCCAAGAAGGACCCCGTCCGCGTCCTCGCCTTCGAGGCCCTGCGGGCCGTCGACGAGCGGGACGCGTACGCCAACCTCGTCCTGCCCCCGCTGCTGCGCAAGGCGCGCGAGAACGGCGACTTCGACGCGCGCGACGCGGCGCTGGCCACCGAGCTGGTGTACGGCACGCTGCGCCGCCAGGGGACGTACGACGCGGTCGTCGCCGCCTGTGTCGACCGGCCGCTGCGGGAGGTGGACCCGCCGGTGCTGGACGTGCTGAACCTCGGCGCGCACCAGCTGCTGGGCACGCGCATCCCGACGCACGCCGCCGTCTCCGCCACGGTCGAACTGGCCCGGGTGGTGCTCGGCGACGGCCGCGCCAAGTTCGTCAACGCCGTGCTGCGCAAGATCGCGCAGGACGACCTCGACGGCTGGCTGGAGCGGGTCGCGCCGCCCTACGACGAGGATCCCGAGGACCACCTCGCCGTGGTGCACTCGCACCCCCGCTGGGTCGTCTCCGCGCTGTGGGACTCCCTCGGCGGCGGACGCGCCGGCGTCGAGGAGCTGCTGCGGGCCGACAACGAGCGGCCCGAGGTGACCCTGGTCGCCCGTCCCGGACGGGCGACCACCACCGAACTGCTCGACGAGGAGGCCGCCGTCGCCGGCCGCTGGTCGCCGTACGCGGTGCGGCTCACCGAGGGCGGGGAGCCGGGCGCCGTCCCGGCGGTCGCCCAGGGCCGGGCCGGAGTGCAGGACGAGGGCAGCCAGCTCGTCGCGCTCGCGCTCGCCGACGCGCCCGTCGAG
>NZ_NCTE01001200.1 GCF_002114215.1 Streptomyces sp. 13-12-16 | reverse complement strand
GCTCGCGCTCCGCGCGCGCGACCGCCGGGCGGCCATCGACGTGCTCGGCCGGGTCCGGCCGGGCACGCTGGACCACACCGTCGCCCGGATCGCCGCCCTGCGCATCCGTGCGGCGCGGCTGCCCGGAGACGGAGATCCACTGCCCCTGCCCGCCGAGGTCGACGCGGCGCTGGCCGAACTGCACGCCCTGGTGGGCCGGCGTCCGGGCGACGGGGAGCCGAGCCTGTCCGAGGACGAGGCGCTGCGTCTGAGCACCGAACTCCACGAGTGGAAACTGGACGCGGTGCACGGCCTCAGCGACCGTCCCGGCGCTCCGGGAGGGGGTCCCGGACGGCTCACCGCCCGCGCCCTGCGCCGGCTGAGCGCTCCGGAGCGCGAGTCGCGCGAGCGGCTGGAGTCGCTCTACCGGCGGCTGGCGGCACACCACCAGGAGCCGGCCGCCCACGACCACCTGGTGGACCTCATGCACGCGGTACGGCCGCAGACCGTGTTCTGACCGCACGGCGTGGCGGAACGGGACGGCACCCGGCGACGAAGCTGAAGGAAAGGAGCGGTGACGTACGACATGAGCAGCCCCACCCGGCCTCCGCAGCCGGGCATCCGACTCCACGTCGACCTCGGCGGTGATCCGCGCCCGCACCGCAGCGCGAAGATCGAGGCGCATCTGCGGGTCGACGTGGCCGCCGACGGCGCTCCCACCGACCTGCCCGCGGTCCAGCTCGCGGTGATCATCGCGGTGGACGTCGCCGAGTCCAACCGGGCGGCCGTCCGGCACGCCCTGCCGGCGGCGCTGCGCGCCCTGCCCGACCGCATCTCCTTCGCCGTGCTCGGCAGCGGTCCCGAGCCGGTCCGCTGCTATCCGCGGGGCGACGACGAGTGGGCCGTCGCCGACCGGGACGCGAGGCGCCGGGCCGCCTTCGTCGCGGGTTCGCTCCCGCTGCACCGGGAGGGGCCGCGTCCCGCGGGCTACGCCGCCTGGGTGGCCGGGG
>NZ_NCTE01001199.1 GCF_002114215.1 Streptomyces sp. 13-12-16 | reverse complement strand
GTCCGCACCGGTACGGCGGCCGGCGAAGGGGTCGTACGCGGGGCGCCCGCCGTTCCGCGGGTGCGGAGGGGACTGCGGGGCCCGGTCGCGCGGGGAGACGTAGTCGCCCGGTGCGAGGCGGGGGTACGGCATGTCGTCCGGGCCGGGGAAGCCGTCGTACGCGGAGGCGTCGCCGAACGGGTCGGGGATGCCGGGGGTGGGGCCGGGGGCGGCCGGGAGGCCGTCGCTCCGCTCGCGGGCGTTGGCCGCCGCGCGGAGGCGGTCCACAGCCCCGTCCATCGCGAACTGGGCGGCGCCCAGGCCCTCCACCACATAGCCGCGACGTGCCTGCCCCGTCTCCTCGAAGGCGGACAGCACCCGGTACACCGCCGAGAAGCCGCCCTCGACGCCCTCCGCGGAGACGGCGCCCCGGGTCACCACGCCGTGCCGGTCGAGCAGGGTGCGGGCCAGGGCGTGGGCGCGGACCGTGGCATCGGTGTCCGTGGTCGTGTCCGGGAGCAGGGACCAGCGGCCGGCGACGGTCGGCGGGCCGGTGCGGGAGGCACCGCGGGCGGCCGCCGTGAGCGAGCCGTAGCGTCCGCGCGGGACGGAGCGCTTCGCG
>NZ_NCTE01000123.1 GCF_002114215.1 Streptomyces sp. 13-12-16 | reverse complement strand
CCGTCCAGGGGGCCGCGCCGTAGCCGAGGTCGACGGCGACGGGATCGGCCGCGCGGCGCAGTTCCGCGCCGTGCGTGGCCGCGATCCAGCGGTCCATGCGGCGCAGGCGGTTGGGGTTGGTGGTCCCGCGCGTCACCGTCCCGATGACGGGGGTCCCCCCGCTCGGGCGCGGCCGAGAGTGGGGGAGCGGGGTGGCGCGGGCTGTCATACGGACGAGTATGCGGGTACCCGCAGACGGCGCCGATGTGGGTGACGCGGCCCACTCTCGAACGGTTGAGCGACATTCGGTAATGATTCGGCAAAAACCCGAACCGGGGACGTCGTCCGGAAATGAGGACGCGGTTTTCGGACGTTGACGTCGCCGAGGGCCCCACACCCTCCGCCAGCCATGTCCGCAGCGAGGAGGAACGCCACGTGAGCCAGTACATCGCGAGGCTCGGACGGCGCTCCCCCGCCACGCCCCCGCGGCTGCGGCTGCACCGCAGGCCCCGCCGCGTGGCGATGCTCTCCGTGCACACCTCCCCGCTCCACCAGCCGGGCACCGGCGACGCGGGCGGCATGAACGTCTACATCGTGGAGCTCGCGCAGCGCCTCGCCGCGATCAACATCGAGGTCGAGATCTTCACCCGCGCGACCACCGCCGCCCTCCCGCCCACCGTCGAACTCGCCCCGGGCGTCCTCGTCCGGCACGTCGACGCGGGCCCCTACGAGGGCCTCGCCAAGGAAGAGCTCCCGGCCCAGCTCTGCGCCTTCACCCACGGCGTGATGCAGGCCTGGGCCCGCCACCGCCCCGGCCACTACGACCTGGTCCACTCCCACTACTGGCTCTCCGGCCACGTCGGCTGGCTCGCCGCCCAGCGCTGGGGCGTGCCCCTGGTGCACGCCATGCACACCATGGCCAAGGTCAAGAACGCCAACCTGGCCGACGGCGACACGCCCGAACCCGCCGCGCGCGTCATCGGCGAGACCCAGATCGTCACCGCCGCCGACCGGCTGATCGCCAACACCGCCGAGGAGGCCGACGAACTCGTACGGCACTACGCGGCCGACCCCGGCAAGGTCGCCGTCGTCCACCCCGGCGTGAACCTCTCCCGCTTCCGCCCGGCCGACGGCCGCGCCGCCGCGCGGGCCCGCCTCGGCCTGCCGAGGGACGCCCTGATCCCCCTCTTCGCGGGCCGCATCCAGCCCCTCAAGGCCCCTGACGTGCTCCTCCGCGCGGTGGCCGCCCTGCTCGGCGAACGCCCCGAGCTGCGCTCCCGCATCTGCGTCCCCGTGGTCGGCGGCCCCAGCGGCAGCGGCCTCGCCAAGCCGGAGGGGCTGCAGAAGCTCGCCGCGCGGCTCGGCATCGCCGACGTCGTACGGTTCCACCCGCCCGTCGGGCAGGAGCAGCTCGCGGACTGGTTCCGCGCGGCGTCCGTGCTCGTCATGCCGTCCTACAGCGAGTCCTTCGGACTGGTCGCCATAGAGGCGCAGGCCGCCGGCACCCCGGTGCTCGCGGCAGCGGTCGGCGGCCTCCCGGTGGCCGTGCGGGACGGGCACACCGGCTTCCTCGTCCAGGGCCACGACCCCGACGCCTACGCGCGCGTGCTGCGCGACTTCGCCGACCACCCGCACCTCGCCGACCGCATGGGCGAGGCCGCCGCCCGGCACGCCCAGTCCTTCGGCTGGGACACCTCCGCCGCGGCCACCGCCGACGTCTACACGGCCGCGACCCAGGCCCACCGCCGTCAAGTACGCTCCCACCATGGCTGACAAGGCGACGGAGGCAGCGCGGGTCATCGAGGGCGTCCTGAAGGACGCCGAGCTGGAGTGGGAGAGTCCCACGCCCGGCAGTTACGTGGTGAAACTCCCCGGCACCCGCAAGCTCTCCACCACCGTGTCCCTGATCGCCGGCCGGCACACGCTCTCCCTGAACGCCTTCGTCATCCGCCACCCCGACGAGAACGAGAGCGACGTCCACCGCTGGCTCCTGGAGCGCAACCTCAAGCTCTTCGGCGTGAGTTACGCCGTCGACCCGCTCGGCGACATCTACGTCACCGGCCGCCTGCCGCTGGCCGCCGTCACCGCGGAGGAACTCGACCGCCTCCTCGGCCAGGTCCTGGAGGCCGCCGACGGCAGCTTCAACACCCTCCTGGAGCTCGGTTTCGCCTCGGCGATCCGCAAGGAGTACGACTGGCGGGTGTCACGCGGGGAGTCCACCCGCAACCTGGACGCGTTCACCCACCTGCTGCGGCGCCCGTCGCCCGGTAACGCCCCGGAGTGACCCCCACCAGCCTGCGGAAGTGCCGGGTGAGGTGCGCCTGGTCGTAGAACCCGGTGGCGACGGCGACCTCGCCCGGCGACCGGCCCTCCAGGAGCAGCCGCCGGGCGCGGCCGACCCGGCGGGACATCAGGTACTGGTGCGGCGCGATGCCGTACGCCCCGCTGAACGCCCGTACGAGGTGCGCGGGATGGGCGGACAGCGTCCCGCCGGCCTCCGCCAGGCTCACGCCGTCCACGACCCGCTCGTCGAGCAGCTCCCGCAGCCGCCGCGCGAGCACGGGATCCCGCCGGGGCGCGCCGAGGACCTCCCGGGACCGCAGGTGTTCCCGCAGCCGCTCCCCGACCAGCGTCAGCCTGCTCTCGGCCTCCAGCTCGTCCCCGGGCCGCACCAGCGCGGAGTGCACCTGCCCGACGCGCCGCCGCAGCAGGGGGTCGCGCAGATCGGGCCGGTCGACGGCGGCCCCGATGAGACCGTCGGCGAGATGGTGGCCGTCGAGGTACAGCACCCGCTTGCGGAAGCCGTCGGAGGTGGCGGGGGCGCCGTTGTGCGGGACGTGCGGCGGCAGCAGGGAGACGGTGTCGTGCGGGGTGCCGTGCTCGTGCCGGTCGAGGTCGTACCGTACGGCGCCGTCGTCGACGATGAGCAGCGTCCAGGCGTCGTGGACGTGCATCGGGTAGGCGTACTCGGTGAACCGGGCGTGGAACACCTCGACGACGCCCGGGACACGGGGCCGCCAGGCGGACACGGTCGCCTGGGAGGACATGCAAACAACGTACAAGACGCGGGCCGGCCCCGATCGGCAGTCTCAGGGCATGAGCACTCGCTTCGACACGAAGATCGCCGTACTGCTGCGCGAGGACCTGGAGCCCTGGCAGCGCCTCAACGTCACCGCCTTCCTGGTCAGCGGCCTGGGCACCCGGCTCCCGGAGCTGATCGGCGCACCCTACGAGGACGCGGACGGCGTGCCGTACCTGCCGATGTTCCGCCAGCCGGTCCTGGTCTTCCAGGGCACGAAGGAAGTGCTGGAGGCGGCCCACGCACGCGCCCTCTCCCGTGCCCTGCCCCGCGCGGTCTTCACCTCCGACCTGTTCGCCACGGGCCACGACGAGGCCAACCGCGCGGCGGTCCGCGCCGTGGGCACGGCGGACCTGGACCTGGTGGGCCTGGCGCTCCACGGTCCGAGGAACGCGGTGGACAAGGTCCTGAAGGGGGCCAGGATGCACCCGTGAGACGCTGACCGCATGAGCAGTGCGCCCCGCCCGGTCCTCTTCCTGGACGTGGACGGCCCGCTGATCCCCTTCGGCGCCGGCTCCGGTTCCGGTTCCGGTTCCGGTTCCGGCTTCGGTTCCGTCCCCGGTTCCGGCGCACCCGCGCGGGGACCGCGCACGGACTCCGGGAACCCCCTGCTGGACCGCCTCGACCCCACGCTGGGCGCATGCCTGCTCGCCCTCCCCTGCGACCTGGTGTGGGCGACGACCTGGGGACACGAGGCGAACGACACGATCGCCCCGCGCCTCGGCCTGCCGCGACTGCCGACGGTCTCCTGGCCGGAGGACGACGACACTCCCGCATCGCGCGGCCTGCACTGGAAGACCCGCCCCCTCGCGGAGTGGGCCGGACGCCGCCCCTTCGTCTGGCTGGACGACGAGATCGGCGGGACGGACCGTGCGTGGACCGAGGCGGCCCACCCGGCCCCGGCACTGCTCCACCGGGTGGACCCGGCGAAGGGCCTGACGGAGGCGGACCTCACGGCGGTACGGGAGTGGCTGCGCTCGGCGTTCCCCGCTGTCACACCTTCTTGACGACGACCGTGTCCGGTAACCAGCCTCTCCAGGCCGTCCACGTCCGACGTGAAGACCGTGACCTGCCCCCGACCACCGCCGCGCCGTGAGCACGACCCCGCGCGGTCCCCTTCAGGGCGTCCGGGTCACAGCGCGGTCAGCCACTCGACGAGGAGGTGGTTGACCTCGTCGGGGCGTTCCTGCTGGATCCAGTGGCCGCAGCCGTCGAGGACGTGCGAGGAGACCAGGCCCGGCAGCGTCACCGGGTACGCCTCGATCGCGTCGGCCAGCCAGGTCGTGGAGGCGTCCAGGCCGCCGCCGACGAACAGCGACGGCTGGCTGATGGGGGCGCCGTCGAAGGCGGCGAGGTCCTCCCAGTCGCGGTCCATGTTCCGGTAGCGGTTGAGCGCCCCGGTCACGCCGGTGCGCTCGAACTCACCGGCGTAGACGTCGAGGTCCCGCTCGCTCAGCCAGCCGGGCAGCCGGCCCGGGGGGAACCGATCGCGCAGCGTCTGGCCCTCTCCGACGAAGTGCGGGTCGGGGGCGCCGGGCGGGGGCATGGTGTCGGCGGACAGCGCCGCGTAGAAGCCCGCGAGCCAGCCCCGTACATCGGGCTCGATCTCCGCCTCGGCGCGGCCCGGCTCCTGGAAGTACGAGACGTAGAACTCCTCGTCGCCGCCCATCCCGGCGAAGACGTCACTGGGCCGGGGCCCGCCGCGCGGGGTGTAGGGAACGCTCAGCAGCCCCACCGCGCGGAAGACGTCCGGCCTGAGCAGCGCGGAGTTCGCGGCGATGGTCGCACCCCAGTCGTGCCCCACGACCACGGCCGACTCCTCGCCCAGGGCGTGCACCACGGCGGCGTTGTCCGCCACCAGGTCGAGCATCCGGTACGCCTCCGTCGCGGCCGGCCTGGAGGAGCGGCCGTACCCGCGGACGTCGACGGCGACCGCGCGGTAACCCGCCGCCGCGAGCGCGGGCAACTGGTGCCGCCAGGAGTACCAGGACTCCGGGAAGCCGTGCACGAGCAGCACCAGCGGTCCGGCCCCCTGCTCCACGAGATGGATCCGGCCTCCGGGTGAGGAGACCAGCCGATGGGTGGTCTCCGCGGCTTTCCGGCTCATGCGCCCTCCTCCAGGACCGTGGTCCGCAGTGCCTCGATCACCTCGATCATGCGGAAGACCGCCCCGAAGACCCGAGCACTTTTGCCGACCCGGCAAACCCGCCGCCCTCGCCGCGGCCCGCGGCCCGCGGGGCCGTGGCAGGGGCGGGGGCGGGGG
>NZ_NCTE01001198.1:41266-52830 GCF_002114215.1 Streptomyces sp. 13-12-16 | reverse complement strand
CGCCCGCACCGCGTCCAGGGCGGCGCCGCGCCGCCGGGCCTCCTCGTAGGCGAAGCGCACCGCCGCCGTCGGCGCGTCGGCCACGCCGACGACGATGCGGCCGTGCCGGCCGTCGGCGGCCCGGTTGTCGTGGTCGCCACGGATCACGACGACCGGGCAGTGCGCCTCGGTGGCCACGGTCAGGCTGACGGAGCCGAGCAGCAGGTCGGTCAGTTCGCCGCGCCCGCGTGTGCCCATGATCACGGCCGAGGCGTTGCGGGCTTCGCGCAGGAGGACGTACTCCGGTTCCTCGGGCACCGCTTCGGTGGTGACGGAGAGGTCCGCGTGGTGACGACGGGCGCGCCGGGTGGCGACGGTGAGGATGTCCTCGGAGGTCACGTGCTCCGACGGCTTGCCGAGCTCTCGGGCGAGCGCGGTGCCCTCATAGCGGTACCAGCGGTAGGCGTGGACGATCCGCAGGGGTACTCCGTGCCGGGCGGCCTCGTCGGCCGCCCAGTCGACGGCCCGCAGGCTCGACTCGGATCCGTCGACGCCGACGACCATGGGCGAGGTCATCGTTCTCAGCCTCCCGCGTTGAGGTCGAACACGATGCGGGCCTTGACGTGACCGTGCAGGACCTCGTCGATGCAGTCGTTGACGGCGGTGAGCGGGCGGGTCTCCCGGATCACCTTCGTGCGGCCCTCGGCGTGGAGCTGGAAGACCTCGGCGAGGTCCTGCCGGGTGCCGACGATGGAGCCGATCACCGAGGTGCCGTTCAGCACGGTGTCGAAGATCGGGACCTGGAGGGTGCCGTGAGCCGGCAGGGCCACCATCACGAGCTTCCCGCCGCGCCGCAGACCGGAGTTGACGGCCGCGAAGGCGGCCGGGTTCACGGCGAGGGCGAGGGCCGCGTGGGCGCCGCCGTGCCGCTTCAGCTCGGCGCCGACGTCCTGGGTACGGGCGTCGATGAGGATGTCCGCGCCGAGTTCCCGGGCGAGTGCGAGCTTGTCGTCGGTGACGTCGATCGCGGCGACCCGCGCCCCGGCGATCTTCGCGTACTGCACCGCCAGGTGGCCCAGTCCGCCCACGCCCGAGATCGCGACGAGCTGGGCGGGCCGGACGTCCGCGACCTTCAGCGCCTTGTAGGTGGTGACGCCCGCGCAGGTCAGCGGTGCGGCGTCGAGGGCGCTGACGCCCTCGGGCACCGGCTGGGCGAAGTCGGCCCAGGCGAGCATCTTCTCGGCGTAGCCGCCGTCGCAGCCGTAGCCGGTGTTGACCTGGCTCTCGCAGAGGGTCTCCCAGCCGGACAGGCAGTGCTCGCACCGTCCGCACGCCTTGCCGAGCCACGGCACGGCGACCCGTTGGCCGACGGCGAGGTGGGTGACGCCCTCGCCGAGCTTCTCGACGAGGCCGACGCCTTCGTGGCCGGGCACGAACGGCGGAGTGGGCTTGACGGGCCAGTCGCCGTGCGCGGCGTGGATGTCGGTGTGGCACAGCCCGGAGGCCTCGACACGGACGCGGACCTGCCCGGGGCCGGGCTCGGGGTCGGGGCGCTCCTCGATGACCAGGGGTTCACCGAATTCCCGTACGACCGCTGCCTTCATGATGCCTTCTCCTTCTGTGCTTGTCTTCGGCCGGCCGCGTCAGTCGTGCGCGACGACGGCGACGGGGGTGGTGGCGTGGTGCATGACCGCGTGGGCGACGGCGCCGATGTGCACGCCGAACGGGCTGCGGCGGATGCGGCGGCCGACGACCACGAGGGAGGCGTCGCGGGCCGCGTCGACGAGGTGGCCCGCGGGGCTGCCGAGCCGGGAGTCCTCGGTCACCTCGACGTCCGGGTACTTCTCCCGCCACGGCAGCAACGCCTCGGTGAGCGCTTCGGCCTGGGCGCGGGCGAGGTCCTCGCGCGGGTCGTAACCGGCGGCCAGGGCGTAGGTGTGGGAGGACGGCAGGTTCCAGACCCGCAGGACGGTCAGCGGAGCCTCGCGGCGCTGCGCCTCCTCGAACGCGAAGGCGAGGACGGTCTCGTCCGGGCTGCCGGTGTCCAGGCCCACGACCACGGGCCGGAAGCCGGTGGCGGCGGACGGGATGCCTGCGGGGTCCTTGACGTGTTCGTCGGCGGCCTGTTCGCCCGCTCGGACCAGGATCACGGGCACCTCGGTGCGGGCGATCACCGACTGGCCGACGGACCCGATCAGGAAGCCCGCGAGGCCGCTGAGGGCGCGCGAGCCCAGCACCAGCAGTTCCGCGTCGCGAGCGGCTTCGAGCAGGGCCTCCGCCGGGGCTCCGGCCCGCTGCTCGGTGGTCACCTCGACCCCGGGGTGCCGCAGTCGCAGGCCCTCGGCTGCCTCCCGGGGGATCCGCTCGGTCCAGTACTGGTGCGTCTCCGCACCGAGGAGCGGGGCCTGGGCCATGGGCTCCGGGACCGGCTGCCACGCGTGGAGCAGCCGTACCGGGAGCTGGCGCAGCGCCGCTTCGCGGGCCGCCCATTCGGCGGCTGCCCGGCTCTCGGGCGAGCCGTCGAGTCCTACGGTGATCGTGCGGGCCATGTTGCCCACCTCCTGTGTCGTTCGATCCGTTCTCAGCGTCTCTTCCGGCGGCCCCACGGGGCAGGGGCCCCTGGTCCCGGGACGGGACCGACGGTCCCTGCCGGCAGGCTGGTGGGGCGGGTCCTTCGGCGGGCCCGTCCCACCAGTCGTGTTCAGCGCAGCCACCCGTGGTCACGGACCAGCGGGAGCCGCGCCCACAACCGGCCCAGACCGAACGCATCACCGGCCGAGACCACGGCCAGCGCGATCAGCACCACCGCATACACCAGGTGGTAGTCGACGAACGGATTCGTCGACATGCTCGCCGACCCGTCCGACAGATGCTTCGCCGGCGGCCACTCCGCCACCCACATCAACGCCATCATCACCGTCCCCGCCAGCGCCGCCGGACGCAGCGCCACCCCCGCGGTCAAAGCCAGCCCGATCCCCAGCAGGCCCAGCATGAACAGCCAGTCCGCCCACGCCGCCCCCGCCCACGCATGGAACACCGACTCCATCGGACCGACCGCGACATGCCCGAGGAAACCCTCAGTGGGCGAACCACCATCGACCCAGCCCTTACCGGACGCGGTGGCATAACCGAAGCCGAACGTCTTGTCCAGGAACGCCCACAGGAAGACGAACCCCATCAACACCCGCACCGAAGCGAAAACGTAAGCCCGTGCGGTGAACGTGCCGGCCTCCGCCGACTCGGCCGACTCCTGTACGGAAGCGGCGTGGTTCCGGCGGAACGACGGCAGGTGGAAACCCGAACCGCGGTGCGTGGGCTGGTGCACGGCCATGACAGTGATCCCTTCGGACGAACTCCGGTTACTTCCTGACACCACCCACTCTCCCGGCCCCCACCACCCCGCACCCGACGCCGAAGGTCCGCACCCGAAGACCCAACAGCCCCGAACAACAGGGACCTTCGGCCACAACCCCCGCGGCAGGGCCGAACGGCACCGCGCAGGGCCCGCACGACCCCTCACGCACAGCGCGAGTCAGGGCCGAGGCTGGAAGGAGTCATCCGCCAGCCCAGCCGGCCTCGGCCGCAGGCGGGAAGGAGTCCCGATGAGCTCTACGACCTTCGACGCCCCTGCCCTGGAGCGGCTGATCGCGGCGGCCGTGGCCGCACCGTCCCTGCACAACACCCAGCCCTGGCGCTTCCGTCTCGATGCCGACACCCGCACCGTGCGGATCGACGCCGCCGCGGACCGGGTACTGCGCCACACCGATCCAGTGGGCCGCGCCGTGCACCTGTCCGTGGGCTGCGCGGTCCTCAACCTGCGCATCGCGGCCTCCCACTTCGGCTGGGACCCGGTGACCCGGCTGCTCCCCTGCCCGGACCGTCCCGCTCTGCTCGCCACGGTCCGGCTCACCGAATCAGCGCACGGCGCACAGTCGGCCGGTCTGTACGAAGCTGTCCGGCACCGGCACAGCAGCCGTTTCCCCTTCTCCGGGCGACCGCTGCCGTCGGACCTGCTCGCCGAGCTGACCGATGCGGCCCGCCTGGAGGGGGCGACGCTTCGCTTCCCGGGGCCGAAGGGCATTGATCGGGCGCTGCGTGCCATATGGGAGGCGGAGAGGCGCAACAGGGCGGACGCCGACCGGGCCGGCGAGAGCCGCCGCCTGGTCGGCGGTCCGCGCTCCCGGTCGCTGGGACTTCCGCCGGCGGTCCTCGGGCAGCAGGACGCCCTGGGCCGGATGCCGATGCGGGACTTCGGCGCCCACCGGCACCCGGACGTGCTGCCCGCCCGCGTCTTCGAGACGCGTCCGACGCTCGCGCTGCTGTCCACGGCGCACGACCGGCGAGCGGACTGGCTGCGCGCCGGTCAGGCCCTGGAACGGGTCCTGCTGTCGGCCACCCGGCGCGGGGTGCGGGCGTCGTTCCTGCACCAGGCCCTGGAGTGGCCCGATCTACGGGGAGTTCTCGACGGTCTCCCGGCGGACGCGGACGGTCCGCGCGTGCGCACGCAGATGGTGATCCGGCTCGGGTACGGCCCCGAGGGGCCCGCCTCACCGCGCCGCCCGGTCGATGAGGTCATGGAGGGCGACGTGTGATCATGTGCCGGCCGGTCCCGCCGATGACGGGACCGGTCGCCTTCCGTCCGACCGCGGTCGCGGGACGCCGTCATGGCCGGAGGAGCCCTCACCGTGAGCCGGTGGTCCCGGTGAGCGGCCGACCTCGCCCGGTAGCGGCCCTGAGAAGTCGCGAGGACCGCTCATCCGCTGACGCCGTGCGTCACGAGGCGGGCCGGCCGTCCTCCGCACCGTCCGACGACTGCCCCAGCGGCGCGTACCACACGAGCCGTGCTCCCCCTCCTCCCGGACTCTCCAGCTCCATGTCGCCGCCGAGCTTCCGCGCTCGCTCGGCCATGTTGGTCAGACCGCTGCGGCGGCCTCCGGCCGGGATGCCGACGCCGTTGTCCGTGACCGTCAGGCGGACCTCCTTGCCGTCGGTCTCCAGCACGACGTCTGCGCGGTCCGCGCGGGCGTGCCGGGCGATGTTGGTCAGGGACTCGGTGAGGACGGCCAGGACGTGGTCGGTGGTCTCCGCGGGCACGTGCGTGTCGAGCAGGCCCTCCATGCGGACGCTGGGGGCGAAGCCCAGCAGCGGAGTGGCCTCGCCGACCGCGCGCACCGCGCGGGAGCGCAGACCGGGAGCCGCGTCGTCCTCACGGGAGCGCAGACCGAAGATCGTCGACCTGATGATCTTGATGGTCTCGTCGAGGTCGTTCACGGCCCGCTGGACCCGGTCCGAGGCCCCCTCGTGCTGGATGAACCGGTCAGCGCTCTGCAGCGTCATGCCGGTGGCGAAGAGCCGTTGGATCGCCAGGTCGTGCAGGTCGCGGGCGATCCGGTCGCGGTCCTCCAGCAGGGCGATCTGCTCGGCGTCCGCGCGGCGTTCCGCCAGCTCCATGGCGACGGCGGCCTGGGCTGCGAAGACCTGGAGCGGCTCGGTCTCCTTCTCTGAGAATTCACGGCCGCCCGACCGCCGGACCAGCAGAACCACACCGCGGGCGTCATCGCCCGAGCCGATCGGTACGGCGACGGCCGGCCCGAGCCCGTCGAAGCGCGGAGGTCCGGCCGAGATCCGGGAGTCACGTGAGACGTCCGGGCTGCTGACGGACACCCGCTGGGCGAACGCCTGCCCGATGAGAGTCCCCTCCACGGGCAGGACGACCCCGCGCCATACGTCGGCCTCCTGGCCTATCGCGAGTTCCACGGCGAGTGTGTCCGTCCCGCTCACCGGCATGGCCACCACGCTCAAGGCGGAAGCGGTGATCTCCCTGGCCCGTTCCGCGATCAGCGGCAGCACCCCGCCCTGGTCCGCGCCTGACATGAGGGTGTGCGTGATCTCGGCGTTCACCTGGAGCCAGCGTTCGCGCAGCCGGGACTCCTCGTACAGGCGGGCGTTGTCGATCGCCACACCGGCCGCCACGGCCAGGGTGGCCAGCACCGACTCGTCGTCCTCGTCGAACTGCTGGCCGCCACGCTTCTCGGTCAGGTACAGATTGCCGAAGACGTGGTCCCGCACCCGGATGGGAACACCGAGGAAGCTGTTCATCGGCGGATGATGGGCCGGGAAGCCGTACGAGGCGGGGTGGTCGGAGAGCTTCGTCAGCCGCAGCGGCTCCGGACGGCGGATCAACTCGCCGAGGATGCCGTGCCCCTCCGGGTAGGGGCCGATGCGGGCGATCTGCTCGTCGCTGACACCCACGGTGTGGAAGGCGGACAGGCGCTTGCCGTCCGGGCCGATCACGCCGAGGGCCGCGTACTCCGCGTCGACCAGTGCCGCCGCCGCTTCCACGATGCTGTGGAGCGCCTGCTCCAGGTCCAGCTCCCGGCCGACGGACAGCACCGCCTCCAGCAGGCTGTGCACCCGGTCCCTGGTGCCGCGGGCCGCGTCCAGCCGGGCCTGCAGCTCCTCCAGCAGCTCGTCCAACCGCAGTTGCGGCAGTCGCACTCGTGCCTCACGGGCTTCCTCGGCGTTCTCCAACGCTACTCCTCCAACGCCTCAACGCCTGTCGGCAGCCGTACCGTTCAGCTGTCACGGTAGCGGCTCGAACAGGGGGGAGGACAAGGGAACAGCGCCGCCGTGCGGCCCGGCTCCGCAGGCGTGGGAGATCATGTGGTGCCGTTCCAGGTCGTATCCGCCTTCTTCGGCCCCGGGGCGGGTGCGTCGCCGACCGGTGGTGGGCCACGACCCCTATTGGTCTTCGGGCCGCATGCGGTCACGTGCCTGGGTGGCGATGACGGCGGCCTGGACGCGGCGTTCCACGCCGAGCTTGGAGAGCAGACGGGAGATGTGGTTCTTGACCGTCTTCTCGGCCAGGTACAGCCGCTGACCGATCTGCCGGTTGGTCAGCCCCTCGCCTATCAGGTCCAGGATCTCGCGTTCCCGGTCGGTCAGGCCGGGCAGGACGTCCGGCTCCTCGGCCGGCTGCTGTCCGGCGCTTCGCAGCCGTGCCATCAGTTTGGCCGTGGCGCTGGCGTCCAGCAGCGACTGGCCTCGGGCCACCGTCCGCACGGCCGAGACCAGGTCCGATCCCTGGATCTGCTTCAGCACGTATCCGGCCGCGCCCGCCATGATCGAGTCCAGGAGCGCCTCCTCGTCGTCGAAGGAGGTCAGCATCAGGCAGGCCAGGTCCGGCATCTTCGACCGCAGTTCGCGGCAGACGGTCACTCCGTCTCCGTCGGGCAGGCGCACGTCGAGGACGGCCACGTCGGGGCGCAGGGCGGGGACCCGGACCAGTGCCTGCTCCACCGTCGCCGCTTCTCCGACCACCGTGATGTCCGGTTCGTCGTCCAGCAGGTCGTGCACCCCTCGCCGTACCACCTCGTGGTCGTCCAGGAGGAAGACCTTGATCGGGCTTCCCGTGCTGTCGTCCTGCCCGCTGTGCGCCATCGCATGCTCCTCGTGAGGCCTCGGTCTCCGTCGAACTCCTTATCCTGCCAGGACGGCCGAGGTCCAGGGGCGGTCGATCCCGTGCCCGCCCGCCTCAATGGGCCGCGAGGCCGCGTCCACGGAACTGAGCCCGTACCCGGTCCACGAGCGCCGTGTCGGGGACCGGAGCGTCCCGCAGGGTGAAGGGGATGCCCAGGGCGTCGTACTTGGCGGCACCGAGCTTGTGGAACGGCAGGATGTCGACCCGCTCGACGCAGCCCAGGCCGGAGAGGAATCCGGCGAGTCCCTCGACTGCGTCCTCGTCGTCGGTCCAGCCGGGCACCAGGACGTACCTGATCCACACGCGCTTGCCCAACCGGTCGAGGCGGGTGGCGAAGTCGAGGGTGGGAGCGAGGTCTCCGCCGGTCAGCTTCCGGTAGGTGCGGACGTCGAAGGACTTGATGTCCAGCAGCACCAGGTCGGTGTCGGCGAGGAGTTCGTCCGTGGCGCGGGCGCCGAGGAAGCCGGAGGTGTCGAGGGCGGTGTGCAGTCCGAGCTCCTTGCAGCGGCGGAAGACCGCGGCGGTGAAGGCCGGCTGGAGGAGGGCCTCGCCGCCGGTGAGGGTCACTCCCCCGCCGGCGGTGGTGAGGAAGGCCCGGTACTTCTCGATCTCGGCCATCACCTCGTCGACGGTGGCCGGTTTCCCGTCCCGCATGTGCCAGGTGTCGGGGTTGGCGCAGTACAGGCAGCGCAGGGGGCAGCCGCTGAGGAACAGCACGAACCGGGTCCCGGGACCGTCCACTCCCGTGGACAGGTCCCAGGAGTGGATCCGGCCCGTCACCGGCTCGACGGTGGTGCTCACAGCGATCCGTGGAAGGTGCGGCTGATCACGTCGAGCTGCTGCTCGCGGGTGAGACGGACGAAGTTGACGGCGTATCCGGAGACCCGGACCGTCAGCTCCGGGTACTTCTCCGGGTGCTCCATGGCGTCCTCCAGGGTCGCCCGGTCCAGGACGTTGACGTTCATGTGGAAGCCGCCGGAGGCCATGTAGGCGTCGAGGATGCCGACCAGGTGGCCGGCGCGTTCCCCGGGGACGTGCCCGAGGCCCTCCGGGGTGATGGTGGTGGTCAGGGAGATGCCGTCCCGCGCCGCCTCGTACGGGAGCTTGGCCACCGAGAGGGCGGAGGCTGCGACCCCGTGCCGGTCGCGGCCGTTCATCGGGTTGGCGCCGGGGGCGAACGGGGCGCCCGCGCGCCGGCCGTCGGGGGTGTTGCCGGTGTGCTTGCCGTAGACCACGTTGGAGGTGATGGTCAGCACGGACTGGGTGTGCTCGGCGTCGCGGTAGGTGGGGTGCTTGCGCACCTTCGCCATGAACGACTCCACCAGGTCCACGGCGAGCGCGTCGGCGCGGTCGTCGTTGTTGCCGTAGGCCGGGAAGTCGCCTTCGGTCTCGAAGTCCACGGCCAGGCCGGTGGCGTCGCGGAACACCTTGACCCGTGCGTGCTTGACTGCGGACAGGCTGTCCACGGCGACGGACAGGCCGGCGATGCCGCACGCCATGAAGCGGTGCACCGGATAGTCGTGCAGGGCCATCTCGATGCGCTCGTACGCGTACTTGTCGTGCATGTAGTGGATGACGTTGAGCGCGTCCACGTACGTCCGGGCGAGCCAGTCCAGGACTCGGTCGTACGCGGCCGACAGCTCCTCGTAGTCCAGGTACCCGCCGGTCAGCGGCGGCATTTCGGGGGTGACCTGTTCGCCGGTCATCTCGTCGCGGCCGCCGTTGACCGCGTACAGCAGTGCCTTGGCCAGGTTGACGCGGGCGCCGAAGAACTGCATCTGCTTGCCGACCGCCATCGCCGAGACGCAGCAGGCGATCGCGGTGTCGTCGCCGGTGCACGGGCGAGTCAGCTCGTCGGACTCGTACTGGATGGCGCTGGTGTCGATGGACACCTGGGCACAGAATTCCTTGAAGCCCTCCGGGAGCCGCGGCGACCACAGCACGGTCAGGTTGGGCTCGGGGGCCGGGCCGAGGTTGTAGAGGGTCTGCAGGAAGCGGAAGGAGGTGCGGGTGACCAGCGGGCGGCCGTCGGTTCCCATGCCGCCGATGGACTCCGTGACCCAGGTGGGGTCGCCGGAGAACAGGGCGTCGTACTCGGGGGTGCGCAGGAACCGTACGATCCGCAGCTTGATCACGAAGTCGTCGACCAGTTCCTGCGCCCGGGACTCGTCGAGCACGCCCTCGTCCAGGTCACGCTGAAGGTAGACGTCCAGGAAGGTGGAGGTGCGGCCCAGCGACATCGCCGCGCCGTTCTGCTCCTTCACCGCGGCCAGGAAGCCCAGGTAGAGCCACTGCACCGCCTCGTGCGCGGTGGCGGCGGGACGCGAGACGTCGCAGCCGTACGAGGCGGCCATCTCGGTCAGTTCGCCCAGCGCCCGGATCTGCTCGGCGAGTTCCTCGCGGTCCCGGATGACGTCCGGGCCGGAGGGCCGCGCGTCCAGCAGGGCCCGCTCGGCGCGCTTGGCCTCGATCAGCCGGTCCGTGCCGTACAGCGCGACCCGCCGGTAGTCGCCGATGATCCGGCCCCGGCCGTAGGCGTCCGGCAGTCCGGTGATGATGCCGACCTTGCGGGCGGCCCGCATCTCGGGGGTGTAGGCGTCGAAGACGCCGTCGTTGTGGGTCTTGCGGTAGCTCCCGAAGACGCGCGTGACGAAGGGGTCGGGCTTGTAGCCGTACGCCTTGAGCCCGTTCTCCACCATCCGCAGTCCGCCGTTGGGCATGATGGCCCGCCGCAGGGGGGCGTCGGTCTGCAGGCCGACGATCAGTTCGCGGTCGCGGTCGATGTAGCCCGGCCGGTGCGAGGTGATGGTGGACGGGTTGCCCGGGTCGACGTCGAGAACGCCCCGGCGGCGTTCCTCGGGGAACAGGGCGGCCACCTTGCCCCAGACCGCGAGCGTGCGCTCGGTCGGACCGGCCAGGAAGGCGGAACCGCCCTCGTACGGGGTGTAGTTGGCCTGGATGAAGTCGCGCACGTCGATGCGCTCACGCCATCCGTTTCCGGCGAACTGCCGCCAGGCGTCGGCGGTCCGGGGGCCGGCTGTCACCGTCGTGGTCATCTCAGGTCCTCTCGTCGGGCGGTCTTGTCACTGTCGATGCTCGTCGTGCGGGCCCGCGGCGAGGAGTGCCGGACAGGGCACCGGGCGGGTCCCCTCCGCCCCCGGTCGGCCGGGACCTTCGGCCCCCTGTCCCGAAACCCGCGCACCGCAGGACGGGGGCGTCGGGGGAAAAGCGGACAGCCGGGGAGGCGCGGTGCGCGTGCCCGGCCATGACGTCGCGGTGCCGGTGCCCCCTCGTGTCCGGCGGACCGGCACTGACCGGCCGGCCCCGGCGGACCGGTGGCCGGCCGATGCGCCGCGCCACCTCAGTCGTGCGGGACGACGGCGACGGGACATCCGGCATGGTGGAGGACGGCGTGGGTGACCGGACCCGTGTGGGCACCGACCCGGTGGTCGGTGGTACGACGGCCCACCACGAGGAGGCCGGCGTTCCGGGTGGCCCTGACCAGTTCGACGGTGACGCGTCCTTCGGTGACCGCCTCGGTCACGGGGACGGTCGGGTACTTCTCCCGCCAGGGGCGCAGCACCGCCGTCAGGGCGCGCTCCTCGTCCGCCAGCGCCTGGGCCCGCGGTTGCGGGGCGAGAGCCGGGCCCTCCGGGGCGACGGTCACCAGGGGCGCCGACGGAGCGGGGGCGGGGCGGAACGGCGTCCGGAAAGCGTGGACCACCCGCAGGCCGGTGTCACGTCGGCGGGCGGCGTCGAAGGCGAACTCGATCAGTTCGTCGCAGGGACGGTCCGTCCGCAGCCCCAGGACCACCTGGCGGTAGGGCGTTGTCGGGATCTCCTCGGGAGCGACGCCGTCCGTGGCCGACAGGTGCTCATCGGCGGCCCCCCGCCCCGCCCGGACCAGTACGACCGGGCGGGTGGACCGGCCGACGACGCGCTGGGACACGGAGCCCGTCACGAATCCGCTCAGGGCCCCGAGACCGAGGGAACCGAGGACCAGCAGGTCGGCGTCGGCCGAGGCGGCCAGCACAGTGGTGACCGTAGCGTCACACACGAGTCGGCCGGTGATCCGCAGACCCGGGTGGGCGGCACGGACACTGCG
>NZ_NCTE01001198.1:38859-41092 GCF_002114215.1 Streptomyces sp. 13-12-16 | reverse complement strand
GGTGCCGGGCGTGGCCCACGGTGAGACCGGTCCCCCGCCGCTGGGCCTCCCGCGCCGCCCAGTGCGCGGCAGCGAGGCCTTCGGCCGATCCGTCGACCCCCACCACGATGTCGTGCGGCATGACGTGTCCCCTCCCGGGTCGATGACTTCCGATGTCTTCGAGCGTCCTCCCGGCCGAAGGGGTGGTACACGGGCCGTACGGTCCCGGCGAAGCTCCCGAAGGTCCTTCCGGGACGGACGGTGTGAACCGGGGCCGACCGGTCCCCCGGGCAGGACGGCCGGCACCTCGCGTCGAACACGCCCCCGTCCGACGCTGGAACCATCACGCCCCCACAGCTGAGGAGCGCAGCGTCATGGTCCGTTACGTGTACGACTTCACCGAGGGCGGCCGTGACATGGCCGACCTCCTCGGCGGCAAGGGCTCGAACCTGGCCGAGATGACCCGGCTCGGACTCCCCGTGCCACCGGGCTTCACCCTCACCACCGAGGCGTGCCGCGCCTTCCTGGCCACGGGCAGCGAACCCGCCGGCCTGTGGGAGGAGGTCTCCGCGCACCTGTCGGCCCTCGAAGCGTCCGCCGGCCGCTCGCTGGGGCAGCCGGACGACCCGCTGCTCCTGTCCGTCCGCTCCGGCGCGAAGTTCTCCATGCCCGGCATGATGGAGACGATCCTCGACATCGGTCTGAACGACGACTCCGTCCTCGGGCTGGCCAAGGCCTCCGGCAGCGAACGCTTCGCCTGGGACTCCTACCGCCGCCTCGTCCAGATGTTCGGCAGCACGGTCATGGGCGTCGACTCCTCCTCCTTCGAGCGGTCCCTCGCCCTGATGAAGGACCTGCGCGGTGTGCGGGACGACGTGCACCTGACGGCGTCCGACCTGGCCGAGCTGGTCGAGACGTACAAGGACCTGATCCACCTGGAGACCGGGGACCGTTTCCCGCAGTCCCCCGCCGAGCAGCTGCGCCGGGCGGTCCTGGCCGTGTTCGAGTCCTGGAACGGCGAACGCGCCCGTCTGTACCGGCGGCGCGAGCACATCGCCGACGACCTGGGCACCGCCGTCACCGTGCAGCGCATGGTCTTCGGCAACCTCGGGGCCGATTCCGGCAGCGGCGTCGCCTTCACCCGCGATCCGGCCACCGGACGCCCCGGCCCGTACGGCGACTATCTGTCCGACGCGCAGGGCGAGGACGTCGTCGCCGGCATCCGCAACACCGTGCCCCTGAGCGAGCTGGCGCGCCTGGCCCCCGGGGCGTACGCCCGGCTGCGGGCGCACATGGAGACACTGGAGCGGCACTACCGGGACCTGTGCGACATCGAGTTCACGATCGAGCGCGGCACACTGTGGATGCTCCAGACGCGGGTCGGCAAGCGCACCGCCGAGGCCGCGTTCGTCCTCGCCGCCGAACTGGCCGACGAGGGGCTCATCACCCCGGACGAGGCGCTGGTCCGGGTGAGCGGCGAGGGCCTGGCCCGGCTGATGTTCCCTCGCTTCGACACCTCGGGACACGGCGATCCGCTCGCCCACGGCCTTCCGGCGTCCCCGGGCGCTGCGGTCGGGGCGGCCGTCTTCCACTCGGCGGAGGCGGTACGGCGTGCCGCGGCCGGCGAGAAGGTCGTCCTGGTCCGGCAGGAGACCACCCCCGACGACCTGCCCGGCATGATCGCCGCCCAGGCGGTCCTCACCAGCCGGGGCGGCAAGACCAGCCACGCGGCCGTCGTCGCCCGCGGCATGGGCAAGGTCTGCGTGTGCGGCGCCGAGGAACTCACCGTGGACACCGATGCCCGCCGCTTCACCACCGCGGACGGCACCGTCGTCGAGGAGGGCACCGTCGTCTCGGTGGACGGATCCGCGGGAGCGGTGTACGCGGGAGCCGTACCGCTGGTGGACTCGGCGGTCATCCGGTACCTGGAGGACGGCCCGGGCGACGAAGGCGCGCGGGGCACGGTCGGCGCGGTGGCCCGGGCGCTGTCCCGCGCGGACACCGTCCGGAGCCTGGAGGTGCGGGCCAACGCCGACACCCCCGAGGACGCCGCCCGTGCCCGCCGGTTCGGAGCACAGGGCATCGGCCTGTGCCGCACCGAGCACATGTTCCTCGGCGAGCGCCGCAAGCTGGTGGAGCAGATGATCCTGGCCGGCACGGACGCCGAACGCGAGCGGGCCCTGGCGGCTCTCCTGCCCCTTCAGCGGCAGGACTTCGCCGGCATCCTGGAGGCGATGGACGGCCTGCCGGTCAC
>NZ_NCTE01001198.1:38027-38746 GCF_002114215.1 Streptomyces sp. 13-12-16 | reverse complement strand
CTGCTGCCCCCGCCGCTGCACGAGTTCCTGCCCGACCACACCGACCTGGCGGTGCGGATCGCCGCCGCCGAAGCCCGCGGCGGGGAGCCGGACGCCCACGACGTCGAGCTGCTGACCGCCGTGAACCGCATGCACGAGGAGAACCCGATGCTCGGGCTGCGCGGTGTGCGGCTGGGGCTGGTGATTCCCGGCCTGGTCGCCATGCAGGTCCGGGCGATCGGTGAGGCCGTCGCCGAACGTCTCCTGGCCGGGGGCGCTCCCGAGGCGGAGATCATGGTCCCGCTCGTCGGTGACGTGCGGGAGCTGCGCCTCGTACGCGAGGAGGTGCGACGGGTGCTGGCCGACGTCTCGCGGGCGACGGACGTCACCGTCGACTGCCCCGTCGGCACCATGATCGAGCTGCCCAGGGCGGCGCTGACGGCCGGCCGGATCGCCGAGGAGGCCGAGTTCTTCTCCTTCGGCACCAACGACCTGACCCAGACCACGTGGGGCTTCTCCCGCGACGACGTCGAGGCGGAGTTCTTCTCCGCCTACCTCGACAAGGGTGTCTTCCCCACGTCGCCGTTCGAGACGCTCGACCGTGACGGGGTCGGCCGGCTGGTGGGCATCGCCGTCGCCGAGGGCCGCGCCACCCGCCCGGACCTCAAGATCGGTGTGTGCGGCGAGCACGGCGGCGACCCCGACTCGGTGCACTTCTTCCACGCCGCCGGACTGGACTA
>NZ_NCTE01001198.1:23267-37823 GCF_002114215.1 Streptomyces sp. 13-12-16 | reverse complement strand
GTGAGGGGCCGAGGAGCCCCTGACACCGGGGCCGACCGCCTCTGGGACGCGGACGGGAAACGCAGCAGCCTTGAGGTGTCGCAGAACGATCACAGGGAGTGGAACACATGACCGCCAAGGACATCGGTACCCGTGGAACCACCGCCACCGTGCGGGTGCGTGCCGACGGCGAGGTGGACGAGGAGTCCCTCGCCTATCTCCGCGAGAAGGTCGGCACCGCCCTGGACCGGCCCGGACTGCCGCCCGTGAGCGGTGAGGTGCGCGTCCTGCGGGCCTCGGCCCACCACGTCGAACTGCCCTGGTCCGCCGGCGCCGACATCCGGATCGGAAGTCACCTCGTGACCGTCCACGCCCGCGAGGCGACCGCACGCGAACTCGCCGACCGGCTCCACGACCGGCTGTGCGCCGGCACCGAACGCGTCGCCCACCGCGACGCCGCCACTCGCCGGACGGCCGCGCCGCCCCCGTGGCGCGGCGGCCCGCAGAAGTAGGCGCCGCACGGCGCCTGCCCGACTCGGCGGAAGGGCCGAAGCCGACCTCCGGCTTCGGCCCTCCCCGTCCGCGCTCGTGAAGGAGAATCCGCCATGACCGCTCACACCGTCGGTGAAGTGATGACCAGGGACGTCGTCCAGGCCCGCCGGACGACACCGTTCAAGGAGGTCGTGCGGCTGCTCGACCACCACCGGATCAGCGGGCTGCCGGTGGTCGACGCCGACGACAAGGTCCTCGGCGTCCTGTCCGGAAGCGACCTGGTACGCGTCCAGGCATACCGGGACGGCTCCGCACCTCCTCCCGCCCTGACGGCGGGGGACGTGATGTCGAGCCCCGCGATCACCGTGCACCCGGAGCAGACCGTGCCGGACGCGGCCCGGCTGATGGAGCGCCGTGGCGTCGAGCGGCTTCCCGTGGTCGACGAGGCCGACCGTCTCATCGGCGTCGCCACCCGCCGCGACCTGCTACGGGTCTTCCTGCGCGCGGACGACGACATCCGCCGCCAGGTGACCGGAGACATCGTCGTCGGCGCGCTGGAACTGCCGTCCGACGCCGTCCTCGTCTCCGTACGCGACGGTGTCGTCACCCTCGCCGGCCGTGTCGAACTGCGTAGTCAGGTGCCGGAGCTCATTCACGCCGCCTGGCGCCTAGAAGGCGTGGTCGGTGTGGTGAACCGCCTCGGCTTCCACACCGACGACTGTGCGGCGGCCACCCCACCCGCTCGGATCGGGAGCCCGTGAACGCGGCGGCGGGCGATGCCGTGCGGCGGCTCGATCCGGCCCGGGCCGACAGTCCCTGCCGGGCCGGGCCGGCCGGACGCGGGAGGGGCCCTTCGGCGCCTCCTGCGGCAGGCGTTCCCGGAGGACAGTGAAGGCAGAGAGCGGCGCCGCCGTACACCACGGCGGCCCCTGACAACGGAGGCGGACCACCATGACCCGACAGAACGTGCGGACCGAGGACCGCGGGACCGACGCCCCGTCCGACACCGCGGTCGCCGTGGACCGTCTGGTCACGGCCGGCCTCAAGGCACTCGCCGACTACGAGGGGCTCACTCAGGAGCAGGTCGACCACATCGTGAAGAAGGCGTCGGTCGCCGCCCTGGACCAGCACACCGCGCTGGCCCGCCTGGCGGTCGAGGAGACCGGGCGGGGGGTCTTCGAGGACAAGGCGGCCAAGAACATGTTCGCCTGCGAGCACGTCACGCACAGCATGGGGCACACGAAGACCGTCGGGGTCATCGCCCGCGACGACATCGAGGACATGGTCGAGATCGCCGAACCGGTGGGCGTGGTGGCCGCGGTCACCCCCGTCACCAACCCGACCTCCACGACCATCTTCAAGGCCCTGCTGGCGCTGAAGACCCGCAACCCGGTCGTGTTCGCCTTCCACCCCTCCGCCCAGCGCTGCAGCGCCGAAGCCGCCCGTATCGTGCGCGACGCGGCCGTCGCCGCGGGCGCTCCGGAGCACTGCGTGCAGTGGATCGAGCAGCCGTCGGTCGAGGCCACCAGCACGCTGATGCGCCACCCGGGCGTCTCGCTGATCCTCGCCACCGGCGGCAACGCCATGGTCAAGGCCGCCTACTCGGCCGGCAAGCCCGCCCTCGGCGTCGGCGCCGGCAACGTCCCCGCGTACGTGCACAAGAGCGCGAAGCTGCGTCGGGCCGTCAACGACCTGGTGCTGTCGAAGTCGTTCGACAACGGTATGATCTGCGCCTCCGAGCAGGCCGTCATCCTGGACACCGACATCTACGACGCGGCGCTCTCCGAGTTCCGCACCCTCCACGCCCACCTGGCGACCGCCGAGGAGAAGGCGAAGCTGGAGGCCTTCCTGTTCCCCGCCGCCGGCGGCTCGGGCGCCGGCTGCGAACCCAAGGTCAACGCCGCCGCCGTCGGCCAGAGCCCCGCCTGGATCGCCGAGCGGGCCGGATTCTCCGTACCGGAGGACACCTCGGTCATCCTCGTCGAGACCGGGCACGTCGGCCCGGACGAGCCGCTGACCCGCGAAAAGCTCTGCCCTGTACTGGCCGTGCTCCGGGCCGAGGACGAACAGCAGGGCTTCGACCTGGCCGCCGACATGGTCGCCTTCCACGGCCAGGGACACAGCGCCGTCATCCACACCGAGGACCGCGCCCTGGCCGAGGCGTACGGCACTCGCATGAAGACCGTACGGATCATCGTCAACGCCCCGTCCTCCCAAGGGGCGATCGGCGGCATCTACAACGGCCTGCTGCCGTCGCTGACCCTCGGCTGCGGCTCCTGGGGGAGCACATCGGTGTCCAACAACGTCTCCGCCGCCCAGCTGCTCAACGTCAAGCGGGTCGGTACGCGCCGCAACAACCTGCAGTGGTTCAAGGTCCCGCCGAAGATCTACTTCGAGCCGCAGGCCATCCGTTACCTGACCTCCATGCCGGACGTCCACCGCGTCACCGTCGTCACCGACGCCACCATGACCCGCCTCGGCTTCGTCGACCGGATCATGCGGGTGCTGCAGCGGCGGCCCGAGCCCGTGACCGTACAGGTCATCGACAACGTCCAGCCCGAACCCAGCATCGACTCCGTGCAGCACGGAGCCGGCCTGATGCGGGAATTCCGTCCCGACACGATCATCGCGCTGGGCGGCGGCTCGCCCATGGACGCGGCCAAGGTGATGTGGCTGCTGTACGAGCAGCCCGACATCGACTTCGCCGACATGCGGCAGAAGTTCTCCGACATCCGCAAGCGCGCCTTCCGCTTCCCCACCCTGGGCAGGCTGGCCCGCCTGGTCTGCGTGCCCACCACCTCCGGAACCGGCGCCGAGGTCACCCCCTTCGCCGTCATCTCCGATCCCGCCACCGGCAAGAAGTACCCGCTGGCCGACTACGCGCTCACCCCCAGCGTGGCCATCGTCGACCCCCTCCTCACCACCGCCCTGCCCCCGGCGCTGGCCGCCGACAGTGGCTTCGACGCCCTCACCCACGCCATCGAGGCGTACGTGTCCGTCTACGCCAACGACTTCACCGACGGCCTGGCCCTGCACGCCATCCGCCTGATCTTCGGCAACATCGAGGCTGCGGTGAACGACCGCGCCGGCTCGGCGGAGGCCCGGGAGAAGATGCACAACGCCGGCACCATCGCGGGCATGGCCTTCGGCAACGCCTTCCTCGGCATCGTCCACGCCATGTCCCACACCCTCGGCGCCACCTTCCACATCGCGCACGGCCGCACCAACGCGGTCCTGCTCCCGCACGTCATCCGCTACAACGGCACCGTCCCCACGAAGCTCACCGGCTGGCCCAAGTACGAGAACTACCGCGCCCCCGAACGCTTCCAGGACATCGCCCGCACCCTGGGACTACCCGCCGCCACCCCGGCCGAGGGCGTGGAGTCCCTCGCCGCGGCCGTCGAACGCCTGCGCGACGCCGTCGGCATCGAGCCGACGTTCGAGGCCCTGGGGATCGACGAGCGAACCTTCCTGGACGCCTTGCCGCAGCAGGCCCTCAACGCCTATGAGGACCAGTGCGCACCGGCCAACCCGCGCATGCCGATGCTGGACGACATGCAGGAGATCATGCGCACCGCCTACCACGGCTGAACACGGGGCCGGCCGTCGCCACGACGCGGTTGCCGGGGACCTGGAGCCGATCGCCGGGAAGCGACGGGGCCCGGACCGCGGACCGAACGTCCGCGGTCCGGGCCCCGTCGGCTTCTGTCAGCCGTCCCACGACCAGTCGGCGACCTCGGGCAGGTCGACACCGTGCTCGCGGATGTACGCGTGGTGACGCAGCCGGGCGTCCTCCATCTCCTGACGCACGGCCGCCGCGCGCACCGCGAGACCGGGAACGCGGTCGATGACGTCCATGACCAGTCGGTACCGGTCCAGGTCGTTGCGGACCACCATGTCGAACGGTGTGGTGGTCGTGCCCATCTCCTTGTAGCCGCGCACGTGCAGGTGCCCGTGTCCGGTGCGGCGGTAGGCCAGCCGGTGGATCAGCCAGGGATAGCCGTGGTAGGCGAAGACGACCGGCTTGTCGGGGGTGAACAGGCCGTCGTACTCGAAGTCGGTCATGCCGTGGGGATGCTCCTCGCTCGGCAGCAGCCGGGCGATGTCGACGACGTTCACGACCCGGACGGCCAGTTCCGGCAGGTGGTTCCTCAGCAGTTGTGCGGCGGCCAGTACTTCCTGGGTGGGGACGTCACCGGCTGCCGCGAGTACCACGTCGGGCTCCCGCTCGCCGCTCTCCGTGCCGGCCCACTCCCAGATCCCGGCGCCCCGCGCGCAGTGCGCCTTCGCCTGCTCCATCGTCAGCCAGTCGAAGCAGGGCTGCTTGCCGGCCACGATCACGTTGACGTAGTCGCGGCTGCGCAGCGCGTGGTCGGCGACGGAGAGCAGGGTGTTGGCGTCCGGCGGCAAGTAAACCCGTACGACCTCGGGGCTCTTGTTGAGGACGTGGTCGACGAAGCCGGGGTCCTGGTGGGAGAAGCCGTTGTGGTCCTGGCGCCACACGTGGGAGGTGAGCAGGTAGTTGAGGGAGGCGACGGGCGCGCGCCAGGGCAGTCGGCGGGTGACGCGCAGCCACTTGATGTGCTGGTTGACCATGGAGTCGACGATGTGGACGAACGCCTCGTAGCAGGAGAAGAGGCCGTGCCGGCCGGTGAGCAGGTAGCCCTCCAGCCAGCCCTGGCAGGTGTGCTCGGAGAGGATCTCCATCACCCGGCCGTGCCGGTCGAGGTGCTCGTCCACGTCCAGGGTGCCGGCCTGCCACGCCTTGCCGCTGGCGCCGTAGACGGCCTGGAGGCGGTTGGAAGCGGTCTCGTCGGGGCCGACCAGGCGGAAGTCGCGCCGGTCGGCGGTCCCGCGCATGACGTCCTCCAGCAGACCACCGAGGACGCGGGTGGGCTCGTGCAGGGTGGCACCCGGTTTGTCGACCGGGACGGCGTACCGCTCCAGCGGCGGCAGGGGCAGTTCGCGCACCAGCAGGCCGCCGTTGGCGTACGGCGTGGATCCCAGCCGACGTGCGCCCTCGGGGACGCACGTCAGGACATCAGGGCGAGGCGCTCCGTGTTCGTCGAACAGCTCCCGCGGCCGGTAGGAGCGCAACCACTCCTCGAGCTGTCGCAGGTGGTCCGGGTTGTCCCGGACGGCTGACAGGGGGACCTGATGGGATCGCCAGGTCCCCTCGACGGGAAGGCCGTCGACCTCGGTGGGGCCGGTCCAGCCTTTCGGGGTGCGCAGCACGATCATCGGCCAGCGGGGCCGCTCGGTCGCCCCGTCCTCGCGGGCGGCGCGCTGGATACCGGCGATACGGTCCGCGGCGGTGTCCATGGCCCGGGCCATCGCGCGGTGGACGGCGGCCGGCTCGTCGCCGGTGACGTGGATCGGGTCGTGGCCGTATCCCTTGAGGAGGTCGTCGAGCTCCGGCTCCGGCAGCCGGGAGAGCACCGTGGGATTGGCGATCTTGTAGCCGTTGAGGTGCAGGACCGGCAGGACGGCGCCGTCGTGCACCGGGTCCAGGAACTTGTTGGAGTGCCAGGAGGCGGCCAGCGGCCCGGTCTCCGCCTCGCCGTCGCCGATCACGCAGGCGACCAGCAGGCCGGGGTTGTCGAAGGCCGCGCCGTAGGCGTGCGAGAGGGCGTAACCCAGCTCGCCGCCCTCGTGGATGGATCCGGGCGTCTCCGGGGCCACGTGGCTGGGCACGCCTCCGGGGAACGAGAACTGCCGGAACAGCCGGGCCATCCCGGCGGCGTCCCGGGTGACGTCCGGATAGGTCTCCGTGTACGACCCCTCCAGCCAGGAATTGGCCACCACGGCCGGGCCCCCGTGGCCGGGTCCCCAGATGCAGAGCGCTTCCAGACGCCGGGAGCGGATGAGCCGGTTGAGGTGGGTGTACACGAGGTTCAGGCCGGGTGAGGTGCCCCAGTGGCCGAGCAGTCGCGGCTTGACGTGCTCCGGACGCAGCGGTTCCGTGAGCAGGGGGTTGGCCATCAGGTAGATCTGACCGACGGACAGATAGTTCGCGGCACGCCAGTGGGCGTCCAGCGTCCTTAACTCCTCGTCTGTGAGCGGACCGGAGGCCTGCTGCGGATCGACGGACATGGCGGATTCCCTTGCGGATCGGAGGTTCGTTCGGCGGGGGTGCGTACGGGTCCTACGCCCTACCCTCCCCTGGCCGCTGAGTACCCCATGGGGCCGACCGGACCCTCCTCCGCGCATCACCTGCGCCCACCCGGTGGCCGGTCGAGGCGGGGTCGAGTGACTCATTATCGCCGGTTGGCCGGACCGTGCATCGTGAGCACCATAAGAGGTCCGCCACCATCTGCTCGGACACGGGACGGCTTGTACCGGACCCTGTCCGTGACATGCTCCGGTACAAGCCGTCCCGCCGCCGCTCCCGGTGGCGTCCGCCGTCCTCGCACGGCGCTGTGCCGCCCGCCAGGACCGGTGTCAGCCGAATACTTCGGCGAGAGCGCGCCGGGGCAGAGCCCGTACGCATGGTGGGTGTCCGAAGCGGAGGATCATCTGCGGGAACTGCCCGGCGGTGAGTGTCTGCCGGATACGAGTGCGCAGGCGAGGCACTTCCAGAGGCTGAGTGTGGAAGGCCGCCATGACCCCGTATCCGGCCGCGTGCAGCAGCATCCGTTGGAGTGCTTGACCGGATCGCAGCCAGGTCAGCGGGTCGTCCCGGTCCGAGGCGAGGAGCGTCACCAGTCCGGTACGGGCGGGCCATCGTCGAGGGGGCGTGGGAAACATGCCGGTCAGACCCGCGTGGTCCCGCCCGGCAAGGGCGGTGGAGTCCGGGTGGAGGACGCTGACGTCGGCCGGTACCCCGGCGTTCCGCGGCCGCGCGAGCCGCCAGGTCCAGCCGGCCTGTTCGGCGGCGAGCCGTGCATCGGCTCGGCGGGCTTCCTCGCCGGCTCGGACCGACTCGGCCAGCATCCGGCGTTCCGCCGTGCCGTCGATGACGTGCAGTTCGGCGCCCTCCCGACGCGTGTGCTCGCGCATCTCTTCGACGAGACCCGAGGGCAGCGGCTCCGGCAGGAAGGGACCGTGTGCGGTGTGCCGCCGGCCCAGGGCACCGTACAGACGCTGTTCTTCCGCGGTGGGCCGGGTGTAGGCGCCCCACCTGACGGTGGCGAGATGTGCGGGATCCTGCGGGTCGGGGAGCGTGTGGACGACGGGCCGGAAATTGAGGTGCAGCATGGCCAGCCGCATGTTGAACAAGGCGGCTCCGCAGCCGAGCACGAGTTCTCGTCCGTGAGGGTCGGCGAGTGGCAGCCCCCGCCTGGCGTCCGCGTGCAGTTCGATCTCCGTGTCGCCGTCCGCGACGAAGCGCCAGGGCTGGGTGTTCATGAGCGACGGTGCGGTCACAGCCGCGCGGACGAGGTAGGTGGAGGCGTGAGTGGGGTGTGCGCTGATGACGGACATGAGGGTGCCGCCCTTCTCACCGGGTCGGGATTCGTCGGGACGGGACCGCTGGACGGGGCGGTGTTGCCGCACTCGCCGGCGGGACGCGGATTGCACACATGCACGGGTCGTACCAGCTGTTCGGTCCGGACGGCTTCGTGGGCGGCTCTGCCGTAGGCGGGCTTCCCGGGAAGCCGTCGATCGTGATGACGACGGGCGGCAACACGGTCTTCACCTCCGGGCCGACGTTCTCTGCACACCTCAAGCGTCCCTCCGCGTGGCAGCACCGAGCAGGGGCAATCGGGCAGTGGTACGGGCCCACCGGCCCTGTACGGCCTGGAGACCGGCGTCCCCGGCGCTGCACTCGTGCCGCAACCTTCTCGGTGGCGGCCGTCCTGGCGATCACACGGGACGGCTGCTGTGTGTTGACGCCGCATCCCATGCGGTCGGCAACGAGGACCCCGCAAAGGGCTGCCGGGCTGTTCTCCCTGTGGTCGCGCCGGTCTTGGCGTGCCACGCAGGACGTCCCTGTGCCCGCGTCCGGGAGTGGTCAGCCGGAGTGGGCCTCGCTGTGCTCCGGGCCTGGTGTCGATGTGGCGGAGGGAGTGCCGGGCTCGCTCGACATGCCCGCCCCGCCGTCGGACGCCGCCTTGCGCGGTGGCGCGCTGCGGGTTGGCGCGAGGCGGGTGAGGACGGGGCCGCACACTGCCAGGATGATCACGTAACCGGTGACCAGCGCCCCCAGGCGGCCCTGCGTGGTAGCGGCAAGTCCGATGACGACGACCGAGAACTCCCCACGGGCGATGAGCGCGGTACCGGCCCGCAGCCGGCCCCGGTGTCCCGCTCCGTCACGGCCTGCGGCATACCATCCCGTGGCCACCTTGGTGATCGCGGTGACGAGGGCCAGGGCAGCCGCGGCAGGCAGCGTCGGCAGCAGTTGCCCCGGATCGGCCGACATGCCGAGAGCGAGGAAGAACACTGCCGCGAACAGGTCGCGCAGCGGGCTCAGCACGGCCCTGGCCCGCTCGGCGGCGGCGCCGGTCAGCGTGAGACCGATCAAGAAGGCCCCTACAGCGGCGGAGACGTGGATCAGCTCGGCCAGAGCGGCCACGACCAGGGTGAAGCCAAGAACCCTGAGCAGTACCTGTTCGGCGTCGGCCGGGGACAGAACTCGGCCGACATGATGTCCCCAACGGCTGGACGCGGCGATGGCCGCGCCCACCACTGAGGTGGCCGCGAGCACGGCGAACAGTGCCTCCCACCAACTGCCTCCGGCGGTGACGACCGCGAGCAGGGGAAGGTAGGCGGCCATGGCGAAGTCCTCCAGCACCAGCACCGACAACACCGCCGGTGTCTCGCGGTTGCCGAGCCTGCGCAGATCGCCGAGAAGGCGGGCGATGATGCCGGAGGACGATACGTAGGTCGCACCGGCCAGAGCGATGATGCCTGCGGCGTCGAGATCGAGCAGCCATCCCGCCGCGGCGCCCGGGGTGGCGTTGAGGGCCAGGTCCACGACCGCGGAGGACCGGTGACGGCGCAAGCTGGCCGTGAATTCCCGGGCGGTGAAGTCCAGACCGAGAGTCAGCAGCAGGAGGATCAGTCCGATCGCGGCGCCGGTGTCGACGAACGCACGGGCCGCCGGGACCGGAGCGAGTCCACCGTCGCCCAAGGCGAGTCCTGCCAGTAGGTACAGCGGTACGGGCGTCAGGGCGAAGCGCCTGGCGACCGCGACGATCAGGCTCAACGCGGTCAGGATGACGCCCAGCTCCAGCAGCAGGGCGACAGGGGTGTGCACGGCTCAGCCCTGGACGATGCGTTGAACACCGGCGATGCCCTCACGGGTGCCGATGACGACCAGCACATCTCCGACCTGCAGGCCCTGGGCAGGGCCGGGTGAGGCGATGACGTCCTCGCCGCGGACCACGGCCACTATGGACGCCCCGGTACGGGAGCGGGCCCGGGTCTCCCCCAGGGGCCGGCCGCTGTACGGGCTGCCGGGGCCGACCTCCACCCGTCCGGCGTTCAGTCCCGGAACCTCGCGCGTCAAGTCGGCGAAACGCTCCGCGATGCGCGGGGCGCCGAGAATCTCGGCAAGAGCGTCCGCCTCCTCGTTGGTGAGCCGCAGCACCGGGTGGGCCTCGTCGGGATCCTCCCTCGGGTAGACCACCAGCTCGAACTCCCCCGAGCGTTGGGCGACGACACCGATCCGGTCACCCTCGTGATTGATGAATTCGTAGCGCAGTCCCACGCCGGGGAGCAGCACCTCGTTGACGTCCATGCGTCTCCTCTTCCTCGCCGTGCTCCCCTGATGTGCCCGGTTCCCTTCGGGCACCTTGTGTGCCGTCTCAGGTGCCGGAGCATGCGCTGAGGGGTCCGGACGCTGTCGCCCGGTCCTGCCCGGGGGCACCGACGTTCTGATCGGGTGCGCGAGCGGGCCCGAACGCGCTGCTCGACATCGCCGGCCGGCCCGACAGGCGGACGGCCTGCGTGGCAGCACCGGCGAACTCACGGGTGGGTTGGTGGGGCGGGTCCTCGGGCGGGCCCGTCCCACCAGTCGTGTTCAGCGCAGCCACCCGTGGTCACGGACCAACGGGATCCGCGCCCACAGGCGGCCCAGACCGAACGCATCACCGGCCGACACCACGGCCAGCGCGATCAGCACCACCGCATACACCAGGTGGTAGTCGACGAACGGATTCGTCGACATGCTCGCCGACCCGTCCGACAGATGCTTCGCGGCGGTTTTCTCACCGCCCGCGCCGCGGGCGGGCCGGGGATTCGAGCAGGAGTGGTCGGGGCCTTGCACCCCGCGGCTGCCGCGCGCCGATCGCTCGGGTCGACGTCCTCCTGAAAACGTCCGTTGTCCGGTGCACTTCTTCCGGTCAGTCGTGCGAGATCACCGCTACCGGAGCGGCGGCATGGTGCAGCAGTGCCTGGGTCACCGGCCCGATGTGCGCGCCGACCGCCGCCCGACGGATCTGCCGGCCCACGACCACGAGAGCGGCGTCGTGGGAGGCGTCGATCAGGTGGCGACCCGCACCACCGACCGTGGCCTGCGTGCTGACCTCCACGGCGGGGTACTTCTCCTGCCACGGTCGCAGAACGTCGGCCAGTTCGCGTCGCACCTGAGTGGCCGTGCGGTCGTTCAGGTCGGGCATGAGTTCGCCGCTGTAGTAGTAGGGCGGCAGCGCCCAGCCGTGGACGATCCGCAGGCGTGCGGCGCGCCGCGAAGCCGCGTCGAACGCGAAGTCGATCACCGCGTCGTCGGGTTTGTGCAGGTCGAGACCGAGGACGACGTCGCGGTGGTCGGTGGCGGCGGAGAGTCCGCGTGCCGAGGGCTCCGGCCGGGCTTCCTCCTCGCCGTGTCCGGCGGCCCGGACGAGGACGACGGGGCGCCTGCACGAGGCCAGGACGGAGAGGGAGACGGAACCGAGCAGGAATCCCGCCGTCTTGCTCAGTCCACGGGATCCCAGTACCAGCAGCTCGGCGTCCTCGGCGGCCTTCAGCAGAGCCGGGACGGGCAGACCGGAGACCTCGTCCGTGTCGATCCGCAGCCCGGGACGGCCTTCGGCGACGCGGGTCCGCGTCTCGTCCAGCAGGCGCCGTGCCCACGCGTGCTGGAGGTCGCTCGGCGGCACCGGCACGCCGAGTCCGGTCGGCGGCGCGTAGGCGGGAGGTTGCCACTCCCATGCGGTCACGAGCCGCAGGGGCAGGTCCCTGAGCTGTGCCTCGCGCGCGGCCCAGTCCGCGGCAGCCACGCTCGTGGGCGAGCCGTCCAGTCCGACGGTGATGGTGCGGGTCATGGTGAACCTCCTTCAGGCTGCTTCGAGTGTTCGTTCCGCGGGGTGGTGGAAGCAGGGGCCGCTGGTCCTTGCCCGGAAGCCGACAGTCCCGGCATCCGGCTCACCGGTTCGCGGTCGGCCGGCTGTCATCCGATGGCGAGTTCAGGTCGTACGAGCGTCCCCGACGTTCCGTGGGCGATGGCGTATGCGGCATCGAGAGCTCCGATCGCGGCCAGGCCACCGGTCCGTTCCACGAACCGGGCAGCGGCCTCGGTCTTGGGCTTCATCGACCCCTCGGGGAAGTTCCTGTCCCGAAGTTGCGCGGGGGTCACGTCGAGCACGGGCTGCTGGTGGGCCGTGCCGAAATCCGCGTAGACGTTCGGGACGTCGGTGAGGATGAGCAGGAGGTCCGCCTTGAGTTCCTCGGCCAGGAGGGCGGCGGTGAGGTCCTTGTCGATGACGGCTTCGACCCCGGTCAGCTCTCCGGTGTCGCGGTCGGCCGTGACGGGGACGCCTCCGCCGCCGGCGCAGACGACCAGTGTGCCGCTGTTCAGCAGTGCGTGGACGGTGTCCGTCTCGACGACGGCCTCGGGCATCGGGGACGGGACGACGCGGCGCCATCCCGTGGTGTCCTTGGCGATGTGCCAGCCGTGCTTGCGGGCGAGCACGTGCGCCGTCTCCCGTGAGCAGACCCGGCCGACGAACTCGGTGGGCCGCTCGAAGGCCGGGTCGTCCGCGCGGACCACGGTGTGGGTGACCAGTGCGGCGACCTGCCGTCCGGGCAGGGCGCCGCGCAGTGCCCGGGCGAGCAGGGATCCGATCACGCCTTGCGTCTGGGCGCCCAGGACGTCCAGAGGGTAGGGCGTGGTCAGGGCGGGATCGGCGGCGCTTTCGACGGCCGGCAGGCCGATCTGGGGGTCGTTGCCGGGGGTGATGACGAGTTCGTTGTCGTGGGCGAGTGCGGCGAGGGCGGTGACCGCTCGGTCGATGTTGGCCTGCTGCACCGCGGCGTCGGGGCGTTCGCCCCGGTGCAGCAGGGCGTTGCCGCCGAGGGCGACGACGATGCGCATGGTTCGGTCCTCCAGGGTGACGAGGAGCGCGTTGACGTCGCGCGGGGTACGGAATCGTTCGTCACCGATCCTCCCGAGCGCGGCCGATCGAGGTGAACGGCCGCACGTCCCATGCTGGGCCCGTTGGTCCCGGCCGCCGCGTGTCCGTTCGGCCCGGCGTCGTCGGGCGGGACCGTCGTCCGCCGTGGCGGCAACGGCCGTACGGGACACCGCCGGTGGTCGCACATCTTCCGGGCCTGTGGGATGAGCCGGACGGCCCCCGGACGTGGCCTCCCCGGCCCCATGCCGGCGGACGGTGTCCCGGGGGAGGCTGGCCGTGGAAACAGGAGGCCCGGACGAGGAGGCACGGTGAGCGGTGTGGTGGTGGTCGGCGTGGACGGATCGGCGTCGAGTCTGACGGCGGTGGAGACGGCGGCACGGGAGGCCCGACTGCGCGGGGCGGCACTGCGCGTGGTGCACGCGTGGATGTGGCCCGCGATGCACGTGCCGCTGGGACCGTCGCCGATGGGCCCGCCGGAGGGCGGTCTGCGCGGCATGGTCGACCGTCTGGTGGCCGAGGCGGTGGAACGGGCGCGCGCGACGGCACCGGACGTCGACGTCAGTCACGTCGTGGTGACCGGCGAACCGCTGACCGTGCTGGAGGCCCAGTCCCGTGCCGCCGAACTGGTCGTGGTCGGCTCCCGCGGGATGGGCGGGTTCGTCGGTCTGCTGGTGGGCTCGACGGCGGTCCACCTGGCGGCGCACGGCCGGTGCCCGGTGCTGGTGGTGCGCGAGCATCCGCAGGACGCCGGTCCGGTGGTGGTGGCCGTCGACGGCTCCGCCGCCGGCGACAGGGCGGTGGAGTTCGCCTTCGCCGAGGCCGCGCTGCGCAAGGCACCTCTTGTGGCGTTGCACGCCTACACGAACTGGAACGCCCCGCTGCCCTCACCTCAGGACCCGTCGGTGCCGGACGCGAACCCTCCGGGTGCGCTGGCCCGGGCCGAGGAGCGGCTGCTGGCCGAAGCGCTCGCCGGCCATCGGGAGCGCTGTCCGGACGTGGTGGTGGAGCACAAGGCGGTGCACGGCGGCCCGCGCGAGACACTGATCGAGGCGAGCCGCTCCGCCCAGCTGCTGGTGGTCGGCGCCCGGGGCCGGGGCGGCTTCGCGGGTCTGCTGCTGGGGTCGGTCAGCCAGAGCCTCCTGCACCACGCGCACTGTCCCGTGGCGGTGGTGCGGGGAGCGGACGGTTCTCACTGAGCACGCCTCGCCCAGCGCCCGGTCGCGTCTTTCGGGGCGGTGCCGGGCGGGCGGGCGCCAGACGCGTGAGGAGGGGGCCGAACACGGCCAGGAGCATCACGTAGGTGGTGACGACGGCTCCGAGCCGGTCCTGCGTCGGGGCGGCGAGCCCGAGGATGACGACCGAGAACTCCCCGCGCGCGATGAGCGCCGTCCCGGCCCGCAGCCGGCCGCGTCGGCCCGCCCCCTCGCGGCGGGCGGCATACCATCCGGTGGCCACCTTGGTCGCGGCCGTGACCACGGCCAGAGCCAGTGCGGCAGGCAGCTCCGGCAGGAGGTCCCCGGGGGCCACGGACATGCCGAGTGCCAGGAAGAACACCGCCGCGAACAGATCGCGCAGCGGGCCGAGGACGGTCCGGGCCCGGTCGGCGGCGGCGCCCGTCAGCGCGAGGCCGACCAGGAAGGCCCCGACGGCGGCCGAGACATGGACGACCTCCGCCAGCGCGGCGACGATCAGCGTGACCCCGAGCAGCCTGAGCAGCACCTGTTCGGCGTCCGCGTGGGACACGACGCGGCCGACGTGGTGGCCCCAGCGGCCGGATGCGACGATCGCCGCG
>NZ_NCTE01001198.1:14733-22985 GCF_002114215.1 Streptomyces sp. 13-12-16 | reverse complement strand
GGGGGCGCCCGCCAGCGCCAGGACGCCCGCCGCGTCCAGCCCGAGCAGCAGGCCCGCCCCGGCACCGGGCACGGCGTTGAGGACGAGGTCCACGACGGCGGAGGACCGGTGCCGGCCGAGGCTGGCGGTGAACTCCCGCACCGTGAAGTCCAGGCCGAGCGTCAGCAGCAGGAGGACCACACCGATCGCCGCGCCGGTGTCCACGAACTCGCGGGCGGCCGGCACCGGGGCGAGTCCGCCGTCGCCCAGGGCGAGACCCGCCACCAGGTACAGCGGCACGGGTGACAGGGCGAAGCGCCGGGCGACCGCGCCGAGCAGGCTGAGGGCGGTCAGGATGATCCCCAGCTCCAGCAGCAGGGCGACGGGGGTGTGCACCGCTCAGCCCTGGATGATGCGCTGGACGCCGGCGATGCCCTCGCGGGTCCCGATGACGACGAGCACGTCTCCTGCTTCCAAGGGCTGGACGGGGCCCGGTGAGGCGATGACGTCCTCACCCCGGACGACCGCCACGATCGACGCGCCGGTGCGCGTCCGGGCCCGCGTGTCCCCGAGCATCCGTCCGGCGAACGGACTGTCGGACCGGACCTCGACCTGCCCCGCGCTCAGTCCGGGCACCTCGCGCGTCAGGTCGGCGAAACGCTCCGCGATGCGCGGGGCACCGAGGATCTCGGCGAGGGCGTCGGCCTCCTCGCTCGTCAGTCTGAGCACCGGGTGGGCCTCGTCGGGATCGTCGCCCGGGTAGACGACCAGCTCGAACTCCCCCGAGCGCTGGGCGACGACGCCCACCCGGTCGCCCTCGTGGTTGACGAACTCGTAGCGCAGCCCCACGCCGGGCAGCAGCACCTCGCTGACGTCCATGCCTCTCACCCTGTCGGCCGTGTCGGGTCCGGATCCGTGCGGGCGGGGCCGCGCCCCGTGGACCCGCCGTACTCGGTTTCTTCGGCACGCGCGGCAGGTCACCCGAGTACGGGCACCCCGGCGTGGTCCGTCCGGGGGAACACGGTCTCCTGGCCTGTCGGCGGGCCGGGTCAGGGCCGAGTGGCCCGGGTCCTGGCCCTGTCGGACCCTGGCCGGGGTGATCGCCCTGCCGGAGGGTGGAACCGAGGGGCCGCGTCCGCGGCCTCCCGAAGAGGGAGAGCCCAGTGAGTGATCCGGTGATCGTGGGGGTGGACGGTTCGGCGTCGAGCCTCACCGCGGTCGATGTCGCGGCCCGCGAGGCCCGCCTGCGCAGCACCCCGCTGCGCATCGTCCACGCCATCGGCCGCCCGTCCGCGCACCTGCCGTCCGGCGTGGCGCCGTGGAGTCCGGCCGACCACGGCCTGGAGCCGTTGGTGCACGGGCAACTGGCCCGGGCGGAGGAACGGGCACACGCGGCCGCGCCGGGCCTCGAGATCACTCGCTCGGTGGTGACCGGTGACGCGATCGAGGTCCTGGGGATCGAGTCGCGGTCGGCGGCGCTGACGGTGGTCGGCAGTCGCGGCCTGACGGGCTTCTCCGGACTGCTGCTCGGCTCGACGGCGGTGCACCTGGCCGCGCACGGCCACGGCCCGCTGATGGTGGTGCGCGGCCGCCCGGACCCGGCCGGACCGGTGCTGCTCGCCGTGGACGGCTCCCCCGCCGGGGAGCCGGCGGTGGAGTTCGCGTTCGCCGAGGCCGCGCTGCGCGGCGTCCCGCTCGTGGCACTGCACGCGTGGAACACCTGGAGCGAACGCGCCTACGAGGGGCCCGGCGATCCGCTGACCGCGGTGGTGGCGGACGCCGACCGGCTGCGGGAGGCCGAACAGCGGCTCCTCGACCGGACCGTGGCCGCCTGGCAGGAGACCTACCCGCAAGTCACCGTCGAGCGGCGCCTGGTGCGGTCCCGGATCCGCAACGCGCTGATCGACGCCAGCCGGGAGGCCCAGCTGGTGGTGGTCGGAGCCCGGGGCAGCGGCGGCTTCACCGGCCTCCTCCTGGGATCGGTCAGCCAGGCGCTGCTGCACCACGCCCACTGCCCCGTCACCGTCGTCCGCGGCAAGGAGTGACCGTGTCCCAGCGGACCGCGGCCCAAGCACCGCCCTCACTCCACTGCGAGGACGCCTACGGGCGGGAGGCCGCCGAGGTGGCGGACCTGCTCGGCGTCGCCCCGGCCACGGGCCTGACCACGGCCGAAGCCGAACGGCGGGCCGCCGACCACGGAGCCAACGAGCTGGCCGAACCGGCCCGCAGGCCGCAGTGGCTGCGCCTGCTGGACCAGTTCCGCAGCTGGCTGATCGGCATCCTGCTCGCCGCCGCCGTCGTCGCCGGCGTCATCGGTGAGATCAAGGACGCGGTCGTCATCACCCTCGTCCTGTTCGTCAACGCCACCATCGGCCATGCGCAGGAACGCCGCGCCGAGCGCAGCCTGGAAGCGCTGCGCCGCATGCTCGTCCCCGTCGCCCGGGTACGCCGCGACGGCCGGGTGCTGAACGTTCCGGCCGGCACCCTCGTACCGGGCGACATCGTCCTGCTGGAAGCCGGCGACCGCGTACCGGCCGACGGGCGGCTGACGGTCGCGGAGTCCGTCGAGGCCGCCGAGGCCGTGCTGACCGGCGAGTCGCACCCGGTCGCGAAAACGACCGCGCCCACCGCCGGGGAAGGCGACGGCGAAGTGCCCGTCGCCGAGCGCACCGCCATGCTCTTCATGAACACGGTGCTGACCCGGGGCCGTGCCGAGATGATCGTCACCGCCACCGGCATGCACACCGCGGTCGGCGCGATCGCCGAGGAACTGCGCACCGGTGGCGACGCGCCCAGTCCGCTGCAGATCCAGATGGACAGTCTCGGCAGGAGGCTCGCGCTCGTCAGCGGGGCCGCCGTGAGCGCCTACGCGCTCGTGGCGCTCGTTCGCGGGGAACCGCTCGCCGACCTCGCGCTGCGGGCCGTCGCGCTGGCCGTCGCGGCCGTCCCCGAAGGGCTGCCCGCCGTCCTCGCGCTCACCCTCGCCCTGGGCGTCCACCGCATGACCCGCCGCGGCGCCATCGTCAAGCGTCTGGCGTCCGTGGAGGCGCTCGGCTCGGCGACCGTGGTGTGCAGCGACAAGACCGGCACGCTGACGATGAACGAGATGACCACCCGGGCCCTGTGGGTCGCCGGACGCCGGTACGACGTGACCGGTGAGGGCTACGACACAGCCGGGGCCGTCCGCGCGGCCGACGGGAGGCCCGCCCCCGACCTTCGGGACGCCGTGCTGCCCTTCGCCCTGTGCAACGACGCCCGGTTCGGTGCCGAGGGCGTGATCGGCGACCCCACCGAGGCCGCCCTGCTCGTCCTCGCCGCCAAGGCGGGCCTCGACACCGAGCTGCACACCCGGGCCCCGCGCGTCGGGGAGATCCCCTTCGACCCCGCCGCAAAGTACATGGCCACCTTCCACCCGGGTCCCCGCGGATCCGTCCACGTGCACGCCAAGGGCGCGGTCGACGTCCTGCTGGACCGGTGCACCCACCTGATGACCGACCAGGGTCCCGCTCCCCTCACCGCGGAGCGCCGCCGCGAGGTCACCGACGTCGCGCGGTGCATGGGCGGTGGGGGCCTGCGCGTCCTCGGCGCCGCCACCGCCGTGAGCTATCGGCTCGATGCCGATCAGGTGGCCGGACTGACGCTCACCGCTGTCGCGGGCATCACCGACCCACCGCGTCCCCAGGCGCGCGACGCCGTCGCCCTCGCCCAGGCCGCCGGCGTCACCGTGAAGATGATCACTGGGGACCATGCCGACACCGCCACCGCCATCGCCCGCGAGCTGGGCATCACCGGCGACGTCGTCACCGGTGCCGAGCTGACCCGGATGAGCGAGCAGGACCTCGCGGACCGCGTCGAGGGCATCGGGGTCTTCGCCCGCGTCGCCCCCGAGCACAAGGTCACCATCGTCCGCGCCCTCTCCCGGCGCGGGCACATCGTGGCCATGACCGGCGACGGCGTCAACGACGCGGCCGCCCTGCGCTCCGCCCACATCGGCGTCGCCATGGGCGTCACCGGCACCGACGTCGCCAAGGAAGCCGCCGACATGGTGCTCACGGACGACGACTTCTCCACCATCGTCCGCGCGGTCCGAGAGGGCCGTTCCATCTACGACAACATCGTCACCTTCGTCCGTTTCCAGCTGTCCACCAACATCGGCGCCATCCTCACCCTGCTCGCCACCGTCCTGGCCGGACTGCCCGCCCCCATGTCGGCGATCCAGCTGCTCTGGGTCAACATCATCATGGACGGACCGCCCGCCATGGCCCTCGGCATCGACCCGCCACGGGGCAACGTGATGCGGCGCCCGCCCCGCCCGCCCGGCGAACGCATCCTCAACGGCCGGCGCCTGATCGCCGTCACCCGCTCCGGCGCGGTCATGGCCGCCGGCACCGTGACCGTCTTCGCCGCCACCCGCGCCCTCACCGACGACACCGCGACGGCGACCACGATGGCGTTCACCACGTTCGTACTGTTCCAGCTCTTCAACGCCCTGGCCGTTCGCAGCGAGGACGGCCCCGTCCTGGGGCGCCACCAGCTGCACAACCGCACCCTCTGGGCCTGCCTGGCGGCAGTGCTCGTCCTCCAGATCACCGCCGTCCAGGCCCCGTTCGCCCAAGACGTCTTCGACACCGTCGCCCTCAGCGCCGCTCAATGGGCCGTCTGCCTGCTCACCGCCTCCGGCGTGCTCCTGACAGAGCACGCCTGGCGCTCCGTGTACTCACGGCACGGCAACACACGTGGTGCGGGCGTGGTGAGCCGCCTCGAGAACCGAACGGACGGCCAGCGCGGTCACCGCATGCCTGCTGCTGCCCGGCAACCTTGCCAACCGGGCCTTCCTCCGCGAGGCCGTCGAGCGGACGGACCCGTCACCGTCGGCACCGAACCGGGGGCCGTACCCGGCAAGCTTCCGGCCGATGTCTGTCAGTGCCTCCGCTCCCCATGAGGAACAAGGACCTCGATGATCCTCATTCATGCTGGCCAGAGGCGCTTCCTGCTTTTCTGACCATCTGCCGGACAGCCTGCTTCATGAAAGCGCGAGGCCGGGGAGAGCCGTCGAAGCAGCGTCTTCCGCCGGGCCCTGGTGACCTGACCCGGGCCGCGCAGCCCCGGTCCTGACGGTCCGGCTCTCGTCGGCTTCGATGCCAATGCCCGCCCGTGCCGGTCCTCCGGCTGCGGTCCCGTGCGCCCTCCCCCACGATGAATGCATGGCGCTCATCCGATCCGCTCGCACCTTCGACGCCTTCCGGGCGCTGGCGGACCGGCGTGGGCGGCCGGGAGACAGGCTGATCGAATCCCTGGCCGAGGCCAGGGACGGAACATCGGACAGCCCGGAGAGCTGGGCGCCGGCTGTCGCCTCCCGTACCGGCCTGCCCGCTGCCGCCGCGCTGGGACCCGCCAGTTACTACGCGGACCTCTCCGCCCCGCACGGTGACCGTCATGTGCGGGTGTGCACCGCGACGGCGTGCTTCGCCGCAGGGGGCGGAGGGCACCTCGCGGAGGTGGAGCGCGTACTGGGCGTCGCCGCGCACATCGCCTCGCCCCGCGGTGACGTGTCGGTGCAGACCGTCCGCTGCCTGGGCTACTGCTATGCGGGGCCCGCCGCGCTCGACGGCGACACACCGTGTACCGGGGCGACCCTCCCGGCTCAGCTCGCGGGACGGGAGCCGCCGCGGGCGCCGGGGATCCCGGCGGTCGACGACACCGGTGACCCGGTCCTGCTGGGCGGCGTGCTCTCCGGTGAGCCGACGTGGCAGGTGTGGCCGGGGACGGTGTCGTCCGGCACTCCGGAAGAGGTCCACCGTGAGGTGGCGGCGTCCGGGCTCCGGGGACGCGGCGGTGCCGGATTCCGCGTGGCGGCGAAATGGGAGGCGGCGGGCCGCGCCCCCGGGACCGTGGTGGTCGCCAACGGGGACGAGGGCGATCCGGGTTCGTACGCCGACAGGCTGCTGATGGAGGCCGACCCGGGGCGCGTCCTGGAGGGTCTGGCCCTGGCCTGCTTCGCGTGCGGGGCCCGCCAGGGCGTGGTGCTGGTGCGCTCCGAATACCCGGCCGCACTGGCGCGGATGCGGGAAGCGGTGCGCCGGGCGTACGAGGACGGGCACCTCGGACAGTCGGTGCACGGGACGGCCACCTCCCTGGACGTCCACGTCGTCCAGGGCGCCGGCTCCTACGTCGCCGGTGAGGAGACCGCGCTCATCGCGGGGCTGGAGGGCGGCCGCGGATGCGCCCGGCCCCGCCCGCCGTACCCGACCGAGCACGGCCTGTGGGACGCGCCGACCGTGGTCAACAACGTCGAGACCCTGGCGGCCGTCCCCTGGATCGTCCGGCACGGCGGCCGGCAGTACGCCCGGCGCGGTACGTCCGACGAGACGGGAACCAAGCTGGTCTGCCTCTCGGAGCGGTTCGCCCGGCCGGGCTGCTACGAGGTCGGGCTCGGCACGCCGGTGCGGCGGATCGTCACCGAGCTGGGAGGCGGTCTGAAGGACGGAGCCGGGCTGACGGCGCTCCAGGTCGGCGGACCGCTGGGCGGCTTCCTCGCCGCCGACGCACTGGACGTGCCGCTGTCGGAGGCGGGACTGTCGGCCCGGGGCGCCGCCCTCGGGCACGCCGGGCTCGTCGCCTTCGACGAACGCGTGGCGCCGGAGGACGTGCTGCGTCATGTATGGGAGTTCGCCGCGGCCGAGAGCTGCGGCGCGTGTTCGCCCTGCCGCGTCGGCTCGCAGCTCGGTCTGGAGTGGGCCCTGGCCGGTGCCCCGCCGGACCAGGAGTGGGATCGGCTGTCGCGGCTCCTCACCGAGGCGAGCCTGTGTGCCTTCGGGCGGCGGATTCCGCCCGCCGTGCACAGCCTCGTCCGCGCCTACGGGAACCGGCCGGCGGGATGGGGGCCATGAACGGATTCATGATCGAGGTCGACGGCACCGGCGTCGCGGTGCCCGACGGGTCGTCCCTGCTCACGGCGGTGCGGGCGGCCGGTGTCGAGCTGCCCTCGCTCTGCTCCGACGACCGGCTCAGTCCCGCCGGGTCATGCCGTACGTGTCTCGTGAGGGCCGGGGGGCGCATCGTGGCGGCCTGTGTCACTCCGGCCTCCTCCGGCATGCGCGTGGACACCGGGAGCGACGATGTCGTGCGGCTGCGCCGGGACGCGGTGGAGGTCATCGTCTCCGCACTGCCGCCCCGGGCCCTCGCCGACGGCGGTCCCGGCGAACTGGCGCACGTCTGCCGGTCGCTGGGCATCGGCCCCGAGGCGGCACAGGGCGCCGGAGGCCGGGGCGGGGACGACTCCCACCCGTACGTCCACCTGGACCGGGACCTGTGCATCGCGTGCGGCCGGTGCGTGCGGATGTGCTCCGAGGTGCAGGGCACCTTCGCGCTCACCCTGGCCGGCCGGGGCGGAGACACGGTCGTGGCCCCGGGTACCGGCGGGCCCTGGATCGAGTCGGACTGCGTGGCCTGCGGCGGCTGCGTGGACACCTGCCCTACGGGGGCGATCAGCCAGCCCGGACCGGCGCGTGGACTCACCTCGGCGTTCCACCCTGCGGAGGGCCGGACGCGCACCACGTGCGGCTACTGCGGTGTGGGCTGCGCCCTCGACGTGGTCACGCGGGACGGTGACGTCACGGCGGTGCTGCCCGCCCGGGACGGCCCGGTCAATCGAGGCCACGCGTGCGTGAAGGGCCGCTTCTCCCACGGATTCCGCACCTCCCCGGAACGGCTCACCCGGCCCCTGCTGCGACGCGACGGCGTGCTGGAGCCGGCCGGCTGGGACGAGGCGCTGGCCCACGTCGCCCGGGGACTGCGGGCCGCCGTCGACGCGGGCGGCCCGGACGCCGTGGCGGCGATCTCCTCGGCCCGCGCCACCAACGAGGAGAACTACCTCGTACAGAAGTTCATGCGGGTCGTCATCGGCACCAACAACGTCGACAACTGCTCCCGCCTCTGCCACTCCCCCTCCGCCGCCGGCCTCACCGCTTCCTTCGGGCTCTCCGGCGGCACCGACACCTTCGACGACGTGGAGCGGGCCGACTGCCTGCTGGTGGTCGGGGCCAATCCCGTCGAGGCCCACCCGGTGGTCGGAGCCCGGCTGCTGAGGCAGGTTCTCCGCGGAGCCCGGCTGGTCGTCGCCGATCCACGGGCCGTGGGCCTCGCCCTGCACGCCGACGTGCACCTGCGTCCGCGTCCCGGCACCAACGTGGCGCTCTTCCACGGGCTCGCCCACGTCCTGCTCACCGAAGGGCTGACCGACGAGGAGTTCCTGCGCGAACGCGCCACCGGGC
>NZ_NCTE01001198.1:4046-14558 GCF_002114215.1 Streptomyces sp. 13-12-16 | reverse complement strand
CCCCCCCCGCCCGCCTCTATGGCGGGGCCGGGCGGCCGGCCATCGTCTACGGCCTGGGCGTGACCGAGCACCTCCACGGCACCGACGGGGTGCGGTCCCTGGCCAACCTGGCGATCCTGCGCGGCGCCGTGGGCACCGACCGCGGTTACGGGGTCAACCCGCTGCGAGGCCAGAACAACGTGCAGGGCGCCTCCGACATGGGCGCCCTGCCGGACCTCCTGCCCGGATACGGCAAGGTCACCGACGCCGCCGCCCGCTCGCGGGCCGCGGACGTCTGGGGCGTGCCCGTCCCGGCGCGGCCCGGGCTTCGGATCCCGGGCATGTTCGCCACCGCGCGAGCCGGGGAGCTGCGGGCGCTGTGGATCGTCGGCGAGGACGTCTGCGCGACCGACCCCGACGCCGACCAGGTGGCCCGGGCCCTGGACGCCTGTCCGTTCGTCGTCTGCAACGAGCTGTTCCTGTCCGAGACCGCCCGGCACGCCGATGTCGTCCTGCCCGCCGCGTCCTGGCTGGAGAAGGACGGCACCTTCGTCAACTTCGACCGCCGGTTCCAGCGCGTGCGCCCCGCCGTGCCCCCGCTGGGGCAGGCCCGAACCGACTTCGACATCCTGCGGGCCGTCGCCGAGGCCATGGGAGCCGGTCTGGGCTGCCCGACTCCCGCCGACGCCCTAGCCGAATGCGGTCGGCTCGCGCCCGTCTTCGCCGGACTCTCCCACGACCGCCTGGACCGGGAGGGCTCCGTGCCATGGCCCTGCCACTCCCCCCACGGCCCCGGAGAGGCCAAGCTGTACACGGAGCGCTTCGCCACACCGGACGGGCGGGCCCATCTGGCCGCCGCCCCCTACCTCCCACCCGGTGAACAGCCCGACGACGACTATCCGCTGGTCCTGGTCACCGGGCGGCGCTGGGCGCACTACAACTCCGGAAGCATGACGCGGCGCGGCGGCAACCTGGCGCTCGATCCTGTCGACTTCCTGGATCTCCACTCCGACGACGCCGGCCGGTACGGCCTGCGGGACGGCCAGGACGTCACGGTGGAAAGCCGGCACGGACGGGCCCGGCTCGTCGTCCGCGTCGGTGAGCAGACGGCCCCCGGGCAGGTCTTCTGCTCCTTCCACTTCCCCACGAGCGGGGTGAACCGACTCACTTCCGACATCACGGACACCGTCACGTCCTGCCCCGAGTACAAGGTCACGGCAGTCCGCGTGGCCGCGCCGTGAGAAGGACACCCGCACTGCAGAATATCCCTTTATGCGCAAGTTCTCGCCGGCCTGGAGAAGCAGAATGCCCCGAGGCCCCAGGTGCGGCCGCACCGCGTACGGGAGGGTGAGGGGCCGTGCGTCCCCGGCCCCGGGCCGATTCCGTGTGTCGCCGGTGTTCGGTTCGAAGAGAGGGTGAGCCGGTGAGCCGTTCCACGCAGCCGGCGCACATGCTGGCCCTGGCCACGGCCGGGTTCATGGCCGGCTTCTGGGCGTGGGCCCTGCTGGGGCCGCTCGGCCCGACGCTCCGCGAGGACCTGGGTCTCAGTTCGTTCGAGCAGTCACTCGTGGTGGCCGTGCCGGTGTTCGTCGGCTCGCTCGGCCGGATCCCGGTCGGGGCACTGACCGACCGCGTCGGTGCCCGCCGGATGTTTCCCCTCGTCACCGCCCTGACCGTCCTGCCCGTGCTGTACCTGGGTCATCTGGCCGACTCCCTGGCCGAGTTCCTCGTCGGCGGCTTCTTCCTCGGGCTGGGCGGCACCACGTTCGCCGTCGGTGTTCCGTTCGTCAACGCCTGGTACCCGCCCGAACGACGCGGCCTGGCCCTCGGCATCTTCGGCATCGGCACGGGCGGCACCGCCGTCTCGGCCTTCACCACCGTGCAGTTGGCCGACGCCGTCGACCGGAGCTTTCCCTTCACCCTCGTCGCCGTGACCCTGGCCGGCTACGCCGTCACCGCGCACTTCCTCCTGCGCGACCAGCCGGAACGCGCCATCCCGGGCGGCTCCCTGCTCACGCGCACCACCGCCACCCTGCGGATGCCCACCGCCTGGCAGCTGGCCTTCCTCTATGCCATGGCCTTCGGAGGGTTCGTCGCCTTCAGCGTCTACCTGCCCACCTACCTCACCACCGCCTACGGTCTCGGGCGTTCCGACGCCTCCCTGCGCACCGCCGGCTTCGTCGTCCTCGCGGTCGCCGCGCGTCCGGCGGGCGGCTGGCTCTCCGACCGGCTGCACCCGGTCCCCGTGCTCATCGGGGCGTACGCCGCCATCGCCGCACTCGCCCTCCTCACCTCCCTGGAACTCCCCCTGGTCCCGATCGGCACCCTGGCCTTCCTCGGCATGGCCGCGGCCCTGGGAGCCGGATCAGGTGCCGTGTTCGCCCTCGTCGCCCGCCTCGTACCCACCGACCGGGTGGGTTCGGTCACCGGTGTCGTCGGCGCCGCCGGCGGACTGGGAGGCTTCTTCCCGCCCCTGGTCATGGGCGCGGTCTACGGCATCGCCGACGACTACACCTGGGGATACCTGCTCCTGGCCCTCACCGCTGCCGCCACCTGTGCCTTCACCGCGACCGTGGTCCGGCACCACGCCGTGCGCCCGGGCGGACACGAGCGGGGTGCCTGACGGTCTCCGGCGGAACCCCGGGGGCCGTCGGAGAACCGACTGCGAGTGGCCGTGACCCCGGCCCGGGGCGGCAGGGCAGGGAGGCGAACCCGGCAGTCGTCCGCCCCGCCGTGTGAGGCGTTCCGAAGGCCGAGGACGTGGCTGCCCGGCGCGGAAAGAGCGGGCTCAGCCGGGCCGTTCCGTCCGGGCGGACCGTGAGCGCCGGCCACCCGGAGCGCCGCCTGCCACCGAGGCTGCGCGCGGCTGCCGCTCCGGCCACAGCCGTGCCTGCACACGCATGACCACATGGCCGAGACCGGACAACGCGCAGGCGATCGCCAGGTCCCCGAGCGACAGCGGCTCCGTGCCCAGCAGGTCCCGGAGAGGGGGCACGTACACGCCGGCCACCTGGAGGCCCAGAGCCGCGCCCACGGCGACCAGCAGGAACGGGTTGGCCAGACTTCCCGGACGAACGCGGGAGCCGAGGGCGACGCCCAGCTGGGTCGCGCCGAGGACCAGGAAGATCATGGACTGCCAGGGGCGACCCGTCTCCCGGGCCCACACCCCGGCCGCCAGGGTCACGGCGGCGACGAAGGCCCCCATGAACAGGACGCGCGGCCACAGGCCGGCACCCAGCACGCTCTCCTCGGGGGGCCGGGGCGGACGGCGCATCGCCTCCGGGGCGACGGGCTCCGCACCGAGCGCGACACCGGGCAGGCCGTGCGTGAGCAGGTTGATCCACAGGATCTGCGCGGGCAGCAGGGGCAGCGGCATTCCCAGGAAGGGGCCGAGGAGCATCACCAGGATCTCCGCCATGCCGCCGGCGAGCCCGTAGAGCAGGAACCGGCGCACGTTGGCGTAGACCCGGCGCCCCTCCTCGACGGCCGACACGATGGTGGCCGGGTTGTCGTCGGCCAGCACCAGGTCGGCCGCCTGGCGGGCCACCTCGGTGCCGCGCCGCCCCATGGCGACACCGATGTCGGCGCGGCGCAGGGCCGGGCCGTCGTTGACCCCGTCCCCCGTCATCGCCACCACCTGCCCGGCCCCGCGCCACGCCTCGACGATGTCCAGCTTCTGTTCGGGAGTGGTCCGTGCGTAGACGCGTACGCCGGTCAGCTCACCCGCCGTGCCTTCCCGGATCCGTTGCCCGGTGGTGATCTCCTCCTCCCGGGAGGCGATGCCGAGGCGCTCCGCCACGGCCCGGGCGGTCAGCGGATGGTCGCCGGTGATGAGCACGGGGACGATGCCGGCGCGTTCACAGGCGGCGATCGTCGGCTCGGACGCGCTGCGGGGCGGGTCCAGAATCCCGACGAGGCCGAGCAGCGACAGACCCGACTCCCATGTCCCGGACGGTTGCGACGCTTCCTCGTGGTCGGCCGACGCGACGGCGAGCACCCGGTACCCGTCGCGTGCCAGTGCCTCCGCCCGATCCGCCGCCCGGGCGAGCAGGTCCGGGCCGTCGACCAGGACCTGCGGTCGGAGCAGGGACTCCGGCGCTCCCTTGCACGCGACCCGCACTGCTCCGTCCGGCAGGCGGTGGACGGTCGTCATGCGCTTGCGGCCGCTGTCGAACGGGATCTCCTCCACGCGTGGCAGCACGCGGTCCAGCGCCGCCCGGTCCAGCCCGAGCCGCGCCCCCGCCACGAGCAGGGCGGCCTCGGTGGGGTCGCCCAGCGCGCGCCACTCCGCGGAGTCGTCCGGCGGAGGCTCCAGCGCCGCGTCGTTGCACAGCATGGCGACGCGCAGCAGTGCCGCCAGGTCGGGTGCGTCGTCGGCCGTGATCGCCCGCCCGTCGCGGACGACCCTGCCCCGGGGCTCGTAGCCGGTTCCCAGGGCCGTGGCCTCTCCTCGCGGCGTCCACAGCCGTTCGGCGGCCATGCGGCCCTCGGTCAGGGTGCCGGTCTTGTCGGTGGCGATCACCGTGACGGAGCCCAGCGTCTCCACCGCGGGCAGCCTGCGGACGATGGCGTGCCGGTCCGCCATCCGTCGTGCCCCCAGGGCGAGCGCGAGCGTCACGACGGCGGGCAGGGACTCCGGTACGGCGGCGACCGCGAGGCTGATCGCCGCCACGATCATCAGCTCCACGGGCTGCCCGCGCACCAGCCCGAGAGCCAGCACCAGGGCGCACAGTGCCACGATGACGGCTGCCAGAACCCGGCCGAAATCCGCCAGCCGGCGCTGCAGCGGGGTCGGACCGGACGCGGCACCCATCAGGGTCGCGATCCGGCCGAGCGCGCTGTGGGCTCCCGTGGCGGTGACCGCGACGCGTCCGCGGCCGTGCACCACGACCGTGCCCGCCGACACCGTGCCGTGCGAGGGGTCACCGCCGGGCGCCTTCTCCACCGGAACGGACTCGCCCGTCAGCGAGGACTCGTCCGTCAGCAGCGAGGCAGCGGACAGTACGTCCCCGTCGGCGGGCACGATGTCGCCCTCGGCCACCAGGACGATGTCCCCGGGTACCACCTCGGCGGCCGGGAGGGAACGTTCCTCGCCGTCCCGTACGACTCTGGCGGTGGGGGCGCTCATGGCGGACAGGGCCATCACCGCCTGTTCGGCCCGTACCTCCTGTACGACGCCGACCGTGGTGTTCACCGTGATGACGAGCAGGATCACGGAGGCATCGGAGAGATCACCGGTGGCGATCGTCAGGGCGGCGGCCACCAGCAGCACCAGGATCAGCGGATCGCGTAGCTGTTGCAGCCCCCGCCGCCATACGGGGGCGCGCGGCTCCTTGGGGATCGCGTTGGGTCCGTGACGCGTCAGCCGGCGCGCGGCCTCGGCCGACGACAGACCGGTCGCGGAAGAAGCGGGGGGCGTCGTCCGGGGTGCGCCGGTGCCCGCGCCGAACCTCCGGGCGCCCCACTGCTCGCTCACGCGCCCGACGGAGTTCTGTACGCGCGTGCGCCACGGACCGCCCGACGGTCGCCGCCGCGCACTGCGAGGACACCGGGGCGTGCCGGGACGAGGGCATCGGGGCCGGCCCGCTCACTGTGCGCCATTCACCGAACTCCCGTCATGCGGAGGGACCGCGTTTCCGGACGCCAACGCTCGCTGTCGGGGTGCCGGCCACGACCGGCCGTTCGCCGACGTGGGTGATCCGGGCGCTGCGGCAGCGGACGTGAGTCCGACGGTCAGGGCTGTGCGCGGCCGCGCCCGTGGTCGGCGGCGTACGCGGCGAGAACCTCCGGCGTCCCTCAGGTCCGCGCGTAGGTGAGGCAGTCGACCTGCTCCTGCTCGTTGCCGACGGTGATGGACGGGGCGTGGCACTCCAGCGCGGTGTTGTGCCGGCAGTCAGCCATCTTGCACGCACCGACCCGGCCGGTGACGGACGGCTCTCCGCCCTCGAGGTCCGCGCTCATGAACGTGTCGCAGACGGGACTGCTGAGGTCTCCCACGGTGATCGCCACGGCGTGGCAGGTGTGGTCGTGGTTGTAGGCGCAGCTCTCGGCCGCGCATTCACTGACGACCGGCAGTTGCATGACGGGGGTGGCTGCCATGACGGGGCCTGCTTTCTCATGGTGTCGTACGGATCGTTCGCCGTGGACGAAGAGGTGTCGGGAGCCGTATTCCGGTACCACCCCGCGGAACGTCCCCTTCCTGTCCTCCACTGTGCGCGGTGACCGGTACCGGCGCACTTCGACGGGTGGCTCGCCCGTCCGCGCGGATCACTCCCCCGGGAGCACGAGCGTGCAGGTCTCCCCCGGCGCGATGGTCACGGCCCGGTCGGCCAGCACCACGCGGATGGGTGACTCCTCCGAGTCGGGCACCCTGATCTCCAGCTGTCCGCTCCGGCGCCGTATGCCGATGCCCCAGTGGCCGCGGTAGCGCAGGGAGAACCCGTACTCCGACAGGGCGGGAAGGGGCACCGGGTCCAGGAAGAGGGCGTCCTCACGCGTCTCCAGTCCCGTCAGGCCGCGTTGCACCAGGTCCAGGGTCCCGGCCATGGCGCCGAGGTGGATGCCTTCGCCGGTCGTGCCGCCCTGGATGTCGGCGATGTCCGCCTCCAGGGCCTCGCGGACGTAACTCCACGCCTCGGCCCGTCTGGCCCGGGCGAGGACGAGGCCGTGGACGAGTCCGCTGAGGGTGGAACCGTGGCTGGTGCGCCGCAGGTAGTAGTCGACGGTCCTGTGCCAGACCTCGTCGTCCACGTCGTACCCGAGACGGTCGAACAGGCTACGCAGCTCGGCGGCCGAGAAGAGGTGTCCGAGCATCAGGACATCGGCCTGTTTCGACGCCTGGTAGCGGTTCACGGAGTCGCCCTCGGCCTCGAGGATGCGGTCCAGCCGCCGGATGCTGGGGTAGCGGGTTCGGTAGGCGTCCCAGTCCAGCTCGGCGAGGTCGCCGTAACCGTCGAACTGGCTGATGACGCCCCGGTGGAACGGCACCCGCAGCCGCCGGGAGACCTCCTCCCACTTCGGGAGTTCGCCGCTCTCCAGCCCGATGCGTTCGAAGAGCTCCTGCCGGCGCCAGGCCGGGAGGCGCCGCACCAGGTCCAGGGCCCGGCCGAGGACCCAGGCGGCGGTGACGTTGGTGTACGCGTTGTCGTCCAGGCCCGGCCGGTCGGCGTCGGGGTAGCGGTCGTGGTATTCGTCGGGGCCGACCACACCACGGATGCGGTACCGGCCGGTGCCGGGGGCCGGCTCCGCGCCGTCCGCCCAGAAGCGGGCGATCTGCATCAGCATCTCCGCGCCCTTGGTGTGCAGGTACTCGGTGTCGCCCGTCGCTTCGCAGTACTGCCACACGTTGTAGGCGATCGCCGAGCCGACGTGGTGCTGGAGCCGGGAGTCGTCCGGCAGCCACCGGCCCGAACGGGGGTTGAGGTGCAGCCGCTGGGTCTCCTCGCGGCCGTCGCTGCCGGACTGCCACGGATACATCGCCCCGGCCCGGCCCGCAGCGCGTGCCGCGCGGCACGCCTGCGGCAGACGCCGGTGGCGGTAGTCGAGCAGGGCCCGCGAGACCTCCGGGAAATGCAGGTTGAGGTACGGCAGCACGAACAGTTCGTCCCAGAAGACGTGGCCCCGGTACGCCTCGCCGTGCAGCCCTCGGGCCGGCACCCCCACGTCCAGGTCCGCGGTGTGCGGGGACAGCGTCTGCAGCACGTGGAACAGGTGCAGGCGCAGGACACGGCCCGCCTCCCCGGGCACCTGGATGTCCGCGCCCCGCCACAGGCGTGCCCAGGCGGCGGCGTGGGAGTCCACGAGCGCCGGGAAGTCAGGGGCCGTGGCCACCCGGTCGAGCGCCGCGCCGAGCGGGTCGCTGATCGCCCGGTCCCGGGAGGTGTGCAGGGCCATCGTCCTGTCCACGACGGCGGGCCGGCCGGGAGCGACGGGTATCACCAGCCGGTGCACGGCACGGTGGTGGGACGGACGCAGCTCCGACGCCGTGGGCGGCTGCCCGGCGACCGTACGGGCCGCCATGCCGATGCCGATGTCGGAGGTGCTGGTGCGGCAGCTCAGCCACGTCACGCCGGCCGCGGACGCGCCGGTCCGCACACGGACCAGGTGGTGCCGGCTGAGTGACCGGTAGCGGTGCACATTGCTGTTGGTCACGTCGCCGTCGAGGACGGACTCCACCTCGATCTCTCCGGACCACTCCTCGGCTGTGACGACGGTCCGCAGCGCGGCCAGGTGGGGATCCGCCATGTGCACCAGCCGGACCTGCTCCACACCCAGCACGCCCGCCTCGTCGTCCCGGAACCGGAACGTACGCGTCAGGGTGGCCCGGCGCAGGTCCAGACTGTGCCGGTGGTCGAGCGGCCGGTGCGTGTCGGGAGAGAACCACGGTCCCGCCGACCCGTCGGCGAAGCGCGGACGGAACCGCAGGAACAGCCAGTTCGGGAGGTTCACCAGATCCTCGTTCACCACCCGCCGCCCCGCCACGGCCGACTCCAGGCGGTTGTAGACCCCGGCCGCGTAGGTGGCCGGATAGTGCACCAGGCCCGCCCTGCTCTCGGGCACGGCGCCCCGTGTGGCGAAGCAGCCGTTGCCGAGTGTGCACAGCGACTCGCGCAGCCGCTCGCCGGCCGGGTCGTACCCCTCGTACTCCCAGGTCCACTCGGACATCCGCCGCGTCCTCTCCTTCTCCCCTCACCGCATGTGCAGGAGCACGGGAGGCACGTCCGGGTCAGGTCCGTTGGGGGACGACGGCCACCGGGCACTCGGCGTGATGCAGGAGGGCGTGGGCCACCCTGCCGAGCTGCAGACCGACGTGGCCGTGGCGCCTGCGCGCCCCCACGACCACCAGGTCGGCGTCGGAGGAAGCGTCCAGGAGGGCCTTGTGGGCGGGACCTTCGACCGCCTGACGGCGTACTTCGACCTGCGGGTGATTCCGTCCGGCGTCGCGCAGCACGTCGGTGAGGAGGGCGGAGGCGCGCTCCTCCTCGGCACCGGCGGCATCGTCCGCGATCAGGGGATGGTCCACGTGTTCGTGGGCGGGGCGGCGCCAGGCCCGTACGGCGTGCAGGGCGCAGCCGCGCGCCTGCGCCTCACGGAAGGCGAACCGCACTGCGGCCGCGCCCTCCGCGGAGTCACCGAGGCCGACCACCACCCGACCGAAGGAGCCCTGCCGGTTCCGCTCCCCGCCGCGCACCACGACCACCGGGCACGCGGCACGACCGGCCACCGTGAGGCTCACCGACCCCAGCAGCATCCCCGCGATCCTCCCGCGGCCGCGGGCTCCCGTGACCAGGGCGGAGGACTCATGAGCCGCGTGCAGGAGCGCGGACACGGCGTCGTCGGGCAGTACGTCGCTCGACACCTTCAGCTCCGGGTCGCGCAGCCGGGCGCGTTCCGCGCAGGACGCGGCGATGTGCTCGGCCATGACCTCTTCGGCCGGACGGCCGGTCCTGAAGGACGGGAGAGCCCCCTCGTACCGCTCCCACAAAGAGGCGTGGACGATCCGCAGGGACAGCCCGAGGCGCGCGGCCTCGTCCACCGCCCAGTCCACGGCCTCCAGGCTGGAATCCGATCCGTCGACACCCACGACCAGCGGGAGCTCCACGCTCACCACCGCCTTCCTGCCCTGCCGCTGCCTTGAAGTCCCTGTCAATACCGTCGCACCGCACGGGTTCCGTCGCGACAGGTGGACCGGCTCGCGGACGGGGGCCTCGGCCCGGGTTGCACTGCGCCGATTTGTGACGATCGTGGAGTCGTACGGCCGGAGGAAGGGCGAGGTCCCCTCCCTCGCATCGTCGGCACGGCCGCCGCGCGACGGTCGTCGAGACCATCGGTGCCGGGGAACTGCCGGGCCGGGCCTGGCTGCTTCCTCCCCGTCACCACGAGGCGAGACGAGGAGGATCGCGGTGCCTGAGACCCCGCACATCGTCAGCGATGTGATGACCCGGACGGTCGTGGCCGTCGGACGCGACGCGCCCTTCAAGGAGATCGTGCGGACCATGGAGCAGTGGAAGGTCAGCGCGATGCCGGTCCTGGAGGGAGAGGGGCGTGTCGTCGGCGTCGTCTCCGAGGCCGATCTGCTGCCCAAGGAGGAGTTCCGCGACAGCGACCCGAGCCTTTTCGAGCAGCGCCGGCGCCTGTCCGACGTCGCCAAGGCCGGGGCGGTGACGGCGGAGGAGCTCATGAGCACCCCCGCGATCACGGTCCACCCCGACGCCACCCTGGCACAGGCGGCCAGGATCATGGCCGTCCGGCACGTCAAGCGGCTGCCCGTGGTCGACGACATCGGCATGCTCCAGGGCATGGTGAGCCGTGCCGACCTGCTGAAGGTCTTCCTGCGGCCGGACGAGGAGATCGAGGAGGAGGTCCGCCGCACCGTGGTGTCCTACCTCTTCCCCGCCATCAGCCACGCCATCCACGTGAACGTCCACGAGGGGGTCGTCACCCTCCGCGGGCACATCCACGACACCTCGCTCATCTCGGTCGCCGCGCGTCTCGTGCGCGCCGTGGAGGGCGTCGTGGACGTCGATCCGCAGC
>NZ_NCTE01001198.1:0-3896 GCF_002114215.1 Streptomyces sp. 13-12-16 | reverse complement strand
CGCCCCCCCCCCGCCCCGCCGAGTCCCCTCAGGGTCGGATGTCGAGTACGTCCGACACCGGGCGACGCGGTGTGCCGAGTCCTTTCGGGCCGTACCCCAGGCGCAGGAGCATCTGGGTGAAGCCCGTCCCCGACACCGGGTCGCGCAGCGGCCAGCGCAGGTCGGTCCATTCGAGGGGCTGGGTGGCGAAGGAACTGGACAGACCCTCGAGGGTGGCCAGCAGCAGGACGCGTTCCATGGCCTGGCCCGCGCGGAGCCAGTCCTCCGGGTGGTCGTGGTTCGTGCTGAGGAGGGCCAGCTGAGGGGTGCGCTCGAAGTCGGCGACGTCGCGGCCCGCCACCCTCCGGGAGGCCGCGAAGTCGCGCACAGGGGCTTTGCCCCCGCGCTTGCGCGGGCCGAAGGCGTAGTACGGGACTCCGTCGTCGGCGCTGCCCGTCGACGGGGCGTCGGTGCGCGTCCACCGCGCCAGGTCCTGGTCGCTGCCGGGGTCGGTGATGTTGCGCGCCTCGGCGTCCTGGACCAGTTCCAGCACCTCCTCCAGGTGCCACGGGGCGGGGAAGGTCAGCGTTGCTCCCTCGGCGCGGGCGGCCGCGCCGAGGGCCTCCCGCACGGGGCCGGGGATCTCCCTCTCCTCGAACGGGTGACGGCTGCTGTGACGCCGGTGTATCGCCGGGTACAGCGCGCCGAGGTCGTTCTCGTCGGTCGTAGGACCGGTCAGCCGCACGGTCGCGACCAGCGCCGGGTCGGTGGGGTCGGGCAGCAGGAGGGTTTCCGGGCACCAGCCCTCGTGGGCCACGGCGACCCTCAGGTTCAGCAGGGCGGCGCCGCAGCCGATGTGCAGGCCGCGGGTGTCGGGGTCGGAGTGCGGCATGGTGCGCTCGAGGTCGGCGCGGATCTCGAACGTACGGCTGCGCTGGAAGTAGCTGAAGAGCCAGGGCTGTGCGTTGTGCATGGACGGGGCCGCGGCGGCGGCTCGGACCAGGGCCGTCACCTGCTCGTCGGCCGGTGCTCGTCGGCTCACCGAAGCTTCCCCTCTCGGACCGGCGCCCTTTGGACACCTACTGATCGGCCGGAGTGATGCGCCGGCCCGTCAGACGCGTGGGCCGGATCGACACCCACATGTCGCGTGCGCCACCCGCCCACGGCTCGGTGTGCGCACTCCGGACGAGCCCACGCACGGCATCGGGCTCCGTGACGACGCTCGCGGGGCCGACCGCGAGCACGCTCCAGCCCCGGCTCATCGCCTCGTCCACGTGGTCGACCTCGAAGGCGACCTCCGCTCCGACAGCCGCCGCGGGCACGGAGTCGGGCGCGGTCCGGAAGACGATCGTGTCCTCCACGATCTCGTAGTTGACCGGGACGACCGCGGGACGGCCGTCGGACGTCGACACGGCGATACGCCCCACGCCGTGCGTGGACAGCAGGCGGCGGCATTCCTCCGGGCCGAGGTCCCGCAACTGTGGACGCAGCAGTGCGTGGCCCTGACCGGGCGGCAGGTCGACGCCCGCCCCGCGCAGGGCCGTGACGGTGGTGCCCAGCGCGGCGGCCAGGCTGAGGAGGGTCGCCATCGTCGGGTCGGCCGGCTGCTCCTCCAGGTACGCCAGGTAGGCCGACGAGATGCGGGCCCGGCGGGCCGTCTCCTCCCGGCTGAGCCCGTGCCTGTGGCGTTCGACGGCCACGCGTCGGCCGATGTCGCCGGGGTTGGGCGTCCCGGGCGGCGGAGCGGCCTCGGACAAGGCCCGCGCCTCACCCGTGTCGGGCCGGGAAGACGCGCGGGAGGTCCCGGGCTGCCCGTGCTCCACGTGCCGGATGTGTGCGTCGGGCCCCGGGAACACGAGCGTCACGTCGTCCGTGTCCGACCAGCGCACGTCGTAGGGGGGTGTGCCGTCCTCGTGGTGGAGTCCGACGATCTCGCCGTCGCGCCTGGTGACGCCGGTCGCCGGGCTTTCGACGACGAGTTGGTCGCCGAGGTGAGCTCGCATGATCGCCGCCCTCTCCTCAGAATGGTCCTGTGTCCAACGTGCCACGCGCGGCACACCGCCGCACGGCACGACCGGCCCGCATCCGCGGGAACGGGCCGGGCCGGCCGGATGCCGGACGGCCACCACCCGGACAGGAGAGTCGACATGCAGCACCGAACGGTCGCGGAACTCATGACCCGGGACGTCGTCAAGGCACGGCGTGACCTGCCGTTCAAGGAGATCGTCAGGCTGCTGGCGGAGAACGACGTCACCGCCGTGCCCGTGGTGGACGACCTGGGCCGCCCCATGGGCGTGGTGTCCGAGGCGGACCTGCTGCGCAAAAGCTCTGACCAGGCCGACCCGTCGGGGAGGGTCCCCGTTCCGCACCTGGAGGCATGGGAGCGGGCCAAGGCCGAGGGCTCCCGCGCCGAGGAACTGATGTCGGCTCCCGCCGTGTGCGCACGTCCGGAGTGGAGTGTGGTGGAGGCCGCCCGCCTGATGGAGGCCCAGCACGTCAAGCGGCTGCCCGTCGTGGACGAGACGGACCGGCTTCTGGGCATCGTCAGCCGTGGCGACCTGTTGCGCGTCTTCCTGCGCCGTGACGACGCCATCCGCGACGAGATCACCGGGGACGTGCTGCGACGCACGATGGGGCTGGCTCCCTCGGAAGTGACGGCCGAGGTGCGCGACGGGCGGGTCGATCTCAAGGGCTCGGTCGAGTTCAGGAGTCTGATCCCCGTCATCGAGCGGCTGTGCCGGAGCGTCGACGGCGTGGTCTCGGTCGCCGAGCACCTCGCGTACCGGACCGACGACTCCCGGCGGTCCCCCACCGCTCCATGAGGGGACGGCCGGCGCCGGTGGCCGGGAGACACCCGGGGCCGTGGCCCCGCCGGGGAGGGGAACGGCACGCGTCCGCCGGACCCGGTACGCGGTCCGGCGGGCGGCGCCGCCCCGGCTCAGCCGGTGATCTCGATGCGGTGTCCCCTCCCCGTCTCGGTCTTCGGGACACGCACCGTGAGGACTCCGCTCGTCAGGTCCGCGCTGACGTGCTCGGTGTCGGAGTTCGGCGGCAGGGTCGTGCGGTAGTCGAACCGTCCCATGCGGCGGGCGTGCCTTCGGACCACCCCGGTGTGTTCCTTCTCCTTGATCTCACCGTGGATGTCGAGTTCGCCCTCGGCGACCTCGACGGTGATCTGGTCCTTGTCCACGCCGGGAAGCTCCAGTTCCACCAGGTAGGCGTCCTCGGTGTCCACGATGTCGGCCAGCGGTGCCCACGGCTCGCCCGTGCCGGATTCGGGATAGCCGCCGATGGGGAAGACGGCGTGCATGAGCTGGTCCATCCGGGCGCGGAGATCGTCCAGCTCGTGCAAGGTCGCCGAGAGTCCACCCCTGCCGTGTCGTACGGGATGTGTCATGACCGGTTCTCCTGTCTCGTCGTGTCGGCCGTCGTTCACGTGGGCCATCCGGTGACCTGTCGGGGGCCGGGCCGCGGCACCCCCATGCCCTCGATGTCGCGCTCGGCGGTGTTCAGCAGCCGCTGGGCGATGTTCTGCAGAGCCCGCCCGGCCGCCAGTTCGTCGCCGATCTCCGGCACGTTCGCGTCCGCCGGGTGACAGTGCGCGGTCCCCTGACCGGTGAGCTCCGTGGTGCCGGTGTCCAGCACCACGTGCGCCTTCGTGGTTCCGTCGTCGTCCTCGAAGAGGTCGAGTCGAACCCTCCACTCCGTCGTGTGCGGCATTGTTTTCCTCCTCACCTCGGTACGGACCCGTGTGGTCCGGACACGGTTCGTTCCGGGACCCGGGGCCGGGTGGAGGCCTCCGTCGTCCGTTCCTCGATGCGGCGCCGGACGCGGGCGGCGAGTGCGCCCAGCCGCTCGGAGGCCGTCGCCCGGGGAGCGACCGGCGCCCGGATCCGGCGGGCGGCCGGCGGCAGGCC
>NZ_NCTE01001197.1:546-9116 GCF_002114215.1 Streptomyces sp. 13-12-16 | reverse complement strand
CGGAGCGGGCGGCCAGGCCCCCGGTAACACCTACGGCTGCGGAGGTGACGGGGGCAACGGCGGTGACGGTGGCGACGGCGGCCGGGGAGCCGACGTCTCAAGCACAGAAGGCGCGGACGGCAACAACGGCGCAGACGGCACCGCCGGAGCCGACGGTAACAACGGAGCCGTCGTCATCAGCTGGTGACCAGCCGCCCGTGACCACCGCGGCCACTGCCAGAGCGGCTCCCCCCGTGGCGCTGACGACGGTCAGCGCCACATCGTGCGAAGCGTCTTCCGCTCACTCCGTGCCGGCCACAGCGGTTGCCGTGCGGAAATCGGTCACCGTGACCGATCCCCGCACGGCAACACGCAGCTCCCATCTCGGTCCGATGGCCTTTGACCAACCGATTCAGGGTTCAGACCCAGGCGCTAAGGAAGTCGGTCGCCTGGACAGCACCGCGGAGCACGAGGACGGACAACCGGGAGAAGTTCACCGCCTCGCACGCGCGCGACACACGTGCGCGCCTTGGGCCGGGCCGGAGCACACGGCCGGTGCGGTGAAGAAGAAGCTCCCGAGACTGGGATGATCAGGCGATGACCGACCGCCGCCCGCTGGGCACCGGAACCAACCGCGCCACCACGCCCCGCACGCAAGACACCGACCCGGTGCCGCGCGCCCAGCTCGCCGCCGAACGCCTCGCCTCCGTCCCGGCCTCCGAACCGAAGCCCCGCCCGGTAGCCAGGCGCCGTACCCTCGGCTCTGGCCCCACCACATCCAGATGACCGCAACGGCGGCAAATCACGTCCGGCAGTCACAGCGAGGGCCAGGCCTCCCCCGGCTCGCCCTGAGTATGGTCGGGTAGCCGGATCACATGAGCTCGGGACAGCGGTCCTCACCCCGACCGACTACAGCTCGAACTCCAGGTGTTCGACGTCGGTGAACTCCACCTCCAGGCCGTGGGCGCGGCGGCCGCCGTCGCGGAAGTACACCTCCCCCAGCCCTTCGGTATCGAGTGCCGGCCGCTGGAAGCCTCGCTGGACGGCTTCTTCCGGGTACGCGCCCCTGAGACCACCCCGGGCGGTTTCTACGAGGCGACCCTGGAGATCCAGTACGACGGCGACCTCGACCTCAAGGACAACTTCTACACGCTGCCCATCACCGTCGTAGCCCCCCGGCCCTCCGGCGACGAGACCGCGCTGTTGATCTTCCAGGAGACCATCCCCGAGACCGCACCGGGGAAGTCCGCCAGCTTCAACCTGCGCTACCTCTCCCCCACCGGCTAGGTTCTGTTGCGAAAGTGGATCTTGGCTGTAGATGATCACGCTTTGTGGGACGTGGGGATCTGACACATGGCCAGTGGGTCCGGCTGGAACCGTTGCTGCCGAAGGGCATCAAGCCAGGCCGTCCGCCGGTGTGGACGCGGCGACAGTCGATAGACGGCATACGGTGGCGGACCCGGACCGGTGCTCCCTGGCGTGATGTGCCGGAACGCTACGGGCCGTGGGACCGGGTCTACGACCTATTCCGGCGCTGGCAGCGCGATGGCACCTGGGCCAGGATCGTCACCCGGCTGCAGGCCGAGGCCGACGCGAAGGGCCTGATCACCTGGGAGGTGAGCGTCGACTCCACCGTCTGTCGGGCCCACCAGCATGCCGCCGGGGCGGCGAAAAGGGAGCCCTGCAGAAGGAGCCACCCGGCGGCATCGCCGTCGAGCCGGCCGACCATGGCCTTGGCCGCTCGCGAGGCGGGCTGACCACCAAAATTCATCTTGCCGTTGAGCAGGGGCAGAAGCCGCTGTCCATTGCGATCACAGCCGGTCAGCGGGGTGACTCGCCACAGTTCGAACCGGTCCTGGAAGCGATCCGGGTGCCCCGGCTCGGTCGGGGCCGGCCCCGCAGGCGCCCGGACCGGGTGCGGGCCGACAAAGCGTACGACTCCCGCAATAACCGGTCCTACCTGAGAAGACGCGGTATCAAGGCGACCATCCCGGTCCCGGCGGACCGAGTTCGCAACCGCCAGAAGCTCGGCTCCCGAGGCGGTCGGCCGCCGAAGTTCGACAAGACCGACTACCGCGAGCGCCACGCGGTCGAGTGCGGAATCAACCGCCTCAAGCGTCACCGGGCCGTGGCCACGAGATACGACAAGCTTGCCGTCCGTTACGAGGCGACCGTGCTGGTGACAGCCCTCAACGAGTGGCTGTCACCAGTGGCTTTCGCCGTCGACATCAGTCTGTCGATGTCGGCATGGCGCAGGCGTCGGCGATAGCCCGGGTGTCCCAGTAGAACGGACGGACCTCGGTGATCCGCCCGTCCTTGACCGTGATCGCTTGCAGAATCGGGAAGCTGAGTTCACGGCCAGTCGCGCGAGCGCGAGCACGGACCTGTGTGAGCACGACAGCAGTCTCACCAGTGGCAAGGAACTCCTGCTCACCCATGTCGAATGACTCCCACACCTCGCCCATCATGAGGAAGAACTGCATCATGCCCTTGTGCCCGCGCCAAGTGCCTCCATAGGGCAGAGAATCTGCTTGATGCAGCTCGACATCCGGCGCAAAGAAGGGGGCGAGCAGACCGAACGAAGCCTCGCCAGGGCCTCCCGCCGCCAGGTACTCCGCCTCAGCCGCATACATGCCGGTGAGAACTGCTGCTGACTCCGCAGTGGATGACATCGTCATGCCGCAAGCATGAGCACCACAGCAGGACCTTGCTAGCGGCAATCAGACATCGTTGTGCTGCGCGGTCGGCACTTCCGCAACACGCCCTGGCCGGTCAACCCCGGCGTCATCACCCAGCGCTTCAGCGCACCCACTGGCTTCGTCTTCACCGGCCGCCCCGCCTACGGCTACTACGGCGCCATCGGCGGAGTCATCACCGTCGAGCTCGAATACGAGCTGTACGACACCGGGCGCACCCTGGTCATCCGGGCCAACCCGCACCTGAACACCACCGCCAGCGACACCGGCAGCCTCGTCTGCACCATCCCCTGCGCGGTCAGAGGCTGAACTTCCTCACCGGAACGAGGACGGAGCGACTACGGACACCTCGACAACTGCACGGACTCCAGGAACACCCCGAGCATGCCCACCGGCCACCGCGACGCACCGGAAAACTCCAAGATCCCCGACAGAGCCGAGCTCAGCCCATGTTGGCGAATGTGAGCTCGGCCATGCCCCAAAGACCGAAGAGCTGGAGCCCCAGAGCGCCAACCGCCACTCCCAACGCCGCGCCGGTGGTCAGTCGGCGCCGCACAAACCTGTATACAGAAAGCGTGACGGCTGCGACAAGGAAGAGCAGGATTACGGAAAGGGGCATATCTACCTCTATGGAAGGACTGCAGCTTGACGGTGAGAGCGCACCCGGATAACAGCGTCTACGAATCTCAACCGTCTAGACGAAGTCGGTCGTGAATTGGTTCACCGGGTTTTGAGCACATCGGGATCTGCGGAAGACCCGCTACGACTTCGGGGGCGGGCGCCATCTTGTCCGACGGGGCACGTCACACACATGCGCAGCCGGCAACCGCATGAACGCCCATTACGCCACCACGCTGCTACAAGCCCTGCTCGTTCTGGCGAACCGCGAAGTCCAGCGGTGACAGACGATCACCCGACGACGATCACTCCGCCTGCCAGCACGAGGACCGCATCACGGACTCACACCAGTACCGCGACCTGCGAGTTCAAGATGAAACGATCTCACTGAAGCGGGACGGAGGCGGCATCGGTGACCGCGTGCACTCTGACCGCCACCTGACAGTTCGCCTGCTTGCCCAAGGCCCCGCAGTACTGGTGCGCGACAGCGACCGACATCCGGCCGTCCTTGGGAAACGACACGTCGTCGACCGCCCAGGCATCCGGGCCGATCAGCGGCACCATCCGCTGCGCGATCCGCCGCCGGACCGGCACCGGATCCCAGGTCGACTGGTTCACGACTGCTGCAGGTTCTGCTCGTTGCCGTCCGGCAGACGAGCGGCCATGGCCTGGACGGACTTGCGCCGCCCGTCCACCATCAGCCCCCGCAGATAGCAGTCACCCTTGGCCCGCTGGTCCTTGCGCGGCACCGACGCGAACACATCAGCCACGAATAACGCCAACTTCGCCCGAGCACGGTTCACTTCATGTGCGTCCACACACCCACCATGCCGCTGAACACCACCAACAGAAAGACCTAACGGAGTCCTACTAGGTTCTGTCCGGCGGATCACTGGCGGAGCCAGAGCCGGATTGCTGCGGTGGTGACGGTGCCGTGGAAGACGTAGGCCCGCTTGTCGTAACGAGTCGCGACCGCGCGGGAGTTCTTGAGCCGGTTGATGGTCCGCTCGACCTCGTTGCGGCGCCGGTAGTGGTCGCGCTGGAAGCCGGTGGGTCTACCGCCTTCTCTGCCTCTGCGTCGGCGGTTGGCACGCTGGTCCTTCGGTTCCGGGATCGTGTGCCGGACGCGGCGTCTTCGCAGGTAGCGGCGGTTGCGGCGTGAGCTGTATGCCTTGTCGCCGCTGACGTGGCCGGGCCGGGTCCGGGGCCGTCCGCCCAACGGGCGAGGGACCCGTATCCGGTCCAGGACCTCGATCATCTGCGGGGCATCGCCCCACTGGCCCGGCGTGAGCAGGAGGGCCAGTGGGCGGCAGCCACCCTCGCCAGCCAGGTGGATCTTGCAGGTCAGGCCGCCCCGGGACCGTCCGAGTCCCTCGTCGGGGCGGTGGTGCCGGGGCGTCGTCCTTTTTTCGGGACCCGCGGCCGGACCTTGCGGGCGCCGGCCGCGTGCTGATGGGCCCGGCAGGACGTCGAGTCGACGCCCACCATCGACCAGTCGATCCGCCCTACCAGGTCGGCGTCGGCCTGGACCGACTGCAGGATGCGGTCCCAGGTTCCGTCCGCCGACCAGCGGCGATGCCGCTCGTAGACGGTCTTCCACGAGCCGTAGCGTTCCGGCAGGTCACGCCAGGGAACACCGGTCCGGATCCGGAACAGGATCCCGTTGACCACGGTGCGGTGGTCGTTCCACCGGCCGCCCCGGCCACCCGAAGGTGGCAGATGCGGCTCAAGTAACGACCACTCGCGATTCGTCAGATCCCCCCGACCCATGACCGAACCAACGAGCGACCGGTCAGAAGGTCACATGATCCGCCGGACAGAACCTAGCCGTGCCCCGCGCCGCGCGGGACGCGCCAGAGGGGCACAACGACCCCGCGTGCCCCTGGTGGGCGGGGGAGCCCCGCGTGCGGCCCGCGCGGCGTCAGGCGCCGAGCCGTCGCGGGAGCCGGGCGGCGAGGAAGTCGATGAGCTCGCTGACCCGCCGCGGGACGTGCTCGTCGTCCTCGGTCAGCGCGTAGATGTCGGCGGGCGGCGTCGGGACGTGCGGCAGGACCCGGACCAGCTCACCGCGTTCCAAGTGCGGCCTGACGTGCCACTCGGACCGCATGATCACCCCGCGTCCCTCCAGGGCCCAGCCGGTCACCACGTCGCCGTCGTTGCTCGACAGACTGCCGTCGACCCGGATGTGCCGGGGGTGGCCCGCGTCGCCGAACCGCCAGAGCGCGTAGTCACTCTCGTTCTCGCGCAGCACGATGCAATCGTGGCTGGCCAGGTCCTCGACCCGGGCCGGGGTGCCGTGCCGGGCGAGGTAGGACGGCGAGGCGCACGGCAGGCGCCGGTTCCGCGCGAGCCGGCGCATGCGCAGCGAGGAGTCGGGCGGCGTGCCGACGTGGATGGCGACGTCGAACTCGCGCCGCCGCAGCGGGAGCGCCGAGGTCTGCAGGCGTACGTGGAGCGCCGGGTGGGCCTCCGCGAACTCGCCAAGCAACGGGGCGACATGGGCGCGCCCGAGCCCGAGGGTGCACTCGATCACCAGGGTGCCGTGCAGCCCCGCCGACCGGTCGGTGAGGGTGTCCTCCAGCTCCCGCAGCTGGCCGAGGATCGTCTCTACGCGCGCCGCGTACAGGGTGCCCTCCGAGGTCAGCACCAGCCGGCGCGCCCCGCGCTGGACCAGCCGCACCCCGAGGCGGCGCTCCAGGGCGCTGAGCCGCTTGCTGACCACGGGCAGGGAGCACCCCAGTTCCCGGGACGCGGCCGTCAGGGTCTCGCTCGACGCGACCACCCGGAAGAACTGGAGGTCGTCCAGGGAGGAGCGGCTCACCGCCGCACGGCCGCCCGCTGGTTGGTGGCTTTCCATGGGCGAAAGGCTACCTTGCCCGCCACCTGCTTGTGGAGGCCGTCGCGGCTGGCCAGGGTGGGCGGACACCCACCGCACTCTCCGGTAGGTCCGCGGCCCCGGGCCGTGGAAGAGCCGCATTCCGAGGAGCCGAGCCTTGCCGCACACCCATCGCATCGCAGCGATCCCCGGGGACGGGATCGGCCGCGAGGTGGTCCCCGAAGGGCTGCGCTGCCTGCGCGCAGCCGCCGACGTCCACGGATTCGCCCTGGACGTCACCGAGTTCGACTTCGCCAGCGCCGACTACTGGCTGCGGCACGGCACCATGCTCCCCGCCGACTGGAAGGACGTGCTGGGCGGCTTCGACGCGCTCTACTTCGGCGCCGTCGGCTGGCCCGAGACCGTCCCGGACCACGTGTCCCTGTGGGGGAGCCTGCTGCAGCTGCGGCGTGGCTTCGACCAGTACGTCAACCTGCGTCCGGTCCGGCTGCTGCGCGGCGTGCGCAGCCCGCTGCGCGACCACCGGCCGGGGGACATCGACTTCTACGTCGTCCGGGAGAACACCGAGGGCGAGTACAGCAGCATCGGCGGCCGCATCTTCGAGGGCACCGCCCGGGAGACGGTGGTCCAGGAGACCGTCATGACCCGCACCGGCGTCGACCGCGTGCTGCGCTACGCCTTCGAACTCGCCGCGCAGCGCCCCCGCAAGCGCCTCACCTGGGCCACCAAGAGCAACGGCATCTCCGTCACCATGCCCTACTGGGACGAGCGGGCCGAGCTGATGGCGAAGCGGTACCCCGAGGTGACCGCCGACAAGGACCACATCGACATCCTCACCGCGCGGTTCGTCCTCCAGCCCGACCGCTACGAGGTCGTGGTCGCCAGCAACCTCTTCGGCGACATCCTGTCCGACCTGGGCCCCGCCTGCACCGGCACCATCGGCATCGCCCCCAGCGCCAACATCAATCCCGAGCGCACCTACCCCAGCCTGTTCGAACCGGTGCACGGCTCGGCCCCGGACATCGCCGGGCTCGGCATCGCCAACCCGGTCGGCCAGATCTGGAGCGGCGCGATGATGCTGGACCACCTCGGCGAGCACGAGGCGGCCGCCCACGTTGTGGCCTCGGTGGAGAGCGTGCTCGACGAACGGCCCGACGTCCTCACCCCCGACCTCGGCGGCACCGGCACCACCGCCGGGCTGGGAGAGGCGGTCGCCACCCGGATCGCCGAGGGACGGCCATGACGGCGCCGGCCGCGAAGGTCGCGCACACCCGGCGCATCACGTTCCTCGTCGCGCTCGCGGTCTTCGCGCAGGAGTCGACGTGGAACTTCTACGAGTCCCAGCTGCCGCCGCTGCTGCGCGAACACCTCACCAGCGCCGCCGTCGTGGGACTGCTCATGGGCATGGACAACCTGCTCGGCATCTTCATCCAGCCGTGGATCGGCAACCGCTCCGACCGCACCAGGACCTCCTGGGGCCGGCGCATGCCCTACCTGGTGGCAGGGATGCCGGTGGCCGCCGCACTGTTCGTCGTCATCCCGCACGCCTCGGGGTCCCTGCCGCTGCTGATCGCCGTCATGTTCTCGTACGCGCTGGTCGCCAACACCTTCAAGCCGATCGCCGAGGCGCTCGTCCCGGACTTCGTCGCACCCGAGCGGCGCAGCCGGGCCAACGCGGCGGTGAAGATCGCCTCCAGCCTCACGGTCATCGTCACGGCGCTGCTCAGCCTGCTCCTCGTCGACGACCACCTGTACATCGCCTTCACAGTCCCCGCGGCCCTCATGCTCCTCTCGGTCGCGATCCTCGCCACGACGGTGCGCGACAACCGGTCCCCGGCCTACCAGGCGGCCGTGGCCGAGGCCGCGGAGGCCGCCGCGGCCGACCACGCGGAGCCCCGCGTGCGCGACACCTTCCTCGACATCCTCCGGTCCCCCGACCGCAGCCGGGTGCTGCTGCTCGCCGCCATCCTGCTCTTCAGCAGCGCCTGGGCGGCGTCCCGCTCCCTGGTCACGCCGTACGGCATGGAGGCCCTGGACCTCACCCGCGGCGAGGCCGGCGGCCTGACCTTGCCGAGCGGGGTCGCCTTCCTGCTGGCCGCCTACCCGTCGGCGCTGTTCGCCGAACGCTACGGACGGCTGCGCGTGATGACGGCGGGCATGTGCGTGTTCGTGGCGGCCATGGTGCTGGGCACGCTCGCCCAGAACCCGACCGGGACCGTGGTGGCCCTGTGCGTCGGCGCGGTGGGCGCGAGCAGCTTCCTGGTCAACGCCGTGGTGGTGCTGTGGAACCTGGCCCCGTCCGCCCGGGTCTTCGGCACCTACGCCGGGATGTACACCGTCAGCTGGGCGAGCGGCGGCTTCCTGGGCCCCGCCCTGGTCGGCGCGATGGTCGACGTGAACGGCTGGCCGCTGATGCTCCTGGACATCGCCCTGGTGGCCTC
>NZ_NCTE01001197.1:0-366 GCF_002114215.1 Streptomyces sp. 13-12-16 | reverse complement strand
GCGGGGGAGACCCGCCGCCACCGTCGCATGACCGCCGCCCGGCCCCGCCGGGCCCGCGGCCGCGGCCGCGGCCGAAGGACGACGCACGGGCGACCACGAGAGACACGAGAGACGAGGACCGCGTGCCCCGCACCCTGATCACCACCGACTACCTGCGGCCGGGCGACGACGTCGACCGGTACCTCACCGGGCACGGCCACACCACGGTGCACGCCCCGCTCGCAGGCCGGAGCGGCCCCGAGGCGCTGGTGGCCGCTCTCCGGGACGCCGACGCCGCGCTCGTCGGGCACGACCCGCTGACCGCCGAGGTACTGTCCCGCGCCCCGCGCCTGCGGGCCGTCGTCCGGACCGGCGTCGGGTACGACG
>NZ_NCTE01001196.1 GCF_002114215.1 Streptomyces sp. 13-12-16 | reverse complement strand
GGCCGGTGGGGCGGGGGTGCGTCCGGGGAGTGCGGGCAGGTCCGTGAGGCGGGCCGCGGAGTCGGCGCCCACTGTGCGCAGGACGTCGTGCAGGGCGTGGGCGAACGCCTCGGCGGTGCCGGCGTCGTAGAGGTCGGTGGCGTACTCGACGTGCAGCGTCAGGCCGCCGGGGGCGCCCTCGGGGGTGTGATGTTCCTGGACGTCCACGAAGAGGTCGAACTTGGCGGTGCCGGTGGCGGTGGGCCGCAACTCGGCGCGGGTGCTGCCGAGTTCGAGGACGGCGGGTGCGTTGTTCTGCAGGGCCAGCATCACCTGGAACAGGGGGTGCCGGCCGGGGGTGCGGGGCGGGTTCAGTTCGTTCACCAGCCGGTCGAAGGGCAGGTCCTGGTGGTCGAGGGCGGACAGGTCGGCGGTGCGCAGCCGGGCGAGAAGGTCCCGGAAGGCGGGGTCGCCGGAGGTGTCGGCGCGCAGCACCAGGGTGTTGCTGATCAGGCCGATCAGCGGATCCAGCGCGGGTTCGGTGCGGCCCGCGACGGGTGTGCCGAGGACGATGTCCTCGCCGGCGCCGCAGCGGGTGAGCAGGGCGCTGACGGCGGCGTGCAGCACCATGAACAGGCTGGCGCCCTCGTGGTCGGCGAGGCGCAGCAGGGCGCGGTGCAGGGCGGCGTCGACGGATGTCTCGACGTGCGCGCCGGCGCCGCGCGGCGCGGTGGGCCGGGGCCGGTCGCCGGGCAGGGTGCACTCGTCGGGCAGCCCGTCCAGCGCGGTG
>NZ_NCTE01001195.1 GCF_002114215.1 Streptomyces sp. 13-12-16 | reverse complement strand
CCAGACCTCGCCGCGCGCGCAGGCGGGGCAGGTGCCGCAGGAGGGCGCCCAGTTGAGGACCACGCCGTCACCGGGCGCGACATGGGTGACGCCCTCGCCGACGGCGACGACCGTGCCGGCGCCCTCGTGGCCGAGGACGGCCGGGACGGGCAGGCGCATGGTGCCGTCGGACAGGGACAGGTCGGAGTGGCAGACCCCGGCGGCGGCGAGCCGGACGCGGACCCGGCCGGGGCCGGGTTCGGGCAGGTCGATCCCGGTGATCTCCAGCGGAGCACCGACGGCGGGCAGAACGGCGGCACGTACGGCCATGGCGGATACGACTCCCCTAGAACTGGAGGGACTTGGTCTGGAGGTACTCGGTCAGGCCGTGGGCGCCGAGTTCGCGGCCCACACCGGACTGCTTGTGACCGCCGAAGGGGGCCAGCGGGTTGAAGCGGCCGCCGTTGATGTCGACCTGGCCGGTCTCCATGCGGCGGGCGAAGGCCACCGCCTCCGCCTCGTCACCGGCCCAGACCGCACCGGCCAGGCCGTAGACGGTGCCGTTGGCGATGCGCAGGGCGTCCTCCTCGTCCGCGTAGCGCAGGATCGACAGGACGGGGCCGAAGATCTCCTCCTGGGCGATGGTCATCTCCGGGGTGACGTCGGCGAAGACCGTGGGGCTGACGTGGTAGCCCTTCTCGTGCGGGGAGTCGGGGCCGCCCGCGACCAGCCGGGCGCCCTCGGCGACGCCCTTCTCGATGTAACCGCGTACGCGTTCCCGCTGCGCGGCGTTGACGAGCGGGCCGATGCGGTCGCCGTACTTCGCGGCGGCGGCCGCGGCGAGTTCCACGGCCTCGTCGTAACGGTCCCGGTGGACCAGCATGCGGGTCCAGGCGCTGCAGGTCTGGCCGGAGTTGGACATGACGTTGGCGACGCCGACGTTGACCGCGCGGGCCAGGTCGGCGCCGGGCAGGATGACGTTGGCGGACTTGCCGCCGAGTTCGAGGGCGACCTTCTTCACCATGCCGGTCGCGATCGCGCCGATGCGGCGGCCGACGGCGGTGGAGCCGGTGAAGGAGACCAGGTCGACGCCGGGGTGCTCGACGAGGGCCTGCCCGGCCACCGGGCCGAGGCCGGTGACGAGGTTGAACACGCCCGCCGGGACCCCGGACTCGTGCACGGCCTCCGCGAACAGCCGGGCGACCAGCGGGGTGTCCTCGGCGGGCTTGACGACGACGGTGCAGCCGGCCGCGAGGGCGGGGGCGGTCTTGGCGACGATCTGGTGGAGCGGGTAGTTCCAGGGGGTGATCGCGCCGACCACGCCGACGGGCTCGTGGAGGACCGTCGAGTTGCCCACCTTCTCCTCGAAGGCGTACGTCGCCGCCAGCTCGGCGTACGAGCCGGTCACGGCGATCGGCACGCCCGCGTGGACCGTCTGCGAGAGCTTGAGGGGCGAGCCGAGTTCGGCGGTCACCGTCCCGGCGATCTCGTCCTGCCGGGCCACGAGCACGTCCCGCAGCGCGGTCAGGCGGGCGGCGCGCTCGGCGGGCGGGGTGGCGGCCCAGGCGGGGAGGGCGGCGCGGGCG
>NZ_NCTE01001194.1 GCF_002114215.1 Streptomyces sp. 13-12-16 | reverse complement strand
GGCCGGCGTCCCGGCCGGACCGATGAGCTCCGGGCCCCACCGGGACAGCCGGGCCCGCTCCCGGTCGGCGACGGCCCGCACCGCGTGCAGCGCGGACGGCAGCAGCAACAGGCCCACACCGGCCAGGCAGGCCACCGCCGTCAGGGCCAGCCACAGCGTCGCGAGCAGCGCCAGCAGTCCGGTGCCCATTCCGCCGATGAGGTGTTCCAGGGCGTCCAGCGCGGCCCGGGCACGGGCCGGCACGGCCCCTGAACGCCCCGGCCGGCCGTCCGCCGCCCCGTCGTGAGTCGCCACCGTCCACACCTCCCAGGCGCGGAGGATAGGCCACCGGGTCCCGGGCCCGCCGGGCCATCCGCCCAGTGGTACGGGGCCGGAAGCGCTCCGGGACCGGCGTGGCGTACTCACTCGCGGAGGCCGATGCCCTCGACCGGAGGGGTGCGCAGGAGCCGGCCGACGGGAAGCACCGTCGCGACGAGCGCCAGGATGACGGTGCCGCCCACGACGACGGCCCAGCCGGCGGCCGGGACGTAGGGCACGCGCTGCCCGGCCACGGCGTTGACGACCGAGGTCAGGGTGACGGCCGCGATCGCGCCGCCGATGACGAGCGCCGTGCCCAGCAGGCCGGCCTGTTCGGCGTGCACCATCCGCTTCACCTGACGGCGGGTGACGCCGGCCAGGCGCAGCAGGGCGAGTTCCCGGGTCCGGGCCAGGGCGGCCATGACGAGCGTGTTGGCGGCGGCCAGGACCGCGTAGCCGACCAGGACCGCGATGAGCAGCTTGTTCAGCCAGCCGCTGACGGCGAGGTCCTGGGCGATGTCGCCGGTGAGCCGGTCGGTGTCGACCAACGCGGCGGCCGGATACCGGCCGGCCAGGCCGGCCAGGCCGGCTCCGGTGTCCGCGTCCGGTGCCGTGCGGATGAGCACCCGGTCGTCGAGTCCGGTGACGGTGTGTCCGGCGAGGGTCTCCGTGTGGAGGGTGACGTCGCCGAAGCCCCAGCCGCGTTCGTACAGGGCGACGACGCGCAGGGTGACGGGTGTGCCGTCGCCGAGCCACAGTCCGGCCTCGTCCCCCAGGTGCCAGCCGGCGGCGTCCGCCTGTGCGGTGGACACGGCCACGGTGCCTTCGCGCAGCTCGGTGAGGCTGCCCGACCGGACCTTCAGGTCCATCGTCCGTTCCACTCCCTCCGGGTCGATGCCCTGGGCGGTCACGGTCCGTGCCTCGAGCCCGCCCGGCACGACGACCGAGGTGCGGCGCACCCCGGTCGCGGCGAGCACGCCGGGGACGCGGCGGGCCTCGGCCGTGGCGGAGGCGGGCAGCCCGGCGGCGCCGGTCAGGG
>NZ_NCTE01001193.1 GCF_002114215.1 Streptomyces sp. 13-12-16 | reverse complement strand
CTCGCGCACCGCCGCGCGCAGCGCCTCCTCGTCGGGCACCACGCGGGCGCCGGACAGCGCGGCGGCGGGGTCGCCGGGCAGGCAGGCGAAGCCGTCGGGCCGTACGGCCATGCGGCCCACGGCGAGGCCGGCGGCGGTACGGTCGAACGAGACGTGCGTCGCGGGGTAGTACGGCACGCGGCGGTGCAGGAACCACGGCACGGTGATCAGCAGGCAGGCGGGCCAGGCGTAGCGGTGCAGACCGAAGCTGGCGATCACGTCCGGACGGCCCTGCTGCCCGTAGTCCCGCAGTACCTGGGTGTCGTCCCAGGCGAGGAAACGCTCCAGCTCGGACCCGCCCTCGGCGAGAGCGGACGCGGCGACCCAGCCGCCGCCCGTGGGTGCCGCCTCGCCGGTGCCGAGTTCGGTGACGGCCAGGGCGGGGAAGGCCTCCGCCAGGCGGGCGTACGCGTCCGCGACGGCCGAACCGGGCACGGGCATGGGACCACCCCTTCACGTCTCGAGGAGCAGGGCAATAAAGGTAAGGCTCACCTTACCGAACATCGTGGCGATGTGAACCGGCGCCCCCGTGCGTTTATGGTGCTTGACGGACAGGTGACAACCCGCCGTAATGACCTCAAGTACCGAAACGTCCGCAGGAGGACCTTGTGAAGCAGGGCACGCAGGGGTCCGCCGTGACGGGGGACGCGGTGACCGGGCCGGCCGCCACGGGGCGGTTCCGGGTTCCCGTACAGCCCGCGGCGCAGGACGCGGAGCCGGAGCGTGACCGGCGTGAGCGGCGTGAGCGGCCGGGCTGTGCCGAGGACGGTGCCGCGCGCGGTGAGCACACGCACGGAGAGACCGCCCTTCCGCGGCCCCGGGCCGTCGTCCGGCGGTCCTCCGTGCGCGGGCAGGTCCTCGACGCCCTGCGCACCGCGCTGGTGACGGGTGACCTGCGGCCCGGCGAGGTGTACTCGGCCCCTGTGCTGGCGGAGCGGTTCGGGGTTTCCGCGACGCCCGTGCGGGAGGCGATGCAGCAGCTCACGCTGGAGGGTGCGGTCGAGGTCGTGCCCAACCGGGGGTTCCGGGTGGTCGAGCGGGGCGCGCGGGAGCTGGCCGAGCTCGCCGAGGTCCGGGCGTTGATCGAGGTGCCGGTGATGATGCGGCTGGCGCGGACGGTGCCGCCCGAGCGGTGGGCCGAGCTGCGGCCGCTGGCGGAGGCCACGGTCCGGGCGGCGTCCTCCGGGTGCCGGGCCACGTACGCGGAGGCCGATCGGGCCTTTCACCGGGCGGTGCTCGCGCTCGCGGGCAACGAGCAGCTGGTCCGCATCGCGGAGGATCTGCACCGGCGTGCGCAGTGGCCCCTGGTGGGGGGCGCTCCCGGTGGCCGTGGGCGGGCGGAGCTGGTGGCCGACGCCCATGAGCACACGGCCCTGCTGGACGCGTTGATCGCGGGGGGCTTCGATGTGGTGCGCTCGCTGGTGGGGGAGCATTTCAACGGGGCGGTGTGAACGGGCCGGACTCCTCCGCCCCCGCCGCCCCTTCCCGCCCCGAACCTGGGGCTCCGCCCCAGATCCCGCTCCTCAAACGCCGGAGAGGCTGAAATTCAGCCTCTCCGGCGTTTGAGGAGCGGAGGTCCGGGGGCAGCGCCCCCGGGACGGGACGGGACGGGACGGGACGGGTAAGGGCGGCGGGGGCGAAAACCCTACGCCGTCGCCGCCCCCGGCGGTACCAACTGGCGGGCGAGCCACGTGGGGACGCCTCCCAGGAGGCGGAAGAGACGGCGGGCCTCCTCGCGGAGCCGGCCGGCCTCCGGTTCGGTCTCCGTGTCGGCCAGGGAGACCAGGGCGGGGGCCGTGCCGACGAGGTAGCCCAACTCCTCCCGGATGCGCAGGGATTCGGCGAAGCCGTGCCGCGCTTCGGCCAACTCGCCTTCGCGCAGGGCCAGTCCGGCCAGGTGGCGCCAGGTGGCCGACAGCAGCAGTGGGTCGGCGTGTGCGGTGGCGCCCGCGTGGGCGCGGCGGTACGCGGCCCGTGCCGCCTGCGGTGACCGGGTGAGGTTCTCGGCGATCAGGCCGCGCCGGAAGTCCAGCAGCGCCCGCCCCGCCGCCCCCGGAGCGATCAGCGCCGCCGCCCGGCCGAGCGCGGCCCGCGCCTCGTCCGCCCGGTCGCGTACGGCGAACAGGGTGGCGGCGTAGGCCAAGTACCCGCGTTCACAAGCGGCCGCCCCCCGCTCGTCGTCCGTGTGCGCCAGCGCCTCGGCCGTACGCAGCGCGTCCTCGGCCTCCTCCCATCCCGCCTCGGTGTACAGACACCGCTCCACCAGCAGCGACGCCCGCTGCAACGCCGCGTCCGGGCCGGCGGGTTCGAGCAGGGCGGCGGCGTCGGCCCAGCAGGCACGGGAGCGCAGCCGCCACACCGCCGTCTGGAGGGGATCGTCATCGGCGGTCGTTCCGTCACCGGACATGGCGGTATGCGCCACGTTGCCCTCCCCGAGCACGCCATCGAGCTGTTGAGTGGTGGCCGCATCTCAGCACGAACCACCGGGCCCGGCCAAGAGGGTGGGTGAAGGATTTCACAAAGTCCTGGACCACGGGCCCGAATCGCGGGCCCGGGTCCGGACGGGTTCAGCTCATCCGCAGCGCGAGGAAGAAGTCCAGCTTGTCCTCCAGACGGGACAGGTCACGGCCCGTCAGCTGTTCGATGCGGCCGACGCGGTACCGCAGCGTGTTGACGTGCAGGTGGAGACGGGACGCGCAGCGGGTCCAGGAACCGTCGCAGTCGAGGAACGCCTCCAGGGTGGGGATCAGCTCGGCACGGTGCCGGCGGTCGTAGTCCCGCAGCGGGTCGAGGAGGCGGGCGGTGAAGGCACGCCGCACGTCGTCGGGGACGAAGGGCAGCAGCAGGACGTGCGAGGCCAGCTCCTGGTGGCCGGCCGCGCAGACCCGGCCCTGGCGGGCCGCGGCCACGCGCCGGGCGTGCCGTGCCTCCTCCAGCGCCCCGCGCAGCCCCTCCGCCGAGTGCACGGCGGCGGAGACGC
>NZ_NCTE01001192.1:1212-13169 GCF_002114215.1 Streptomyces sp. 13-12-16 | reverse complement strand
CGGGGCCGACGGGGTCGGCCGACCGGGCCGGGACGCCGTCGGTCCGGGGGACGGCGTGGACGCCGGCGTCCGCCGTGCCGTGCTCGACGGATCCGCCGTGAACGTCCAGGACGGCAACGGGTTCAGCGTCGGAAGGGACAGGTCGTTCGAGGCCGAAGGCGTGGGGCTGGGCGTGCCGCCGTCCTGCGCCACCAACACCCATACGCCGATGCCACCGAGGACGAGCACAGCGGCACCGCCTGCGATCCACGGGGCACGCCGGGGCGGGCGTCGGTGACGGTTCATGGTCCTACTGTCCTATGCGACCTGACGGGGCGCCTGTCGCACCGTCCGGACATCGTGCTTCCCGCCCGGTCGTTCAGCCCGTGCGGGTGACGCGGAGACCTCTCCGGCCTCCTTCCGAACGGGGTAGCTCCGGGTGCACCACGACGACCCGGGTTCGAGTCTGGGGTCATGCGCATCCGTCCGTGGGCCATCGTGGATCCGCCCGACAGCCGTGGCCTTCGCCGGGTCACCATCGGCGGTGAGACGGTCGGCAGCGCCTGGTCACCGGACGAGCTGCGAAAGATACTCGGCCGTTCCGGTTACCCGGAAGACACGGACCTGGATGACCCGTCATCCGTATTCTGGCGCGGGGGTGACAGCAGGACCTGGCCCGACCGGGCCTGGAGAAGGCGCACGGCCATGTCGCTCATGATGGCCGGACTGCTCGTCTCCATGGCTTTCAGCGTGGTCATCGGATGGCCGGACGCCTCAGGGGCCCTGACTTTCGCACAACGTGTCACCGGTGCTCTGTTCGTCCTGTCGGGTGTGGTGCAGGGAGTGGCGGCGACAGCGGCTCGGGACTACTGGGGAAGGCGGTACTACAGGGCCTCCGGGGCAATTGTCCTGCTCGGGGTCTTCATTGTGCTGGCCACCGCCACCCTCCTCCTTTCCCTCTGGCTCGAGGAGAGGGAGTACACGCATCACATATGGGTCTACATGCCCCTGCTGTGCTGGTCCCTGTGGGCACTGTCCCTTCTTGTGCGCGAAAAATCATGGGAGTGCGTCCCGCACCCCAAGAAATTCGCTGCCGGGGTGGCCGCCACGGCGCTCCTGACAGCCGTCAGCCTCGCGTATTCCACCATGTACCAGCCCGCTGCGGCCCCCATGCACTTCACTCTGAAGGCGGAGTTCGGGAAAGCGTGGGAGGACCGCAACGTCCCGTACGTGCACGTCCCGCTGACGTTGTACATGAAAAACACGGGAGGAATCCCGGTGTACATCGTCAACGACATCTACAGGGTCCGCGGCAGGGGTGCGGAGTACTCCAGCGGCGAGGAGGACATGACGACGGAGTGGAGGGAGAGCGTGGGGCGGCAGGGAAGGAGTGAGGGGGAGGCGGAGCTCCACGTCGACCGGCTCAGATACACCACGATAAGCAGTGGCCGGTTCTCCGAATCCGGCAGCTCGCTCGACGTGGGGCAGGAATACTCCATGAAACGTGTGTTCCAGCTCCCCAGGGATGCCGGATACGACACCGTGAGTGTCGAATTTCAGATCTCGTACATGAGGAAAGATCGCGGCAAGCTCGATGTGGAGGATTTCAGGCTCGCTCATCCCTCATGGGAGGAGAACAGCGGCTACCACTGTCCGCCGGCGGTATGCGGGGAGCAACTCATCTATCGTGGAAGGGTGCGGCACAACAACAACCTCATCAACGTGACGCGCAAGCCGCGCTATGTGACGGCTGTCTGGTCTCCGCGGGGACGGTTCATCTCCTCCATTTCATCACTCCGCTTCGATTACTCCGGGCTGGGCGACTACCAGGAAGAAAGGAGGGAACAGGAAAGGTACGGCGCCGCGAAGGCCCGTGCGGATTCGGAGGTCTCCGTGGCGGAACTGCTGGCATCCGCAGGAGTGTGACCCGGCCGCCCGCCGGCCTACGTGAGCCAGGTGCCCACAGTGACGCCGAACTCCTCGTCGAGGTACGAGGCGGTCTGCTGGCAGTAGAGAGCAGAACCGCTCAGCTCCCCGAACAGCCTGTCGCGCGGCACGATCTCGGCGAGTGCGGTGACGAGCGGCACGACGTCGAACGGGGCCCGGGAGTCCTCGTTGTTCCGCAGTTGAGCGAGGACGTCGAGCTGGTCCTTGCTCTTCTCCTTCGCCTTGTAGAAGTCCTTGACCCCTTCGTCCTTCCACTGCGCGGGCACCAGCTTCTTCAGCCCGCGCATGATGCTGGACTCCGGGGCGGCCTCGAATATGGCACTGGTGCAGAGCGCGGCCGCCTTGCCGAGGGACTCCTCCGGGCGGTCCTGGGCGGACGCGGATTCCTCCTGCTGTTCCTTCATATGAGTGGTTCGCTCATCCAGTTCCTTCTTGGCTTCGGACCGCTCCTCCTGCGACGTCTTCGGATCGGTGACTTTCCTCAGCAACGAGCTGACCTGCTGGGTGATGTCCGCCAGCTTTTCCCGTTCCCTCGGAGGTGTCCTCCGGTCGCGCACGATCTCCGAAGAGGCGCCCAGCAGCATCGCGGTCGATTGGTCTTGGTCCGGGCCCTTGCTTTCATCCGGCCCCTGGCTTCCGTCCGTCGAATCCGACTGCGTGCCGTCCGGGCTTCTCTCCAAGGCGTAGTGCGTATCGTCCACTGTGGCGATCAGCGTTCCCCGCAGCTCCTGTGGCGTCTTGGGGTCGCAGATGACGTCCAGGACGGATGTCGTCCGCTTGACCACCAGGATGAGCATGGACCGCTCTTCGGGCGGCACCCGTGGACTGCTGATCGTCTTGAGCGTGGAGGTCACCTGCTTCACCAGCGCGGTCAACTGTTTCCGCAGTTCGGGAGGGGTACTCGGATCACTGATGACCTCCAGCGCGGTGGTCAGGTTCTCGGCGCTCTCGATGATTCCCTCCCTGTCCTGCGGCAACGTCTCCGGGGCGTCGAGGGCGCTGACGATGTCCAGCAAGGTGTCCACGGCCGGCGCGAGTTCCTCGGGGACCTTTTCCTTCTCCTCGCTCAGGGACGTCGTCACCTCATCGGATTCCGTCTCCAGATCCGACGGGTCTTCGGGTGTCTGCTCGTCCGTTCCACCGGAATCCGACGTCGGGGAATCCTCAGGCGTCTCGTCCGAGGTGGAGGTGGGAGACGGCGGGGAGTCCGTGGAATCGTCGGGGACGCCGGAATCGTTCGACTCGGTCGTCGGTGGAGGGGAGGAAGGCCCGGTGTCTTCGTCGGTGGGATCACTCGGCGGAGAAGGAGGGGGCGACGGGGGGTCCGTGGTCTGAGCGGGGGCTGCGACGGCGCTCCCGGCCGGATCGCGGGACTCCGGCATGGATACCGTCATGCCGGCCGGCAACGCGAGCGCCGCAGTCAGAAGGGAAACGTTGGCCGCGTGAAAGACATACCGCCGGGATGTTCTGGCCATGATGGTTCCGGATGGGCTGTGCGCTGTGATGCTTCGGCCCGTCGGCGATTCTTCCCCCCCGACGGCGGCTTCGGGAAATGCGAAGCCGGAAGAATGCGCAGCCGATATGAATCCACTCTTCACCTGTCCGGCACACCCCGCAACGGGAACATCGGACCCCGGACGCTGCCACCGATCGTCCCACCCGTTTGCAGCGGACCCCCGGCAGACGCATCGTAGGAAGTGGGGGAGGGCTTGCCGTGGGGCCGCTTGTCCGCCCCGGTGCCCGCTTCCCCCTTCCACTCCTGCCGCACCCCACAGCCATGTGCGGTGCGAAGAGGGAAGGATCCCGTCATGCCCCACCCATGGATGCCTCAGGCCCTCAAGGCGGACGTCGGGGACCATGCGCCGTGCGACCCCGAGTTCCCGGCGAGGGCGATCGCGCACATCACGGCGGACAGGGAGGCCGACGCCGAGGCTCCCCTGGATCTCGTCCCCTTCGGCAACCTCCAGGGCTTCTTCACCGGCGGCGGCAAAGGCCGGGCTCCGCACATCCTCTGGGACCCCTTCACCGGAGCGTTCGCCCAGTTCTTCCCCGCCACCTCCCGCAGCAAAGCCCTGTCCGACACGGCCGGCGGTACTCGTACCAACCGGGCCGGCAAGGTGGTCATCCAGATCGAGGCCCTGTTCTTCCCCCACTGCCGAGTCGACGGCAAGGTCTTCGCACGGCTGGTCGACACCCCTTGCCAGGGCTGGGACGCCCTCCACGCATGGGTCAGCTCATGGGACGTACCGGACGTCTGGCCCATGGGTCCTCCGACTTCCCTGTCCCGCCGTACGTGCCCGGACGACGAGTGGAGGTCGCGGGGCGGGTGGTACGCCCATGCCCACGTCCCGGAGAACGACCATGTCGACCCCGGCTCCTGGCCGGCGTTCGTGTCACGGCCGCCCGGACCGCTCCCTGACGAGCCCCGGTTCGAGCCGTTCCCCGGGGCGTCGTTCTTCCGTGCGGGACGCAGGTCGCCCGTCATCGCGGAAATGCACGGCCGGCTCGTCGCCGAGGACTGCGACCGCTACACGTCCGGCACCGGCATCGACGTATGGGGACCGGGCGACGTGAGGTCCTACACCGCCTGGCAGCGGAAGCTGGGGTTCGAGGGCGGCTCCGCCGACGGCGTTCCCGGCCGGTTCAGCTGGGACAGGCTGGCCGTCCCCGGCGTCTGAGGCGTCGCGAGCGCCGTGCCGGAGCGTTCCGGGAACGGAACCGGCGGACGGGCCGTCAGAAAACCCGCGGGCCAGCCCGGTTCCCGGGTTTGCGCGCCGTTCCCATCGGGCGCATGGTGGAAGAAGAGAGACTGCGACAGTCAGCGGCGCACGGTCCGGAAGGACCCGTGGCTCCCGGGCGGGGGCGCCGCTGTGCCGACCGGCAGGTCACTCCTTACCGGCCTCCACGCCGATCGACCACTTCCGGCGCCGGTACGGTGACATCTCGCGCGTTCGACAGACGATCCCGCACCGTCATCCGGCGCCTCGCCGAGCCCCACGGAAAGGAGAGAGGGCCATGCCCGCGACGGCGCCATTCCCAGGAGCGGGATTCTTCCACAAGGGACAACGCAGCCCCGTCATCGCCTCGATGGGCAAACGCCTGGTGGCGGAAGGGTGCGGGAAGTACCGGACGGGTCCGGGTCCCGAGTGGACCGATACCGACCAACAGTCGTACGCCGCCTGGCAGCACAAGATCGGGTTCGAGGGAGCCGATGCCAACGGCATACCGGGCAAGGCGAGCTGGGACCGGCTCCGCGTCCCGACGGCGACGCCGGCCCCGAGTGGTGCCCGCGTCACATCTCCCGTACCGGGGCACGGCGTCACGACCCCCTACGGGAAGAGGGGGCCCCACTGGAGCCTGGGCCGTCACACCGGCGCGGACTACGCCGCCCCGAAGGGGAAGCCCTGTGTCGCGGTGCGCGACGGTTCCGTCGTCCGCAGCGGACACGACCGCAGTTTCGGCGACTTCCTCGTGCTGCGCGTCGGCGGGTTCGACTTCTACTACTGCCACCTCTCCGAGCAGACCGTGAAAGGGGGCCCGGTCAAGGCCGGCCAGAAAGTCGGGGAAGTCGGCTCCACCGGGAACGCCACCGGCCCCCATCTCCACTTCGAGAAGCGCCCGGCCGGCGGCCGTTTCGGCTCCGACGTGCCCCCCGACTGGTGACCGGGAGAGCCCGTCGGCCCGTCAGCGGTTCTCGCGAGCCGGTGTGCAGCCCGTACCGGCGGCACCGGTCGGGTGCGGGGCGTGTAAGGCCCGCGGGTGCCGGAAACGCTGCCACCCTCGTCCTTCACGGACGTCAGTACCTTCTACGCGCTCTTCTCCACCACCTGCTTCACTCTGGTCGGCCTGTGGTGGAACGTGGTGCAGAGCCATACCGACTGGATGCGTGAACCAGCCCCGCGCCGCATCGTCGGCGGGGTCTACCCGTCCTTCCTGCTGCCGGCCGTGATGGGCCTGTTCGCCCAGGTCGGCGGCGTCGAGAAGCCGCAGGTCTGGCGGGCGGCCTCCATCGTCCTCTCCGCGATCGGCTGTGCGTCCACCCTGCGGCTGCCGGCCCGCGCCCGCGGCGACCACTTCATCACCTGGCAGCGGGCCGCCTCCGCGCTGATCGCCGTCGTCGGCGCGTTCCCCGATCTCGCCCGCCATGTCGGGCTGCGTCCCATCCGGACCGAGGCCCTCATGCTGATCGCCCTGGTCGTCCTCGCTCACGCCCTGGTCCGGCGGTACATGGCGGGGGAGGGCCGTGCCGACGAGGATGCCTGATCCCCGCGCCCAGCACCTCGCCGTGTCCGGACTGCTGCCTCTGCGGCGGTGACGGACACGCCTCCCGGACGCCCCGCACGACGGAAGGTGCCCGCCGACGCCCCGGGGGTCAGCGGGACCGGACGACGAGTCGGACGTCGTCCTCGGCCGGACGGCGGTAGATGCCGTCGCTCCGGTGCAGATGGTGCAGGTCGACGAGGTACCGGCGCAGGGTCACATGGTCGGTCCGGCCCCCTTCGCACCAGACGCGGAGCCTTTCGTCGACCTCCTTCTCCGCGTACTCCCGGCCGGGCTCGAAGGCGCGTTCCGCGATGTGGCGCAGTACCAGCTTCTTCCGGTTCCACTGAGCCGGCAGCTTCACCAGCCGTCCGTCCCGTACGAACGTGCGGAGCACCGCCTCGACCCGCTCGTCCCCGGTGCCGTGGTCCTGCGCGGGCCGTGGCCCGGCCGCCTCGCGCGCCAGGCGGCGGAACGAGTCGTAGGACACCGCGAGGCCGTCGGCGTCCGCCGTGAGGGCCTCCCTCTCCTCGAGCCGCCGCAGCGCGAGGAGGGCCTCCCTGGCCGGCAACCCGGTCCGCTCGACGACCTCGGCGGCGCTCGTCGCGCCCAGCGCCACAGCGGCGAAGACCCGCACCCGGGTCTCGTCGGCGAACAGCCCGGCCACGTCTTCGCCCGTCATGCTCCGTCTCCGTCCTTCCGGGAGCGGCACTCCCCGAACCATGCCACCGGGACGCTACCCCCGGGACACAGCGGACGCCCGTCGTTTTCCGCGCGAGCTTCCGGATGTCCGGCATGTCGAGCACGTCACGTGAGGTGCCCCCGCCCGGCTTCGTGGGAGCGAACTTCATCAAAGCCGTCGGACGACGTGGGATCTTCACACGTATGGGCATACGGGGAGGGCGGGAAAGCGGAAGAAGGCACAGGCGGCCGGGCATACGGGCGGCGGGCGGGGCGTCGGTCCGGCAGGCGAGGAGGTCACGATGACAGGGTCGGAGCACAGGGAGGGCCACGGGCTGTCCGTGCCGATCACTTCCGCCGCGCTGGAAGCCGTCGGCGCGGGCGCCTACGTCGTCGACGAGCAGGGCTGCATCATCGCCGTCAACGCCCGCGCCGAGGAACTGCTGGGCCGGCCCGCCACGGAGCTCCTCGGCCAGGACGCGCACGACCTGCTGCACCGGGACCCGCAGGGACAGCAACTGCCGAGAACCCAATGCGCGATGCGACAGGCGTTCCACGCCGGACACCCGGCCCAGGGCGACGACGACCACTTCGCACGCGCCGACGGGTCGGTGCTGCCGGTCTCCTGGCTGATCACCCCGTACGACATCGGCGACCGCCGGGCCGCCACACTCGTCGTCTTCCACACCCCCGAACACCCGGGGACCACCGGTCCGCGACCGGAGCCGCCGGCCCGGTCGCTGTCGGAACTGCAACGGCTGGCACTGCTGGCCGAGACCACCGCGCAGCTGACCTCCACTCTCGACGTCGACGAGGCGCTGCGGCGGCTGGTGGCCCTGGTCGTGCCCCGGCTGGCGGACTGGGCGATCGTCGACCTGATCACCGAACGTGACGAGGTGTGGCGCACCGTCGTGGTCCACGCCGAGGGCGACACGCCGGTGCGGCGCGAGGACCTGCAGGGACCGATGCCGCCGATCCCCGAGGAATCCCCGATGCCCCTGTCCAGAGCACTGCGCGGGGTCGCCTCCACCCTGGCCGGTCCGCAGACCTACCAGGGGACACCGGATTCCGGCATCGCGGTCGAGCAGGGCCGCCTGTTCCAAGCCACGGGGATGCACTCCGCGGCCATCGCACCCATCCGCGGTCCGCGCGCGGTCCTGGGCGCGCTCACCCTGGGCCGTACCGAGACTCCGGCGGCCTTCGCCCCCGTGGACCTTCCGCTGATCGAGGACATCGCGCGCCGGGCCGGCCTCGCCCTGGACAACGCCCGCCTCTACCAGCGTCAGCGCAAGGTGGCCGAGACCATGCAGAACCACCTGCTGCCCCAGATGCCGGGCCTTCAGGGCCTGGAGATGAACGTCCGCTACCTGCCCGCACCCGACGCCTCGCATGTCGGCGGCGACTGGTACGACGCCTTCCCCCTGCCCGACACGTCCACCGCCCTGGCCATCGGCGACGTCGTCGGCCACGACCTGGAGGCGGCGGCCGGCATGGCGCAGGTCCGCAACATGCTCCGCGCCTACGCCTGGTCCCAGCACGAGCCTCCCAGCCGCGTCGTCGAACGGCTCGACGAGGCGGTCCAGCACATCACCGACGTCGCCATGGCCACCATGATCTTCGGCCGGATCGAAACGGCCCACGACGGTCACTGGCAGCTGTCCTGGACCAACGCGGGCCACCCTCCGCCGCTGCTGATCAGCCGGGACGGCCTGGCCGACTACCTCACCGACGGCCACGGCATCCTCCTGGGCACCCAGACGGGCCTGCGGCGCCCCGACGCCACCGCGCTGCTCCCGCCGGGTTCCACCCTGGTGCTGTACACGGACGGCCTCATCGAGGCGCCCGGCCAGAGCCTCGACACGGGGCTGAACCGGCTGCGCCAGCACGCCGCCGCCCTCGCCCACCGCCCCCTCATCTCGTTCACCGACCAGCTGCTCCGCCGGGTCCGCCCCGCCGACAACGACGACGACGTGGCCCTCCTGGCCCTGCGCGTTCCCGAGGGCTGACCCCGCAAGGGGGCTTCGGAGGGCCGATCGGCCCAGGCGCGGCGCGCCTCGGCCGTCCCGGCGGGCCCCGGTGGAGGATCGGCGGGGCGGCCCCGCGACAGGCCGCCCGGCACCGTCCACCGCGTGAACGAGGTCCGGCCATGGAACAGTCCGACGACCCGCTGCCGAAGCCCTCCGCCGACCGGGTGCCGGAACGCGCCGGGGACGGCGCTCCCGGCGTCACGCGGGCGGCGACGTGACCGCCGGACCGCGCGGGCGCGGCCGGTACGGCGAGGACGTCTTCCGCCCCGGACAGCCGCACGAGGACGAGCGCATCGACCACGGGGCCCTCGCCTACGACGGCATCACCCTGGCGCGGCTGCGGTCACTCGGAGCCGGCCCGGGATGGCGCTGCCTCGACGTGGGCGCCGGAACGGGCACGGTATCCCGCCGGCTGCTGGCCGAGGCCGGGGTGACGAGCGTGCTCGCCGTGGACCGCGACGTCCGTTTCCTCACCGAGCGGCCCGTTCCGGGGCTCGACGTGCTGGAGGCCGACATCACCGCCCCGGACTTCGCCCCCGGCCGGTTCCGGCTCGTCCACGCGCGCTTCGTGCTGATGCACCTGCCCGAGCGGGAACGTCTGATCAGAGCACTGGCCGGACTCGTCGCGCCCGGCGGTGTGCTGGTGCTCGGTGACGCGGTCGACCTGACGAGCGACCAGGCGCCCGGCACGCCGTACACGGTGGCGATGCGGGCGATGTGGCGGGGACTGCGGGAGACCATCGGCACCGACGTCTCCTGGGTGCCGTCGTACCCCCGGCTGCTGCGCGAAGCGGGGCTCGTGCGTGTCGCCGCCGAGATGCACGCGCCGCCGCTGCTGCCCGGCAGTCCCATCAGCCGCTTCTGGGCGGACACCTGGGAGCGGAGCAGAGCGGCGATGCTCGCCACCGGCCTGGTCGACGACGACGCCGTCGACGCCGCGGTCCGGTACCTGGACTCCGACGAGTGCGCCGCGCTCTCCGCCGGCCTGCTGACCGCCTGGGGCCGGAAACCCGAGGAGGCCCGGAGCTGACCGCTTCCGACCGGAGCGGCTGTGAAGCCCAAGGCGTCGGCTCACGTCAGGACGACGCCGCCCGCCCTTCGGCGGTACGTGTGGCGAGGTCCTCGTCGGTGATGGCGCGGACCACGCGGCAAGGGGTGCCGAGCGCGACGGTCATCGGGGGAATGCTGCGGCTGACGACACTGCCGGCGCCGATGACCGACCCGTATCCGATGCGGACGCCGGGCAGGACGACGGCGTTGCTGCCGATCCACACCTTGTCCTCGATCACGATCGGATCCGAGAACCGCCCGAAGTCGCTGCGCCGCGAGGGGTGCACCGGGTGTCCCGTCGTGGTCAGGGTCACGCTCGGAGCGATCATCACACCGTCACCTATGCGGATGTCGACATCGTCGACGAAGGTGAGGTTCACGTTCCCGAAGAAGTCGTCGCCGATGTGGACGTTGCTGCCGAACCCGGCGTGGAACGGCGGCAGCAGCACCGTGCGTTCACCGACCGACCCGAGGATCGCGACGAGCAGCGACCGGCGCTTCCCCGTCTCACCCGGTGGGGTGTGGTTGTACTCGAAGATCTGCTCGGTGCGGCGCCGGGGAGCCTGGAAGGCCGCTTCCGACTCGGTGTAGACGAGCCCCTCGGCGATCCGGGCCAGGACCTCTTCCTCGTGTTCCTCGTGCGCGTGCGTCACAGCGGAACGGCTCCGTTCGTCCAACTCCCGGGCCCGGGCCCGACGCGCCCTCGGCCGGCCGCGCGCACCGAGCCCATGCCTTCGCCTGGACCACGGCGCCCCCGTCCCGCATTATGACGCTTGCATGACAGCCACTATGTCGCGATGACGACCGGGACGGTGACCGTGCGCGGCTCCCTGGGCAAGACACTGCTGACCGCTCTCCTCCTGCCGGCGCTCCTGGCGCCCGTTCCCGCGGCGGCGGCCCCGCAACAGAGCACTTCCCGCACGGAAGCGGCTTCCGCCGCCGCGGACTGGACGGCGCCGCTCAGCACGCGGGGCCGCTGGATCGTCGACGCGGACGGGAACCGGTTCAAACTGCGGTCCGGCAACTGGCACGGCGCCAGCGGTACCTGGAACGGCACCGGCAGTGCGGACGACGACGCCAACCACCACGCCGGGGAGAACGCCGGCCGGATACCGCTCGGCCTCGACCGCGCCCACGTGGCCGACATCATCGCCGGCTTCCGGGAGATCGGGATCAACAGCGTCCGGCTGCCCTTCTCCAACGAAATGATCCACGACACGCGTCCCGTCACCGACGACGCCGTCGCCGCCAACCCCGCCCTGAGAGGGAGGACCCCGCTCCAGGTCTACGACGCCGTAGTGCGCGAACTCACCCGCTCCGGCCTCGCGGTGATCCTCAACAACCACACCAACACCACCCGTTGGTGCTGCGGAGTGGACGGCAACGAGCGCTGGAACGCGAGCCGGTCCACGGAGGCCTGGGAGAACGACTGGCTGTTCATGGCCCGCCGCTACCGGGACGACAAGCGCGTCGTGGGCGCGGACCTCTACAACGAGGTCCGCCGCGACATCTGGGACGACCCCAACTGGGGCCTCGGCGACGACCACGACTGGTTCAGCGCCTCCCAGCGCCTCGGTGACCGCCTCCTGACGGAGGCCAACCCCGATCTCCTCATCGTCGTCGAGGGCATCAACTGGACCGGCATCCCCGTCGACGGGTTCGCGCACGGGCGCCCCGCCCTGGAACCCGTACGCCATCTCTCGCACACCCTCGTCGACTCGGGCAAACTCGTCTACTCCGCCCACTTCTACGGCTACACCGGCCCGAACCACAGCGGCGCCACCGGGATCGGTGAGACCACCGACCCCCGCTACCAGGACCTCTCACCCGCCGAACTGACCGACGTACTGGACCGCCAGGCATTCTTCGTCACCGCCGAACAGGACCGGCACTTCACCGCCCCCGTCTGGATCAGCGAGTTCGGCGTCGGCGGCCGTGAGGAGACGGGCGCCGCACCACGCGCCTGGTTCGAGAACTTCGTCGACCGGCTGATCCGCGCGGACGCCGACTTCG
>NZ_NCTE01001192.1:0-1009 GCF_002114215.1 Streptomyces sp. 13-12-16 | reverse complement strand
GGGCGGGCGGGGGGGGGGCCCCGCCTCGTCGAGACCACCGGCCGCACCGGCCGCATCGACCCCGTGGCCGGCTGGTCGATGCTCGCCCCCGACCACGCCGACTTCATCGCCTCACGCCGTATGCGCGCGCTGCCCGACTGGGACTCCGGCGCGCGCAAGGCCGTCTGCCCCGACGAGCAGCGCCTCCTGGGCCTCGGCCACACCGGCAACCGGGGCCTGTGCTCCGACGTGACCGCCGGACCGCTGTGGGACCCGGACGGCGGGCACGAGGTGGTCAAGGACGAGCGGCACGTCCCGCCAGGCGGCGACTGGGCTTCCGGATACACCAAACTCCAGTGCCCGCAGGGCCACTTCCTCACCGGTTACAGCGTCCGCGGCGCCGCCGTCTCGGCCGCCCTGTGCGCGAAGGCCGTGCCCGGCGGGATCACCGGCACGAGCGGCCGTACGGTCTGGTTCGACCGGAGCGACAACCGGGGCACCCTGCCCAAGGGCGGCGACTTCGGACACGGCCACTACAAGGGCCAGTGCGCGGACGGCGAGTACGCCGCCGGTATCGCCTACACCGGTCGCATCGGCTCCTCACGCACCCCGGACGCCCTGTACTGCCGCGAACTCGACTGACGGGTCTCCCGGGCCCCGGCCGAAGCGCCCCGGCCCCACGGCGGCGGCACCGGCACTTTGTCCCATGCGAGGAAGAAGACGCGGGACGGCGTGCGAAAGGGGTTACGCGTTCAGGCGAGGACCGCTAACTTCCTTGAAATGGACCCGTCATAACCCTGTCCGGGGTGACGGTCCGGTGTTCGACGGCGCGACGGCGCGCGCCCGTACTCCTTCACGGCAGGCACCCGTGGTCTGCCGCCACCCCCCATATTCCTGGAGACTTCCGTGCGCACGAAACCGCTCGGACACAGACGTGTCCGCACGCTGCTGACGGCCGTGGCGTGTGCCATGGGCCTGGCGCTGCCCATGGGCCCGGCCGCCGGGGCCCCCGCCGCCGCCCCGGCCGGAC
>NZ_NCTE01000122.1 GCF_002114215.1 Streptomyces sp. 13-12-16 | reverse complement strand
ACCAGGACGCGGACGACCTCGCCGGCCGGATCGACCAGGGGTGAGCCGAGCGCCGTGCCGAGCGCGGAGGCGGCCAGGGGGTCCGGCGCGGTGCGGCCGTCCGGCCGGGCGTGGACCACGTGCCACCGCTCCCCGCCCAGCAGGGGGGCCACGTCCTCGGGCGGGGCGCCCAGCAGGAGCCGTACGAGCGCGGAGGAGCGGGCCGCGGTGGTGCCGCTCTGCTGCCGGCCGGTGAGGAGGGTGAGCAGGACGGCGGCGACGGAGGCGATGGTGTGGTTGCCCGGGTCGCGTTGTGGCGAGGCCACGCCGAGTACGTATCCGGTGCCGAGGGCGTAGGCGGCGAGGTGGGTGCCGTCGGCCGTGTCGCTGGCGGTGGTGGGGGTGGGCGCCGCTTGTCGGTGCTCGCCGGGGGTGGGCGTCTCCTGCCGGCGTTCGCCGGGTGCTGCCGCGCCCACCCTCCCCCACCCCCGGCTGCGCTCGGGCGGGGGCACCCCCATCGCCCCGGGGGTACCTCCCAGGCCCTTTCGGGCTCCGGGGGAGGCACGACTGTCCGTGGGTGGGGCGTCGGTGCGACTGTCCGTGGCTACGTCGTGGGGTCGTACCACCCCGGCCAGGGCCGCCAGGGACTGTCTCGCTCCGGGGGGCGGAGGGGTCCCCGCGGTGGTGAGTTCTGTGGTGTCGGGGGCGTACAGGGCGGCCCAGCCGCCGATCCGCTGGGCCAGTTGGTGGAGGACCGGGCGGACCGGGTCCGGGCGGGACGCCGCGGTGGCGAGGCTCTGCTGGGCCTCCGTTACCCGGCGCAGCTCCGCGAGGCGGGCCTGCGCCATGAGCTGCCAGACCGCCCGCGCCACCCCCGAGAACGTGGTCCGCGGCGGCACCTCCAGCAGCGGCAGCCCGTGCATCTCGCACGCCTCCGCCAGCGCCCCCGGTACCGCCTCGTGCACCGGGGCCACGCCGAACCCGAGCGCCGCCCCGCCCGCCGCCACGATCCGGGAGACGTACGCGTCGAAGTACCCCGCGCCCGCCCCCTCCGGGATGTGCACCCCCGCCGACAGCAGCAGCTCCCCGCCCAGCAGGTACGGGTACGGGTCCGCCATCTCCGAGGCGTGCGCCCAGTGCACGACGGTGCCGGGGTCGTCGGGCCCGGCGACCCGGCGCAGTCCGAGGTCCTCGCGTGCCAGGAGCGCGTCCAGACGCACGGGCGGCGTGGGGGGAACCATGGGGTCCGACATGCTGGACACTTCCTCCATTCCGTGCGGTGGGAATGGAGGAAACGTACACTTCGCAGGTGCTTTCCGCCGCTCTATGGTCGGGACAGACCGGCAGCCCGCGGGTGCGGGCGGATGCACGATCCAAGGCGAAGAGCAGGAAAGAAGGCAGTCCCATGAGCAGCAACGAGACGCCCCGCGGCCCCGTCGACTCCTCCCGCGTCCCCCGGTACGCCGGTCCCGCGACCTTCGCCCGGCTGCCCCGCCTCGACGAGGTCGGCCGCACCGACGTCGCCGTGGTGGGCGTGCCCTTCGACTCGGGCGTCTCCTACCGGCCGGGCGCCCGCTTCGGCGGCAACGCCATCCGTGAGGCGTCCCGGCTGCTGCGCCCCTACAACCCGGCGCAGGACGCCTCCCCCTTCGCCCTCGCCCAGGTCGCGGACGGCGGCGACATCGCCGTGAACCCCTTCAACATCAACGAGGCCGTGGAGACGGTCGAGGCCGCCGCCGACGACCTCCTCGGCACCGGCGCCCGGCTGATGACCCTGGGCGGCGACCACACCATCGCCCTGCCGCTGCTGCGCTCCGTCGCCAAGAAGCACGGCCCGGTCGCCCTGCTCCACTTCGACGCGCACCTCGACACCTGGGACACCTACTTCGGCGCCGAGTACACCCACGGCACCCCGTTCCGCCGTGCCGTCGAGGAGGGCATCCTCGACACCTCCGCCCTCTCCCACGTCGGCACCCGCGGCCCGCTCTACGGCAAGCAGGACCTCACCGACGACGAGAAGATGGGCTTCGGCATCGTCACCTCCGCGGACGTCTACCGCCGGGGCGCCGACGAGGTCGCCGACCAGCTCCGCCAGCGCATCGGCGACCGTCCGCTGTACATCTCCATCGACATCGACTGCCTGGACCCGGCCCACGCGCCCGGCACCGGCACCCCCGAGGCCGGCGGCATGACCTCCCGCGAGCTGCTGGAGATCCTGCGCGGACTGGCCTCCTGCAACCTGGTCTCGGCGGACGTCGTCGAGGTGGCCCCCGCGTACGATCACGCCGAGATCACCTCGGTCGCCGCGTCCCACACGGCGTACGAGCTGACCACGATCATGTCCCGTCAGATTGCGGAGGCCCGCGAGAAGTGACCCACGACCACGACCTGGTGCTCCGCCCGACCGCCGCGCAGACGGAGGCCGCGCTGAATCCTCCCCCCGGCCGCAACGGCGGGGACCTGGTCGTGGAGACCCTGGCCGGGCTCGGCGCGACCACCGTCTTCGGCCTGCCCGGCCAGCACGCCCTCGGCGTGTTCGACGCGCTGCGCCGCTCCGACCTGCGGTACGTCGGCCTGCGGGTGGAGAACAACGCCGGATTCGCGGCGGACGCGTACGGCCGGATCACCGGCGAGGCCGCCCCGCTGCTGCTGTCGACCGGCCCGGGAGCCCTCACCTCGCTGGCCGCGCTCCAGGAGGCGGCGGCGGCCTCGGCGCCCGTGCTGGCGATCTGCAGCCAGGTCCCGACGCCGGGGCTCGGCGGTGGCCGCCACGGCTACCTGCACGAACTCCCCGACCAGGCGGCCTCGTTCCGCGGCGTGGTCAAGTCCGTCCACACGGCCCGTACGCAGTCCCAGATCCCGTCCGCGATCGCGGAGGCCTGGAAGTCGGCGCTGACCGTCCCGCACGGACCGGTGTGGGTGGAGATCCCGCAGGACGTCCTGCTCGCCGGGACCGCCCTGCCGGTGGTGACGGCGATGGACGCCACCCCCGACGAGCTGCCCCCGCGCCCCGAACTCACCGCACTCGCCGCCCACCTGCTGGCGAACGCCACCCGCCCGGCGATCATCGCGGGCGGGGGAGTGGTCCGCTCGGACGCCTCCGGCAAGCTGAAGCAGCTCGCCGAGCGGATCCAGGCACCCGTCGTCACCACCCCCGGCGGCAAGGGCGCCTTTCCCTGGACGCACCCGCTGTCGCTGCAGTCCTGGCTGGAGGACCGCCACACCACCGACTTCCTCCAGGACGCGGACGTCCTGCTGGTCGTCGGCTCCGGTCTCGGCGAACTCTCCTCGAACTACCACACGTTCGAGCCGCGCGGCCGGGTGATCCAGATCGAGGCCGACCTCGGCAAGCTGGAGTCCAACCACCCGGGCCTCGGCATCCACGCCGACGCCCGCCTCGCCCTCCAGGCCCTGCTGGAGACGGTGGAGGCCCGCGAGGACGCGACCGCGCCCGAGCGCGTCCGGGGAGTGCTGGACCGCGTCCGCGAGCGCCTCGACTCCCAGGAACTCGCCCTGGAACGGCAGGTGCTGGCGGCGGTCCGCCGCGCCCTGCCCACCGGCTCGCCGTCCTTCTGGGACATGACGATCCTGACGTACTGGGCCTGGTCCGCCTTCGACGCCATGGGCCCCAACCACCTGCACTCCGCGCAGGGCGCCGGCGGCCTCGGCTACGGCTTCCCGGCCGCCCTGGGCGCGGCGGTCGCCGACCCCACCCGCCCGGTCCTCGCGGTCTCCGGGGACGGCGGCGCCCTGTACTCCGTCGCCGAACTGGCCACCGCCCGCCAGCACGGCCTCGACGTCACCTGGCTCATCGTCGACGACGGCGGCTACGGCATCCTCCGCGAGTACATGACCGACGCCTTCGGCGAACCCACGGCGACGGAACTGACCCGCCCCGACTACGTGGCCCTGGCGGAGTCCTTCGGCGTACCCGGCCTGCGGACCGGCCCCGAGACCCTGGAGCAGGACCTCGCGAAGGCCCTGACGACACCGGGCCCGTCGGTGGTCGTCCTCCCCGCCGTGCTGCGGATGTTCGCGCCGACGCACCTGGGCTGAGGGGATCGGGAGAGACCCTACGAGGTGGCCCTACGAGATGGCCCGGAGCCTGCCGTGCCGTGACCGCTCGCGCAGCCGGCCGACGGCCCGGGCCGTCTCCTCGTCCGCAGGCAACAGAAACGAGCAACTGCTGGGCTTCCGCGGATAGTTCGAGCGTCCGGCGGGTCAGCAGGCGCCCGGGCCCACCCCGTCGATCCGGCCGCCGAAGTCGCCGAGGTAGCGGGAGCGCCAGTCGCCGTTGAAGACGTCCCGCTTCTCGAGCGGCTGCCAGTTCACGAAGCAGGCCCGGGTGCTCGCGACGGCCGAGCCGACGTGGTCGTGGAGGCGGGGCGGCATGTCACGGTAGCCGCTGCGCGCGGTCCACTCCCAGTAGTCGCCGCCGAAGCCCTCCTCGCTCCAGAAGCACACCGACCCGTCGGGGCAGGACGGGGGCGCGGCCGGCGCGGCGGACGCCGTGTGGGCGGGCAGCAGGAGCGCGGTCAGGGCGAGGACGGCGGCGAGGGACCAGGAACGGGTCTGCACGGCACTCTCCAGTAAGGCGTCGTGGGGGAACGGAAAGGACCCGGCGGACGTGCCGGGGCCCTCCCATGGTCACGGCGGATCGGGGCCGACCGACCCCGGTCACCGCCCACACCACCGGATGGAGCGAACCGGGGGCTCGGCGGCGTGGCCCCGTCGAGCGCCGGGCCCGGACGCGCCGGGGCGTGCGCGCCCGGCGTCACCGGATCGAACCGGCTCGCTCCGGGCGGCCGGATTCCCCTGCGCGCCGGGCCTCGTACGGCGGCGTCCCGCGCCCCGTCCCCGTGCTCGGTTCCGGGACGAAGGACGAACCGGGCTCTCCGGAGCGGACCTCGTCCTCCGGAGGGGCCGCCGGACGTACGGCGGGCCCGGAGTGGGCGGGAGCCGCGTCGAGGCCCCGGCGGACACCGGGAGCGCCGCTGGTCGTGCTCCCAGGGGGCCCGCGGAGGTCCGCGCCGGCGCCCGGGGCCGAATCCTCGTGCCGGAAGCGGTCCGGGGGCCTAGGATCGGGAGCCGGCCGTAGGGGGGACCGTGGATCCGGAGATCGCCGCACTGGCAGGGACGGCGGGCACGACCGTCGTCACGTTGATGGTGACGAACGCCTGGGAATCGGCGAGGGACGGGATGGTCGCCCTGTGGCGCCGTTTCCAGCCCGCCAGGGCCGAGGGCATCGGTGAGGAACTGGAAGCAGGCCGTGCGGACCTGCTTCTCGCGCGCCGGGCCGGCGACACCGAGTCCGAGGCCGAGCTGACCGCCGAATGGCAGGGCCGCGTACGGCGGTTCCTGCTGGCGCAGCCGGAGGCCGCCGACGAACTGCGGCGCGTCCTGGACGAGTTGAAACCGTCGGTTCCGGAGGATCCGGGACCGGAGCGGATCCGCCAGCAGGCCCGGGCGTCGGGCAGCGCCCGGATCTACCAGGCCGGACGCGACCAGCACATCACCGGACGATGAGCGTGCCGACGCCGATGGAGGGGCGCGCGTCGGACAGCGCCCGGATCTACCAGACCGGTGGCGACCAGTACATCGAGGAACACGTCCACCACTACGCCCCGGGCTCGGCCCCGCTGTTCGGACGCCACGTGGTGGCCCCGGCCGAACCCCGGCCGGCCGCTCCCGACTCCGTCCGCCTGCCCCTGGTCGGCCGCGCGCCCGGCGTCCTGCGGGACCGCACCGACGTCATGGAACGCTTACGGGCGGCCGTGACCGGCCCCGGCGGCGACGTCCAGGTCCTGC
>NZ_NCTE01001191.1 GCF_002114215.1 Streptomyces sp. 13-12-16 | reverse complement strand
GCCCCCCCCCGCCGCTACCGCCGGGAGCACCGCGCCTCCCTGACGCTGCAGCGCAGCCTGCTCCCGCACGTCCTGCCCCGGCTGAGCGCCGCCGAACTCGCCTCCCGCTATCTGCCCGCGGACGCCAGGACCGGTGTGGGCGGGGACTGGTTCGACGCGATCCCGCTGTCCGGGATGCGCGTGGCGCTGGTCGTCGGGGACGTGCCGGGGAACGGCCTGCAGGCGGCGGCGACCATGGGCCGGCTGCGTACGGCGGTGCGGACGCTGGCCGGGCTGGACCTGCTGCCCGAGGAGGTGCTGGCCCACCTGGACGACCTGGTCAGCCGGACTCCCGACGAATCGGACGACGAGCAGGACCCCGCGACGGGAACGACCTGCCTGTACGCGGTGTACGACCCGGTGTCGTGCCGCTGCACGGCCGCGCGGGCGGGTCATCCGCCGCCCGCCGTGCTGACGCCGGGCGGGCGGGCGCGGCTGGTCGACCTGCCGAGCGGTCCGCCGCTCGGGCTCGGCGGGATCCAGCCGTACGAGTCCGCCACCGTCGACCTGCCCGCGGGCAGCCTGCTGGCGATGTACACCGACGGCCTGCTCAAGGAGGACCGCGGTTACGGGGACACCGACGTGCGCACCGGGCGGCTGCTGGACTCGCTGAACCACGGTGGCCCGGAACTGGAGGACGTCTGCGACCGGATCGCGGACACCCTCCCGTCCGGCGGCCCGTACGACGACGTGGCCCTCCTGCTGGCCCGTGTGCACGCGCTGCCCGAGGACCGGGTGGCGGCCTGGGAGTTCCCGTCCGACCCCTCGGTCGTGGCGCGGGCCAGGGCGCTGACCCGTGATCAGCTCGCCGCCTGGGGCCTGTCGGAGCTGGACTTCAACACCGGGCTGGTGGTCAGCGAGCTGGTCACCAACGCCGTGCGGTACGGCGGCCGGGGGCCCGTGTGTCTGCGGTTGCTGCGCGACGACTCACTGATCTGCGAGGTCTCCGACCGCAGCAACACCTCTCCGCGCATCCGGCGGGCGGCCATGACCGAGGAGGGCGGGCGCGGCCTGTTCCTGGTGGCGCAGTTCACCAGCAGCTGGGGCGCCCGCTACATGCCGCAGGGAAAGACGGTATGGGCCGAGCAGCTGCCGCAGCCGGAACAGCCCGTAACGGAGACGGACGAGCAGGCACTGCTGGCCATGTTCGACGACTCCGGCTGACCCGTCCGGGCCCGGGGGGGGTCAGACCCCGTCGCGGGTCCGGTTCAGCCGGAGGGCCGAGACGAGGAAGAAGACACCTCCGAGGAAGGCGTAGCCGGCGAGGTTCGCCAGCGTGGCGTCGTCGCTGCCTGCCTGGGCGAAGAACGACGCGCCGGCGGCCGTGGAGATGGCGCCGCTGACGATCATCGGCCACTGGCCGCCCAGTTTCCTGCGGCCCGCGCCCACGACGAGCTGGACGAGTCCCGAGGTGACGGCCCAGATCCCCCAGACCCGCAGGACGGCCGGGATGCCCGACGTGACGGCGACGGCCAGGCCGACGACCGTCAGTGAGCTGATCGCGATGTTCACGTACAGGAGTCCGGCCGTACCGCCGTTCGCCTTCGCGGACCGGGCGTCGACGACCGCGGCCGCCACGTCGAACAGGGGGTAGACCAGGAGCAGCACCGCACTGAGCGCTCCCAGTGTTTCGGCGGTCGCGAACAGCAGGGCGGCCCATGCGGCGGCGAACGCGAACCGCAGGAAGTACAGCTTGCGCAAGGCGGCGGGAACGCCGGTGGGGGCCGTGTCGACGAGGGTGTCCATGGAAGTGCCTTTCGGTGACGGTGAATCGATGAGGAACAGCGCGGTCCCGCCCGGCGACCGGGTACGCGGAGAGCCGGGAGGGCACCGCCCAGTAGGAGGTAGAACGTTCTGTCTCGCACCCAGATCAAAGAGGATCGGCGCGGCCACTGTCAAGACCGAACGTTCTACCCACTTGATAGCCTGGCGGCATGAGTCGGAGCCCGAAGAACGGCAGCACATCCGAAGCGCGAGCACGGCTGCTCCACACGGCAAGCCGGATCTTCTACGCCGAGGGGATCCACTCCGTCGGCATCGACCGGGTCATCGCGGAGGCACAGGTGACCCGGGCCACGCTGTACCGGCATTTCTCGGGCAAGGAGGAACTCGTTCTCGCCTACCTCGAACAGGCCGACCGGGGAATCCGGGAGCAGGTCGCCACCGCCCTGGCGAGCGGTCGGCCGGCGGCCGACCGGGTCCGGGCCGTCGCCGGGTCCATCACCGAAGGCATCCGCTCCCCCGGTTTCCGCGGCTGTGCCTTCCTCAACGCGGTGGCCGAGTATCCCGACCCCGCCCACCCGGTCCACCGAGCCGTCCTGGCCCACCGGCAGTGGTTCCTGGACACCGTCACGGAGCTGCTGGCGGAGACCGGCGACGCACCCGCCGAGGCGGACGGCCGGCACCTCGTCATGCTCCGGGACGGTGCCATGGCAGCCGGTTGCCTCTTCGACCCCGAACTGGTCTCGGAGACCTTCCTCCAGGGCGTCGAGGGAATCCTGCGCGCCCGTACCGACCCGTAAGGGCGGTGCGGCCGGCGTTCCGCCGCGACGAGCACGGCGCCGGCCCGGCTCCCTGCTCCTGGCTTCCTGCTACGACAGAGCGGCCTTCCGCTCCGTCTCGGTGAGGGGCGGGCCTTGCAGGCGGGGCTTTCCGGGGCCGATGAGCATCGGGACGAGCATGTCCAGAGAGAACAGGCGGGTGGCGGGTCTCTCCAGGCTCATGACGTCCAGCAGCGCCGCCATGGCGCGCGGATTGCGTGCGCCGGTCTCGACCGCTTTGTCGACGAAGCGCGCGAGGACGCGTTCGACGCCGTTGGGCCGGGTCTCGGCGGCTCCCGGGTACAGGGCGTCCTGGCCGACGGCCAGGTCCCAGGCGGCGGCCACCGGTCGTGCGGCGGCGCGCTGGAGACGGCGCGAGAGGCCGGGGCGCCCCGGCCCGGCCG
>NZ_NCTE01001190.1 GCF_002114215.1 Streptomyces sp. 13-12-16 | reverse complement strand
CTGTGGCTGCGCTACACCGACCAGCCCGAGCCCCTGCGGCGGCTGCTGCGGCGGCTCGCCCTGGCCGGCCGGGCCTCCCTGGGTGCCGCCGCGGCGGCGGCCCTCCTGTCCACCGACGAGGCCGAGGCGACCCGGCACCTGGCCGCACTGCACCGCGCCGGTCTGATCGACCGCGTACGGCACAGCCGCTACCGGCTGCACGACCTCGTCCGCGCCTTCGCCCTGGCCCGGCTCCTCGACGAGGAGGACCCGGCCGAGCGCACGGCCGCGCAGGAGCGGCTGATCGTGAACTACGCCGAGCTGGCCGACTCGGTGCTGCGGCTGGTCGACGGCAACATGTCGACCCGCTCGGACCGCTTCAGCCCGTACGGCTTCACCTCGCTGGACGAGGCGCTGCGCTGGCTGGACGACGAGTCGAGCTTCATCACGGCGGCGCTGCGGCACGCGGAGGGCGTGGACCGGAGGGCGGTGCTGAACCTGCTCGGCGCGCTGTGCGACTACTGCCTGCTGCGCGGCGACCTGTACCGGCTGGGTGAGATCAACGAGCTGGCACAGGCCGTGGACGAGGGGCTGCTGGTGCGCTCCGTGCAGTGGCGCACCGGTATCGCGGCACGGCAGCTGGGCGAGCTGGACAAGGCGCGGACCACGCTGACGTCGGTGGTGGACCTGTACCGGGAGGCGCAGCACGACGCGGGCGCGGCGCGGGCGCTGACCTCGCTGGGCATCACGCTGCACCACCAGGGCAACCTGACGGAGGCGTCGGCGAGACTGCGGGAGGCACTGGACCTGCAGGCCGCGCCCGAGCTGGCCACCGACCGCGCCTGGACGATGCACGCGCTGGCGGCGGTGGAGCGGGACCGGGCCCGGCTGGCCGAGGCGCTGGACCTGCTCACCGAGTCGCTGGTGCTGCACCGCGCGGGCGAGTCGGTGCACGGGCAGGCGTGGGCGCACTTCCAGCTGGGGCAGCTGCACCTGCGCCGGGGCGACGTGCCGCGCGCGGAGAGCGAGCTGCGCACCGCCCTGGACCTGTACGGCCGGACCCGCGACGCGCGCGGTGAGGCGTGGGCGCTGACCGAGCTGGCGCGGGCCCGGCTGGTCGACGGGGACGCCTCACCGGCGGTGGAGGACCTGCGCC
>NZ_NCTE01001189.1 GCF_002114215.1 Streptomyces sp. 13-12-16 | reverse complement strand
ACCAGGCTGCCCAGGGTGCCGGTGCCGCCCGTGACGAGCACGGTGCCGGGCCGGTCGCCGAAGACGGTGGAGGGGGTGGCGGACCCGGACCGGTCGCCGCTCACGCGGGTCAGGCGCGGGCGGTGCGGGGTGCCGGAGCGCACGGCGATCTGTGCCTCGCCGGTCGCCACCAGCGGGCCGGCGTCGGCCGTGGCGTGGCCGGGGTCGCCGGGGTCCAGGTCGATCAGGACGATGCGCCCCGGGTTCTCCGTCTGGGCGCTGCGGACCAGTCCCCACACCGCCGCTCCGGCGAGGTCGGTGACGTCCTCGCCGCCGACCGAGACGGCGCCCCGGGTGACGACCGAGAGCACGGCGTCGTCACGGTCCTCCGCGAGCCAGGACCGGACGACGTCCAGGACCGCGGTGGTCTCCGCGTGCACCGCCTCCGCGGTCGTGCCGCCGGTGCAGCGGTGCACGACGGTCGGGGACGCGGTCGCGGCCGGCTCGACGGGCGTCCAGACGAGTTCGAACAGCGAGTCGTGGGACCGGTCCGCGCGGACCGGTCCGCCGGCGGCCGCCGGACGCAGGACGAGCGACTCGACGGAGGCCACGGGACGGCCCGTGGTGTCGGTCAGGCGCAGCGCGACCTCGTCCTCGCCCAGACGGGTCATCCGCAGCCTGAGGGCGGCGGCCCCGGCGGCGTGGAGGTCGATCCCCGTCCAGAGGAACGGGAGCGTGATCCGCCCGGAGTCGGCCTCGGAGGCGAGCAGCGCGGTGGCGTGCAGGGCCGCGTCGAGGGCGGCCGGGTGCAGCCCGTACCGTCCGGCGTCGGCGGCGGTCCGCTCGGGCAGCTCGATGTCGGCGAGGACGTCGTCGCCGGACCGCCAGGCCGCGCGCATGCCCCGGAACGCCTCCCCGTACCGCAGGCCGTCGTCGGAGGCGGGGTCGTAGAAGCCGGTGAGGTCGACGGGCTCGGCGCCCGGCGGCGGCCAGGGGGCGGGCTCGTGCGCCGGCTCGGGACC
>NZ_NCTE01001188.1 GCF_002114215.1 Streptomyces sp. 13-12-16 | reverse complement strand
GGCGTGGCCCTCGCCGGGCAAGGGCGTGCCGACGGCCTCGGGCACGTCGACGGTCCCGGGAACCGTCTCGGCCGGACCGTGCTGCTGTGCGGCGGGGTGCGCCGGGACGGGCCGGTCCGCCGCCGGCGCCGGGGAGCACAGGGTCCAGAACAGCATCGAGGCCAGCAGTACGACTGCTGCCGCCGCCCGTCGAGACCGCACCGGTCACCCCTTCGGCATGCGTCCGGCGGGGGGTGGATGCACCGGGTCGGCGCCGGGCGGGCCCCCCGACGCGTGTGCGCCCGGCACGTCTTCCAGTAGCGCCGAGCACGTCCCGCTCCGTCAAGTCCTCCGCGTCGCGAGGCGGCGCACTCGGCGCGCACCGGCAGCGGTGTCCTTCACGGGCTCCGCCCTTCACGCCGGAGTACGCGTGCCGGCGGGCGGCGAGGACCGCACCCGTCCGTCCGTTCGGGCGGGCTTCCGCCGCCGGGATGATGTCCGGGCCGGAGCCGTGGCGTACCCCCGGCCCGCTCCGGGCACCTGTGACCGGTGACTTCCCCTGACTACCTCTTCACCCTGCTCGGGGCCGGTGCCCTCGGCGCGGCCGTGCTGCCCCGGCTGGTGGCCCGCAGACCGTTGTCGTTGCCGCTGGTGTTCCTCGTCTGCGGAATCGCCCTCCAATTGCTGCCCGTGCCCCTGTCCCTGCCCGAGATCGACCCGGTGGCGGACCGGACATGGGTGGAGCACGTCACCGAGATCTGCGTGATCGTCTCCCTCATGGGCGCCGGTCTCGCCCTGAACCGGCCGTTCGGCCGCCGGCGCTGGCAGGGCACCTGGCGGCAGCTGGGCGTCACCATGCCGTTGACCATCGCCGCCGTGGGCCTCCTGGCCTGGGGCCTGCTCGACTGGCCGCCGGTCGCCGCGCTGCTGCTGGCGGCCGTGCTGGCGCCGACCGATCCGGTGCTCGCCTCGGAGGTGCGGGTGGGCGCGCCCACCGACTCCGAGCACGACGAGGACGAGGTGCGCTTCACGCTGACCAGCGAGGCCGGGCTGAACGACGGCCTCGCCTTCCCCTTCGTCATGGCGGCCGTCGCGCTCGCCGCCGCGGGCGGACGTCCCACCGGTGACGGGATCGCCCACTGGGCGCTGGTCGAGGTGCTGTACAAGTGCGTGGTGGGCGTGTCCGCGGGGATCGCCGTCGGCGCGCTGCTCGGGTGGCTGTTCTTCCGGGCGGGCCGGCGGGCGATGCGGCTGTCCGAGCACCGGGAGGGGTTCGTAGCCATCGGCGCCACGTTCCTCGCCTACGGGGCGACGGAGCTGCTGCACGGCTACGGCTTCGTGGCCGTGTTCGTCACCGCCTGCCGGATCCGCCGGGCGGAGCGCGCCCACGGCTATCACCGGGTGCTGCACGATTTCGTGGAGCAGGTGGAGCGGCTGCTGACCGCCGTACTGCTGTTCCTGCTCGGTGTGTTCGTCGCGCAGGGCGGTCTGGCGTCGCTGACCTGGCAGGGGGCGGCCGTGGGTCTGCTGCTGCTGTCGGCGGTCCGGCCGCTGACGGCGTGGGCCGCCCAGTTCGGTACGTCCGCCGGGCCGCGGGAGCGGGTGGTGATCGCCTTCTTCGGGATCCGCGGCATCGGCTCGCTGTTCTACCTGGCCCACGCGCTCGGCACCCCCGGTTTCGGCGTCCCGGCCGAGCAGTTGTGGGCGGTGGTGACCTTCACGGTGCTGGCGTCCGTCGTGCTGCACGGGGTGAGTGCCACCCCCGTCATCTCGCGCCTCGACCGGCTGCGGGCCCACCGGGCGCGGGCGGGCGGTACGAAACCGGATCCGGACGAGGACGAGGTGGCGGGCGAACGCCTCTGACGACCCCTTTCCTCGGCGGAAGGGGGCTCCCGTCCCGGGCCGTCTCCCGGAGCAGCGCTCCGGAAGGTCCCACGCCCTCGGCACCGACCGGCACCCGGCACGAGGCACGGGCCACCGCCGTCCGCCGTCACGCCCTCACGGACCTGGCGGCGAACCCGCTCCGGCGCACCCGCCCCCGGAGCAGGCGCCGCGGTTCCCCTCACCGGGACGGTCGCCGCGCGTGGCCCGCACCGTCACGGGTCCGAGCGCGCCGAAGGAACTCCCCGCACAGCGACGGCGTACCGGCGCCGAGCCGTCCCGGCAGGCCACGGGGCCGGGACGGGAGGCCGGACACCCGTGCCGG
>NZ_NCTE01001187.1:1426-8189 GCF_002114215.1 Streptomyces sp. 13-12-16 | reverse complement strand
CCGTCCCTGCCGTTCCTCGGTGAGCAGCCCGCCCGCGACCAGCTTGCCCAGGTGCTCGCTCAGCGTGGACGCGGCGACCCCGGCGTGCCGGGCCAGCTCGCCCGCCGTCCAGGCCCGCCCGTCCAGCAGCGCCAGCAGACACGCGGCCCGCGTCTCGTCGGCGGCCAGGGCGGCGAGCCGTGCGAGACCGGCCGCCCGGGGATCCTTGGTGGTCATGCCCCCAGCATGCGGCACGGACACTTCGGTCCTCACCGAAGCGTCCGGTCCCCGAAGGGGCACGGTCCCCTGCCGGCGCGCGCCCTGAAGGGGCGCGAGGAACTGCGCGACCAGCCACGACGGCGCCGCAGATGACCGACGGCCCATCGCCGCACTCCCGGCGGAGCGCTCAAGCGCCGGCCCGCACCTGCTCGTACTGCAGCGCCAGCCCGTCCAGCAGCGCCGTCAGCCCCGCCTCGAAGGCCCGCTCGTCGATCTTCTCCTGCTGCTCGGCGAGGAGATGGGCCTGTCCGAGGTGCGGGTAGTCGGCGGGGTCGTAGGCGCTGGCGTCGTCCACGAAGCCGCCCGCGAACGAGCCGAGCGCGGAGCCCATGATGAAGTACCGCATCAGCGCGCCGATGGAGGTGGCCTGCGCGGGCGGCCAGCCGGCCTCGACCATCGCGCCGTAGACCGCGTCGGCCAGCCGCAGCGCCGCCGGACGGCGGCCCGGACCGCGGGCCAGGACCGGCACGATGTTGGGGTGGTCGCGCAGCGCGGCCCGGTAGGAGACCGCCCAGTCGTGCAGCGCGGTCCGCCACTCCCGGCCGTCCTCGAACATCGACAGGTCGACCAGCGCGCTCACCGAGTCGGCGACCGCCTCCAGGATCTCGTCCTTGGTGCGGAAGTGGTTGTAGAGCGAGGGCCCGCTCACCCCCAGTTCCGCGGCGAGCCGGCGCGTGGAGACGGCCGCGAGGCCCTCCGCGTCCACCAGCGCACGGGCCGTACCGACGATCCGGTCGGTGCTCAGCAGGGGCTTGCGCGGTCGGGCCATGGCGCACATAGTAGGGCTGCGCCTTGAAACTAGCAGTGCTAATTTAAATGTGTACGTTTCACATGGATCTCACGTGGGGTGACTCGGTATGAACCTGGAGCTCAGCGAGGAGCAGGAGGCCGTCCGCCGGCTCGCCCGGGACTTCGTGGAGCGCGAGGTCGTGCCCCACGCCACCGCCTGGGACCGCGCCGAGGAGATCGACCGCGGCATCGTGAAGAAGCTCGGCGAGGTCGGCTTCCTGGGGCTGACGATCGACGAGGAGTACGGCGGCAGCGGCGGCGACCATCTCGCGTACTGCCTGGTCACCGAGGAGCTGGGCCGCGGCGACTCCTCCGTGCGCGGCATCGTCTCCGTCTCCCTCGGCCTGGTCGCCAAGACGATCGCCGCCTGGGGGAGCGAGGAGCAGAAGCGCGCCTGGCTGCCGGGGCTCACCTCCGGGGAGTACGTCGGCTGCTTCGGCCTCACCGAGCCCGGCACGGGCTCGGACGCCGGGAACCTCACCACGCGGGCGGTCCGCGACGGCGACGACTACGTCGTCAACGGCACCAAGATGTTCATCACCAACGGCACCTGGGCCGACGTCGTCCTGCTCTTCGCCCGCTCCACCGACGCCCCCGGCCACCAGGGCGTCTCCGCCTTCCTCGTCCCCACCGACACCCCCGGCCTGACCCGCCGCGCCGTCCACGGCAAGCTCGGCCTGCGCGGCCAGGCCACCGCCGAACTGGTCCTCGAGGACGTGCGCGTGCCCGCCTCCGCGATGCTGGGGCCCGAGGGCAAGGGCTTCTCGGTCGCCATGTCCGCCCTCGCCAAGGGCCGCATGTCGGTCGCGGCCGGCTGCGTCGGCATAGCGCAGGCCGCCCTGGACGCGGCCGTGCGCTACGCGGGGGAGCGGGAGCAGTTCGGGAAGGCCATCGCCCGTCACCAGCTCGTCCAGGAGCTGATCAGCGACATCGCCGTGGACGTCGACGCGGCCCGGCTGCTCACCTGGCGGGTCGCCGACCTGATCGACCGGGGGAAGCCCTTCGCCGTCGAGTCCTCCAAGGCCAAGCTCTTCGCCTCGGAGGCCGCCGTCCGCGCCGCCAACAACGCCCTGCAGGTCTTCGGCGGCTACGGCTACATCGACGAGTACCCGGCCGGCAAACTCCTGCGCGACGCCCGCGTGATGACCCTCTACGAGGGCACCAGCCAGATCCAGAAGCTGGTCATCGGCCGCGCCCTGACCGGGGTCTCGGCCTTCTGAGTACGCGCCTGAGTAGCTGAGCGGATGTGGCCGCGGCCACATCCGCCGATCCTTTTCCCCATGAGCGACACACCGGTCAAGCAGCAGAGCACGGCCGCCTTCTACGGTCAGGCCGTCGCGTCCTTCGGAGTGGCCATGGGCGCCACCGCGGTCGGTATCTTCAACCTCGAGGCCGATGCCTGGGTCCGCGCCTTCCTGGGCATCGCGGTCCTGTACCTCGTCACCTCCGCCTTCACCCTGGCCAAGGTCATCCGCGACCGCCAGGAGGCGGGGCAGATCGTCAACCGGGTCGACCAGGCCCGCCTGGAGAAGATGCTCTCCGAGTACGACCCGCTGCAGAAGCTGTGACGACGGGCGCGCTAAGCGAGCGCTCACCCTTGCCGGTATGGTGTTACCCCTGCCAGCGAATGAGGTGAGCGATGAGTACGGCGGAGGAGTCGGCCGGCGCCGAGGCGCAACCGTGGGGTGAGGTCACGCCCGACGCGGCCCGACGATTGCTGCTCGCCGCCGTGGAGGCGTTCGCGGAGCGCGGCTACCACGCCACGACGACCCGCGACATCGCGGGCCGCGCCGGGATGAGCCCGGCCGCGCTCTACATCCACTACAAGACCAAGGAAGAGCTGCTCCACCGCATCAGCAGGATCGGCCACGAGAAGGCCGTCGAGATCCTGCGCACGGCGGCCCGCGCCGAGGGCGGCCCCGGCGAGCGGCTCGCCGGAGCGGTCAGCTCCTTCGTCCGCTGGCACGCGGGCGGCCGGACCACCGCCAGGGTCGTGCAGTACGAACTCGACTCGCTCGGCCCCGACGCCCGCGACGAGATCCTCGGGCTGCGCCGGCAGGTCGACGCCGAGGTGCGCGGGATCATCGAGGAGGGCGTGCGCTCCGGCGAGTTCGACGTCATCGACGTACAGGGCACCACGCTCGCCGTGCTCTCCCTGTGCATCGACGTGGCCCGCTGGTTCAACGTCGACGGCCCCCGCACCCCCGAGGAGGTCGGCGAGCTCTACGCCGACCTCGTGCTCAGGATGGTCGGGGCCCGGGGGACCGGCCCCGCTCAGAGGTAGTAGCGGGCCACCGACTCGGCGACGCACACCGGCTTGTCGCCGCCCTCGCGCTCCACGGTGAACGCCGTGGCCACCTGGACGCCGCCCGGCACCTCGTCGACGGAGGTGATCGTCGCGGTCGCGCGCACCCGCGAGCCGACCGGGACCGGGGCGGGGAAGCGCACCTTGTTGGTGCCGTAGTTGACGCCCATCTTCACGCCCTCGACGGAGATCAGCTGCGGGCCGAACAGCGGCAGCAGCGACAGCGTCAGATAGCCGTGCGCGATGGTCGTCCCGAACGGCCCCGCCGCGGCCTTCCCCGGGTCGACGTGGATCCACTGGTGGTCCCCGGTGGCCTCGGCGAACAGGTCGATCCGCTTCTGGTCGACCTCCAGCCAGTCGGTGTACCCCAGCTGCTCGCCCACCGCCGCCTTCAGGTCGTCGACGGAGGTGAAGATCCTCGGCTCTGCCATGTCCCGGCCTCTCACGTCACGTAGTCGCAGCGCATCGGTGCGCGCATGCCTAAGCAACTGCTTAGCATGGTGTGCCGGGCGTTCCCTGTCAACGACGGCCGGCCGCCGGACGGGTGGGTAGGGTTCGGGGAGTGCCCCAGATACCCGAGAAGATCCACGAGCTCACGGTCGGCCAGCTCTCCGCCCGCAGCGGCGCCGCCGTCTCGGCGCTGCACTTCTACGAGGCCAAGGGCCTGATCAGCAGTCGCCGCACCTCGGGCAACCAACGCCGCTACAGCCGTGACACCCTGCGCCGGGTCGCCTTCATCCGTGCCGCCCAGCGCGTCGGCATCCCGCTCGCCACGATCCGCGAGGCGCTCGCCGAGCTGCCCGAGGGGCGCACGCCCACCCGGGACGACTGGGCGCACCTCTCCGAGGCGTGGCGCTCGGAGCTGGACGAACGCATCAAGCAGCTCAACCGCCTGCGCGACCACCTCACGGACTGCATCGGCTGCGGCTGCCTCTCGCTGGAGAGCTGCGTCCTGTCCAACCCGGACGACGTCTTCGGCGACCGCCTGACGGGCTCCCGCCTGCTGACGGAGAACGGCGCCCGACGCCGCCCCACCGCCTGACCCCCGCCACCCGGCCGCGGGCAGCCGTGCCGCGCAGCCGCGGGCAGTCGCGTCTCCCCAGTGCCTCAAGGGCCTGGGAGGTGCCCCCAGGGGCGACGGGGGTGCCCCCGCCCGAGCGCAGCCGAGGGTGGGGGAGGGTGGGCGGTGGGGGTACCTCCCGCTCATGGGGGAGAAGCCGAGAGTGGGGGAGGCACCCGGCAAACGCCGGCGAGTGGACCTGCGCCCCCAGCGCCGCCGAGGTGCGCAAACCCGCAGTCGGCAGGGAAACCGTACACATCTGCTCACAGCCGCGGAGGGCGGCAGCCACTGCAGCAGCCGCCAGTCCGGCCGCCCCCGCCGCTCACTCGTACTCCGTGCCCCCCTTGCGCGTCAGGTAAGCCGGGCTCACCGCCTTCGCTATCGCCCGGCCCCCGGTCACCGCGCTGTGCCGCTCGACGGCCGCGCGGATGACCACGCCCTCCCGCAGGTGCAGCCCCCGGCCGGACACCGTCTCGCGCCCGGTGGCGATCTCCAGCACCCGCCCGCTGTCGTACGGGCCCGTGAACAGCCGGGGCACCAAGGGCAGCCGGCCGTCCAGCAGCTCCGCCGCGTCCAGCCAGCGCACCCGGCCGCCGATCTCCGCCGACACGTCGAACACGGCGTACCCGAGGGTGTCGCGCCTTCCGTCCGCGCCGTACGCGAGGTCCTGCACGCCGGCGCCGTACACCTCACCGAAGATCCCGACCCGTCGGGCCCCCAGCCGTGCGGCGAGTTCCGCCGCGGCCTCGGCGACACCGTGACCGCGCACCGCCCGCCAGTACAGGTTGCGCGGGTCCTCCTTCAGCGCCAGCGACTTCGCGCCGAACCCCTTGGAGGAGACGTACACCCGGTCCTCCTCGGCGGAGTACGTCAGCAGGCAGGCCGTGCCGTGCAGCTTCTCCGTGAGCACCACGGGCTCGCCGGCGGTGAAGATCTCCGGGTAGCGCTGGATGTTCTCGACGTCGACCCAGGGCAGCAGCTCGGGCGCGGACTCCACCTCGCCGCTCATCGTCGGCGGGACGGGCGGCACCCACTTGGTGATGCCGAGCGGCTCCGCGAAGTCGGTGCCGTCCGCGGCGGCCCGTACGAGGTCGACGTCCGCGAGCGCCTTCGGGCGGCACACGATGCCCTGCGACAGCTCACCCCGCAGCCGGATCGCCTTGACCCGGTCGTGGTTCCCGCCCGCCAGGCGGCCGGTCAGGCCCAGCTCCTCGATCAGCGCGGCCGGCAGCACGGACTGCTCGGGGATGTAGACCGCGGCATCACCCGTGCGGTACGCGCCCTTGGCGACGACGGCCCGGTACAGGCCCACCTGGGCCAGTTCGAGGGCGTCGGCGCCCGGGTGTTCGTGGACGGTCAGGACTTCGGCGGTGACGCGCAGCGTCGACATCGGGACAGCTCCAGGGTTCTCAGGTGCGTTTCATCGCACCCCACTGTCCACACGACAAATCCCTGGTACGAGCGGTTTGACGCCTGCTAGGGTCCCCGGTCCGGCCGGGGGTGCGGCATCCCCTGCGCACCCCCTCGCTCCCTGCCTCTCAGGCCGACACCAGCAGCCTCGCCCGACGGGCGTCCGCCAGGGCCGCCGGGGTGAGCACGGGGCGCGGCACCAGGATCCCGCAGTCCGTGCAGACCGGTCCCGTCGACGGCTCGTGGTCCAGGTCGAAGCGCCACATGAGCCGTTCCCCCCGGCACACGGGGCAGACCGTACCCGGCTCGCGCTCCAGCGCGGCTATCAGCCGCCGCAGCACCTCGGCCAGCGGCTCGCGCGGATGCACCCGCGGATCGTCGCACCAGGCCACACCGAAACCGCCCCAGGTCAGCCGGTGCCAGTCGTCCACACTGCCCGGCCTGCGCAGTCCGTCGTGCTTCTCCTTCCTGCGGCGGTCGGCGAACTCCACCTCATAGGCCAGCCAGACCGCCCGGGCCTCCTCCAGCTCGTCCAGTGCGGCCACGAGCCGCGCCGGGTCGACGGAGCGGTCCTCGGGATCGAACCCGGCCCGCGAACACAGATGGTCCCAGGTCGCCCTGTGCCCGTAGGGAGCGAACCGCTCAAGGCACTTGCGCAGCGAATAGCGCCGCAGCGCCAGATCGCACCGGGGATCTCGGACCTGTCTCGCCAGACTCCGGAAACCGGCCATCGTCCTGCACCTCCGTCACACCTGCACCTGTAATCCGGTCACTTCGGCGTCGTCGAACGGACGTCGCCGAATAGACGTATCGACACGCGAATCGGCTCCATCCTTTTTTTCGATGGCCCCCATCAGCCGGCCGCGGGGACTCACGGGCCAACTCCCGTGATCCCTGCTTCAGTTGTGGTCGTTCACGGGGATACCGGCGGTAACCCGCTC
>NZ_NCTE01001187.1:0-1188 GCF_002114215.1 Streptomyces sp. 13-12-16 | reverse complement strand
GGTCCCCCCGCCGCATCCTCCGGAACCCCGCCAGCTCCTCCTGCCAGCCGGCCACCACCTCGTCCGTGTCCGCGCCCGCGTCGATCATGGTGCGCACGCGCGTGGACCCGGTGAGCTTGTCGATCCAGTGGTCCGGGCGCCAGGCGAAGCCGCTCCACGACCGCCTGGCGGTGATCAGCAGCCCGATCCCGGTCCGCACCGGATCGAACGCCTCCCGGTCGTGCACGTGCACCTGGACGCCCCCGATGGTCCTCCCCTGGAACTTGGAGAACGTCGGCGCGAAGTACGCCTCCCGGAAGCGGACGCCCGCGAGCCCCAGCGCGTTCGCCTCCTCCGCCCAGCGCCGGTCGATCCCCTCCGCCCCCAGCAGCTCGAACGGCCGGGTGGTCCCGCGCCCCTCGGACAGGTTCGTCCCCTCGAACAGGCACGTCCCCGAGTACACCAGCGCCGTCCCGGGCGTCGGCATGTTCGGGCTCGGCGGCACCCACGGCAGCCCGGAGGCGTCGTGGAAGTCCGACCGCCGCCAGCCCGACATCGTCACGGTCTCCAGCGGCACCGGCGCCGTCAGGAACTCCCCGTTGAACAGCAGCGCCAGCTCCGCCACCGTCATCCCGTGCGCCTGCGAGATCGGCTGCCGCCCGACGAACGTCGCGAACTCCCGGTGCAGCACCGGGCCCAGCGCGGCCCGCCCGGTCACCGGGTTCGGCCGGTCCAGTACGACGAACCGCCTGCCCGCGAGCGCGGCCGCCTCCATGCAGTCGAACAGCGTCCAGATGTACGTGTAGAACCGCGCGCCCACGTCCTGGATGTCGAAGACGACCGTGTCCACGCCGGACGCCGTGAAGACGTCGGCGAGCTCCCGACCGCTCTTCAGGTACGTGTCGTAGACCGGCAGGCCGGTCGCCGGGTCGTCGTGGCGGCCCTCCGAGCCGCCCGCCTGGGCGGTGCCCCGGAAGCCGTGCTCGGGGCCGAAGACGGCGGCCAGGTCCACCCGGTCGTCGGCGTGCATCACGTCGACGATGTGCCGCGCGTCCCGGGTGATGCCCGTCGGGTTGGTGACCACGCCCACGCGCTGCCCGTCGAGCAGCCCGTAGCCGTCCGCGGCGAGCCGTTCGAACCCGGTGCGCAGCCCCCGGCCGCCCCCGCGCCCCGGCCCGGAAGCGGCGGCGGCCGGGGCGGCGGAGACCG
>NZ_NCTE01001186.1:3575-6005 GCF_002114215.1 Streptomyces sp. 13-12-16 | reverse complement strand
CGAGACCCTGCTCGTGCACGCCGCCGCGGGAGGCGTCGGCAGCGCGGCCGTGCAGCTCGGCAAGGCGGCGGGCGCCACCGTCATCGGCGTGGTCGGCGGCGCCGCGAAGGCGTCCGTCGCCCGGGAGCTGGGCTGCGACGTGGTGATCGACCGGCGCGAGCAGGACGTCGTCGCCGCCGTGAAGGAGGCCACCGGCGGCCGGGGCGCCGACGTGATCTACGACCCCGTCGGCGGCCAGGCCTACGCCCAGTCCGCCAAGGCCGTCGCCTTCGAGGGCCGGATCGTCGTCGTCGGCTTCGCGAGCGGGTCCATCCCCAGCCCCGCCCTGAACCACGCCCTCGTCAAGAACTACGCGATCCTCGGCCTGCACTGGGGCCTGTACAACACCAAGAACCCCAAGCTGGTCCAGCACTGCCACGAGCAGCTCACCGAACTCGCCGCGCGGGGCGCGATCAAGCCGCTGGTGAGCGAGCGCGTGCCGCTCGCCGGGGCCGCCGACGCCGTGCAGCGGGTCGCCGACGGTGTCACCACCGGACGCGTCACCGTGCTGCCCTCGCCGGAGAACGGAGCCACCGCATGACCGACGCCGCCGAACTGCGCCGCCGTACCCAGGAGTTCCTGTCCGCGTACCCGCCGGCCGGCACCGACCGCCTGGACTTCCTGCGCGCCCGCTTCGACGCCGGGCTCGCCTGGGTGCACTTCCCCGAGGGGCTCGGCGGACTCGGTGCCCCGCGCTCCCTCCAGGCCGTGGTGGACGCCGGACTGGAGGCCGCCGGGGCACCCGACAACGACCCGCGCCGCATCGGCATCGGCCTGGGCATGGCCGCGCCGACGATCCTCCAGTACGGCACCGAGGAGCAGAAGCGGCGCTTCCTGAAGCCCCTGTGGACCGGCGAGGAGGTCTGGTGCCAGCTCTTCAGCGAGCCCGGCGCCGGATCCGACCTGGCAGCCCTCGGCACGCGTGCCGTCCGGGAGGGCGAGGAGTGGGTGGTCGACGGGCAGAAGGTGTGGACGTCCAGCGCCCACCTCGCCCGCTGGGCCATCCTCATCGCCCGCACCGACCCGGACGTGCCCAAGCACCGGGGCATCACCTACTTCGTGTGCGACATGACCGACCCCGGTGTCGAGGTGCGGCCACTGCGCCAGATCACCGGCGAGGCCGAGTTCAACGAGGTCTTCCTCACCGGCGTCCGCATCCCCGACGCGCACCGCCTCGGCGAGGTCGGCGACGGCTGGCGGGTCGCGCAGACCACCCTGAACAACGAACGCGTCGCCATCGGCGGCATGCGGCTGCCCCGCGAGGGCGGCATGATCGGCCCGGTCGCGAAGACCTGGCGCGAACGCCCGGAACTGCGCACCCACGACCTGCACCAGCGGCTGCTGAGGCTCTGGGTCGAGGCGGAGGTCGCCCGGCTCACCGGCGAACGCCTGCGCCAGCAGCTCGTCGCCGGGCAACCGGGCCCCGAGGGCGCCGGCATGAAGCTCGCCTTCGCCCGCCTCAACCAGGAGATCAGCGGCCTGGAAGTGGAACTGCGCGGCGAAGAGGGCCTGTTGTACGACGACTGGACCATGCGCCGGCCCGAACTGGTCGACTTCACCGGGCGCGACGCCGGCTACCGCTACCTCCGCTCCAAGGGCAACAGCATCGAGGGCGGGACCAGTGAGGTCCTGCTGAACATCGTCGCCGAGCGCGTCCTGGGCCTGCCCGCCGAGCCGCGCACCGACAAGGACGTCGCATGGAAGGACCTGGCCCGATGAGCGATCTCCTGTACTCGGAGGAGGAAGAGGCGCTGCGCGCCGCCGTCCGGGACCTGCTCACCGACCACTGCGACGCGGCGGGCGTGATCGCCCGTACCGAGTCGGACGCCCCGCACGACCTGTCCCTGTGGAAGGCGCTCGCGGACGGCATGGGCCTCGCCGGCCTGCTGGTCCCCGAGGACCGGGGCGGCCAGGGCGCCACCCACCGCGAGGCCGCCCTCGTACTGGAGGAGCTGGGACGCGCGGTCGCTCCCGTGCCGTACCTGACGAGCGCCGTGGTGGCCACCGAGGCGCTGCTGGCGTGCGAGGACGGCGGCGAACTGCTCGCCGAGCTGGCGTCCGGGCGCCGCATCGGCGCCCTCGCCGTCGGCCTGCACACCGCTCCCGGCGCCGCGTTCACCACCGTACGGCTGGAGAGCGGCGCACTGCACGGGGAGCTGACCGGCATCGCGGACGCCGCCGTCGCCGACGTACTGCTCGTCCCGGCGGACGACGGCGGGCTGTACGCGGTGGAGGCCGGCGCGGCCACCGTCGCCCCGCAGGTCTCCCTGGACCTGACCCGTCCGGTGGCCCGGGTGACCCTGGACGGCGCGCCCGGACGCAGGCTGGGCGACGCGGGAACCGCCGTGCCCCGCGCCCTGCGGGCCGGCGCCGGACTGCTCGCCTCGGAGC
>NZ_NCTE01001186.1:0-3244 GCF_002114215.1 Streptomyces sp. 13-12-16 | reverse complement strand
CGCGGAGGAGGCACTGCAACTGCACGGCGGCATCGGCATGACCTGGGAGCACCCGGTGCACCTCCACCTCAAGCGCGCCAAGGCCGACTCGATCGCCTACGGCACGGCGGGCGCCCACCGCGAGGCGCTGGCGGAACTGGTCGACCTGAGAGCACCCTGACCGGTCGAACGACGGAAGGAGCCCGTCCCCCCGGGGGCGGGCTTCTCCGTGCGCCCGGCCCGGTGAAGTGAACGACCGACGGCGGATCGGCCAACTCCCCGCACGGCCGTGCCCCTTGGGCACCTGCGGACCTCATACTCACTGAGGTCCCGTACGGTCCCTCCAGGGAGGCAGAGCATGGTCCTCACCACCCGTCGCAGAGCCCTCACCGCCCTCGGCGCCGCCCTCGCCGGCTCGGTCGCCCTCCCCGCGACCCAGGCACTGGCCGGTGAACAGCGGCGCCGCCCGAGCCCGTTGTGGCGAGCCCACGCCCACAACGACTACGAGCACCCCCGCCCCCTCCTCGACGCACTCGACCACCGCTTCGGCAGCGTCGAGGCCGACATCTACCTGGTCGGTGGTCAACTCCTCGTCGCCCACGACCCCGAGGACCTCGACCCGTCCCGCACCCTCGAATCCCTCTACCTCGACCCGCTCACCGCCCGGGTCCGTGCCCACCACGGCTCGGTGTACCGCGGGCACCGCAGGCCGCTCCAGCTGCTGATCGACATCAAGACCGAGGGCGCCTCCACCTATCTCGAACTCGACCGCCGTCTGCGCCGATACCGGCACCTGTTCACCACCTGCGTCCACGGCAGGGTGCTGCCCGGACCGGTCACCGCCGTCGTCTCCGGTGACCGCGCGGCCCGCGCGCCCATGGAGGCCCAACGGGTACGCCGCGCCTTCTACGACGGCCGGCTCACCGACCTCGGCAGCACCGCACCCGCCTCCTTCGTCCCGTTGATCTCCGACAACTGGACACTCAACTTCACCTGGCAGGGCGTCGGCGCCTTCCCCGACGCCGAGCGCCGGAAACTCCGTGACATCGTGGGCGCCGCCCACGCGCGTGGGCAGCGGGTGCGGTTCTGGGCCACCCCCGACCTGCCGGGCCCCGCCCGCGACGCGCTCTGGGGCGAACTGGTGGCGGCGGACGTCGACCACCTCAACACCGACGACCTCGCGGGCCTGGAAGCCTTCCTCGACGCCTACCGGAGGGCGTGACACCACACGTTCGGAGGACAGGTCAGCCGCCCGGACGAACCCTCCGTTACGCCACACTTGCGGCCGAACGCCGCGAAACGGATGTGGCGGAGGAGGTTGACGATGGCCATTTCCATCTCTGTGGTGCTGCTGCTCTCGGTCCTTGCGGTGATCTTCCTGCGCAACGGCGGGCTGAAGATCTCCCACGCGCTGGTCTGTCTGCTGCTCGGGTTCTACCTGGCCAGCACGAGCATCGCGCCCACGATCCACAGCGGCCTCACGGCGACCGCCGACATCGTCGGCGGTCTGCGGCCGTGAGGCCACCGCGCGGAGCGTGGTTCAGCGGTCGGACACCGCGTCGCGCGGCAGCACGGTGACGCGGTGGAAGTTGCACCCCGCCGGTGCCGGCGGTGCGGACGGGGGCCTGCTCTGGTGCGCCTTGAGAGCGACGCTCACCAGGCTGAGCAGCAGGTCCACGTCCGTGGCGCAGTCCAGATGCACCGTCACCCAGCCGGAGTCCGGGACCACTTGTATCGCGCTCGACCCGCCCAGGTCGTAGTGGAAGCGCTGGATGGCGCGACGGGTGAGGTGGAGGTCCACGTCCCGCGCGGAGTGGAAGTGGACGATCTCGTCACGGGCGGTGCGGAGGGCCCGCCCCGTGCCGCAACCGGCCGGACAGGCCGTGAGATCGGGCCAGGTGAGCAGTCGCTCCATGGCTCGCTGCGCCGGTGTCATGCCCTCATCGTTGCCTGCTCAACGTCCGGCCACCAGATGTTGGGCGATTCGTAATCGATCGGTGAGGCGGTGAGACCGCCAGAACCCCGGTGAGAGCCTGATGCGCGATCACGTCGTGGCAGCCGGTGGGCTCGTGACCTGGTACGGACTTCTCGTCCCCGTGCGCGACCGGGACGGCCGGGCGGCGACCGTCGGCGGCAGCGACGCCCTGCGCGACTTCGTGCGGAACTCGAGGAGAGGCTCGCGCGTCAGGCCCGTTCGGCCACCGCCGCCGGGTCGTCCAGGACCCCCCGCACCACCGAGTGCGCCGCGCCCAGCAGCGGGCCCTCGGGGCCCAGTGGGGAGACGGAGACGGGACAGGCCGGCCCCGCGGTGCGGCGGGCCAGTTCGGAGCGGAGCGACGGCAGCAGCCAGGGTGCGAGCCCGGACAGGGCTCCGCCCAGCACCACGCTCTCGGGGTCCAGCAGGTTGACCGCCCCGGTCAGGGCGATCCCGAGCGCCGTTCCCGCGTCCTCCAGGGCGCGTCGTACGTTCGTGTCGCCCTGCTCGGCACGGCCCGCGAGGAGGCCGACGCGGTCCTCGCCCGGCTCCAGTCCGGCCGCGCGCAGCACCGCCTCCTCACCGGCGTACTGCTCCAGACAGCCCCGTCCGCCGCAGGCGCACTCCGGTCCGTCCGGCCGTACCGGTACATGGCCCAGCTCGCCCGCGAACCCCCGGTTTCCGTGCAGCAGCCGCCCGTCCACGACGACCGCGGCACCGATACCGATCTCGGCGGACACATGGAGGAAGTCGCGGGGGGTGTCCTCGCCGAGCCACAGTTCGGCCAGTGCGCCGAAGTTGGCCTCGTTGGCCACGGTGAGCGGCAGGCCCGCCGGGAGCAGGTCGCCGAGGTCCGTGTCGAGCCAGCCGAGGTTCGGGGCGCGTACGACGGTCCGGGCGTCGCGCGCCACCAGACCCGGTACGGCCACGGCGAGCCCCGCCGGCCACAGGCCCTCGCCCTCCGCCTCGGCGACGACCCGCTCCGTCAGCTCGGTGAGTTCCCCGAGCACCGGACCGGGGGAGCGGTCCCGGTTCGGGACGTGCCGCACCGCCCGGGACCGGACCCGTCCGCGCAGGTCGACCGCGCAGACCGCGAGGTGATCGACGCCGACCTCGGCGCCGATCCCCGCGGGCCCGCGCCCGCTGACGGCGAGCGCGGAGCCGGGACGGCCCACGCGTCCGGGCCGCTCGGGGCCCAGTTCCTCCAGCAGGCCCGAGCGGATGAGCTCGTCGACCAGTGTGGACACCGCCGCGCGGGTCAGGCCGATGCGGGAGGCGACGGCGGCCCGG
>NZ_NCTE01001185.1 GCF_002114215.1 Streptomyces sp. 13-12-16 | reverse complement strand
CCGCGACGGGTTCGTCACCGGCGCGGCCCTGGCCGCCGCGCTCGGCGCGGTGGCCGCCGACCGCACCCGTGACGCGTTCGGCCGCGTCGCCGAGGGCGGTCCCGACCGGTACACGGCCCAGTGGCTCGCCACGGCCGTGTACCTCACCGGCACCGAGGCGGCGCTGCGCCGGGACAACTGGCTCGGCCACTCACCGGGTCCAGCCGGGTCCGCACGGTGATCCGGGACGGTGCACGGCGCGTCGCCGCACCTCACGTACCGACGACCTTCACGCCCGCGCCACGGCGCCCTTCCCCGACGTTCGCTGCTCCTGGAACACTCCTTTCGCGCGCACCCCCTCAGCATCCGGCACCGTACGAGAGGCCCTCATCCATGCCCGAAGTCAACCGGCGCCGATTCCTCCGACTCGCGGGCGCCACCACGGCGTTCAGCGCGCTGTCCGCGAGCATCGAGCGGGCCGCCGCGCTCCCGGCCCACCACCGCTCGGGGTCGATCGAGGACGTCGAGCACATCGTCGTCCTCATGCAGGAGAACCGGTCCTTCGACCACTACTTCGGCAGGCTGCGCGGCGTCCGCGGTTTCGGCGACCCGCACCCGGTGAGCCTGGAGGGCGGCAGGTCGGTGTGGCACCAGACCAAGAGCGACGGCACGGAGGTCCTGCCCTTCCGCCCGGAGGCCGACGACCTCGGCATGCGGTTCCTGGAAGGGCTGCCGCACGGCTGGTCCGACGGCCAGGACGCCTACCACGACGGCAAGTACGACCGCTGGCTGCCCGCCAAGGGCACCACCACCATGGCGTACCTGACCCGCGAGGACATCCCCTTCCACTACGCGCTCGCCGACGCCTTCACCGTCTGCGACGCCTACCACTGCTCCTTCATCGGCTCCACCGACCCCAACCGCTACTACCTGTGGTCGGGCCACACCGGCAACGACGGCGGGGGCGGCGGCCCGGTCCTCGGCAACGACGAACTCGGCTACGACTGGACGACGTACCCCGAGCGGCTGGAGGAGGCCGGGATCTCCTGGAGGATCTACCAGGACGTCGGCGACGGCCTGGACGCGGCCGGCCACTGGGGCTGGATCCCCGACGCCTACCGCGGCAACTACGGCGACAACTCCCTGCTGTACTTCAACAAGTACCGGAACGCCGAGCCGGGCGACCCCCTGTACGACAAGGCCCGCACCGGCACCGACGCGAAGAACGGCGAGGGTTACTTCGACCGGCTCCGCGCCGACGTCAAGGCCGGCCGGCTGCCGCAGATCTCCTGGATCGCCGCCCCCGAGGCCTTCTCCGAACACTCCAACTGGCCGTCCAACTACGGCGCCTGGTACATCTCCCAGGTGCTGGACGCGCTCACCTCCAACCCGGCCGTCTGGGCGAGGACCGCCCTGTTCATCACGTACGACGAGAACGACGGCTTCTTCGACCACGTGGTGCCGCCGCTGCCGCCGAAGTCGGCCGCGCAGGGCCGGTCCACCGTCGACGTCTCCCTGGACGTCTTCGAGGGCGGCGGCACCCACCGCGAGGGCTTCTACGGGCTCGGCCCGCGCGTGCCGATGCTGGTGGTCTCGCCGTGGAGCAAGGGCGGGTACGTCTGCTCGGAGACGTTCGACCACACCTCGGTCATCCGGTTCATGGAGCGCCGCTTCGGTGTGCGCGAGCCGGGCATCTCGCCGTGGCGGCGCGCGATCTGCGGCGACCTGACCAGCGCCTTCGACTTCTCCCGCAGGGACAGCCGGCCGGCCCGGCTGCCGGACACCGACGCCTACGAGCCGCCGGACCGCGAGCGCCATCCCGACTACCGGCCCACACCGCCGGCCGACGCCGGCATGCCCCGTCAGGAGCGCGGGTCGCGCCCGGCCCGTCCGCTGAAGTACGCCCCCGCGGTGGACGGTTCTGCCGATCCGGCGGCCGGGAGGTTCACGCTGACCTTCGCCTCCGGTGCCCGGGCGGGGGCCGCCTTCCTGGTCACGTCCGGCAACCGCGCCGACGGTCCCTGGACCTATACGACCGAGGCGGGCAAGGAGATCTCGGACACCTGGAACTCGGCGTACTCCGGGGGGTCGTACGACCTGACCGTGCACGGTCCGAACGGGTTCCTCCGTGTTTTCCGGGGGCCGAACGGGGTCGCGGGGTGCGAGGTCACCGCCCGCCACACCGGCGATGACGTCCGGCTGACGTTCGCCAACGGGGGCCCGGGCACCGCCCGGCTGCGGGTGGCCGACGGTTACGGCGGCCGCCCCACGACCGTCACCGTCCGC
>NZ_NCTE01001184.1:3095-7042 GCF_002114215.1 Streptomyces sp. 13-12-16 | reverse complement strand
CGGTGCCGCGGCCGACGCGGCGGAGCGCGTGGCCGCCGAGGGCGTCACCGTCCTGCCCGCCGCGTCCGCCCCGCTGCTGGACATCACCGGCGAACAGCACGCCGCCCGGCCCGTGCGCCTCTTCGCCTCCTGACCCGCCTCCACCGCACCGAACTGGAGCCCCCGTGCACCTGGACCATCCCGTGACCCTGCCGCACCGCCACACCCACAGCGCCGACCCCCGGCGCCCGGACGGCAGCCGCCGCGCCCTGCGGATCGGCTTCGGCGGGCCGGTCGGCTCGGGCAAGACCGCGACCGTGGCCGCGCTGTGCCGCACCCTGCGCGACCGGCTGTCCCTCGCCGTGGTCACCAACGACATCTACACCCAGGAGGACGCCGCCTTCCTGCGCCGCGAGGCCGTACTGCCGCCGGAGCGCATCACCGCCGTGGAGACCGGCGCCTGCCCGCACACCGCCATCCGCGACGACATCTCCGCCAACCTCGAAGCGGTCGAGCACCTCGAACAGACCCTGCACCCGCTGGACCTGATCCTCATCGAGTCCGGCGGGGACAACCTCACCGCGACCTTCTCCCGCGGACTCGTCGACACCCAGGTCTTCGTCATCGACGTGGCCAGCGGCGACGACATCCCCCGCAAGGGCGGCCCCGGCATCACCACCGCCGACCTCCTCGTGGTCAACAAGACCGACCTGGCGCCGTACGTGGGAGCCGACCTGGACACCATGAGGGCCGACACCCGCAGGCAGCGGGGGGACCTGCCGTACGCCTTCACCAGCCTGACCGAGGCCGACGGCATCCGCCCGGTCACCGACTGGGTCACCGGGTGCCTCACCGCCTGGCACGCCGGAGTCACCGGGTGACGGCCGCCGCCCCGGCCCCGGCCGAGGACCTTCCGAAGCCCCGCCCCCACCCCACCGGCGTCCGCGCCACCGCCCGGCTGAGGGCCACCCACAACGGCCGCACCACGACACTCCCCCTCCTGCACAGCGACGGCCCCTTCCACCTGCGCCGGCTGCGGCCCCGCGGGGAGCGGGCACGGGTCTGCGTGCTCGGCGCGATGAGCGCACCGCTCGGCGGGGACGGACTCACGCTCGACGTCACCGCCGAGGCGCGCACCCGGCTGGAGGTGACCACGTCCGCCGCCACCATCGCCCTGCGCGGCCCCACCACGGACCCCGCCACCTACGACGTACGGCTCACCGTCGGCGAGCACGCGTCGCTGCACTGGCTGCCCCAGCCGCTGATCAGCGCGCGGGGCAGCACCCTGCACCAGACGTACGAGGTGGACCTCGCCGGAACCTCCCGGCTCCTGCTGCGCGAGGAGCAACTCCTCGGACGCACCGCCGAACCCTCGGGCCACCTGTCCACCCGCCTGACCGTACGGCGCGACGGCCGCCCGGTCCTCGACCAGCACACCGTCTACGGGGCCCCGTCCCCGGCGTGGGACGGCCCCTCCGTACTGGGCGGCCACCGGGCGACCGGCCAGCTCCTCCTCGTCGACCCCGAACCGGTGCCGCTCCCGGAACCCGTCCTCCTCGGCGACCCGGAAGGGGGACAGTGCGTACTGGCGCCGCTCGCCGACGGCACGGCACTCCTCGCCACCGCCGTCGCCCCGACCCCGACCCGGCTCCGCGACCTCCTCGACACCGCGCTCGCCCACGCCTCCGGCGCCGCCGCGGACCGCGCCGAGGCCACCTCCTCGGTGGGCCACTGATCGCACGCCGCCGGGAGTGCGCGCCCTCCGGAGGCGGTCGGCGCACGACGTCGTGGTCCGCGCGAGTGGCGAAACGGCACCGCCCGAATCACCGCGACCCCCTACAGTGCTGCTCGGCAGCGGGCAGGGGGAGTGGGCATGGACGGGCAACCGCCTTCGGAACACCGGGCGTTGGTGGTGGGCGTAGAAGGCCCCGCGCCCGATCTGGTGGACGAGGACCAGCCGGAATGGCCGCCGCTGCCGTTCGCCCCGGAGTACGCCGGGCGGCTGCGCGACGCCCTCCGTTTCTTCGGCTACCGGGCGCACGACGCCGAGGAGGACCCCTCCGGATCGGCGGCCGCGCTGGAGCGGGCCGTCGAGTCGGTGCTGGAGGCCGGTCCCGGGTTCGTCGTGGTGCACATCCTGGCCCACGGCAAACCGGCCGGCAGTGGCGGCGTCTACGCCGTGGGGGGCGACGGGCGGCCCACCCGGCACGACGTCGAGAGCTGGCTCAAACTGGTCGAGGACGCCGAACCCGACGAGTCCGCGCCGTACGTGCTGTTCCTGTTGGACCTGTGCCACTCCGGCAACGTGGCCCGGCGGGAGTGGCAGCACGCCCTGCCCGGGGACCGGCGACGGGCCTGGGTGCTCGCCGCCGCCGAGGCCGGTGAGCAGGCCTACGACGGCCGTCTGACCCGGGCGGTCACCGAGGTGCTCGGACGGTTCGCGGACGGGAGCGAGCGGGTGGATCCGTCCGTGCCGTACGTCCCCTTCCACCTCTTCTGCCGCCGGGTCGGTGACCTGGTGGACGAGTACACGCTGGACGGGCCGCCGCAGAAGGCCCTCGACCCCATGGTCCCCGTGTCGGCCGCGGACCTGTCCCACCTGGCGTTCTTCCCGAATCCCGCATACGGCCGGGGCGAGGCGCGAGCCGCCTTTCGCCCCCGGGTCGACCGGACGGTCACCGCGCTCCTCGACGAGGTGGCCGACGTCCGGCACTTCGCCGGCCGGGCCTCCGGTACGGAAGCGGTGTTCGGAGAAGGGGGCCCGGTGCTCTTCCGGGGCAGGGTCCCCCAAATGCGCTCCCTGGCCGATTGGTTACGGGGAAAGGACCAGGACCTGTGCGTGGTCACCGGCGGACCGGGCGTGGGCAAGTCCGCGCTGCTCGGGGCGCTGGTGTGCGCGGCACACCCCGAACTGCGGGACACGACGCACGGGTTGCGGACAACATCGGCCGACGCGCCCCCGCTGGTCCCCGGTCTGGCCGTGGTGCACGCGCGCCGGCGTTCCGTCCCCGAGGTGATGGCCGCCCTCGGCCGCCAGTGGGGGCTCGGAACGACCCGCGACGTCACCGAGGTCGTCGCCGCTCTCCGGGACCGCGACCGCCCACCGGTGCTGATCCTCGACGCACTGGACGAGGCCGAGCACCCCACGGAGCTGATGAGGACGCTGCTCACCCTGGCCCGGGACTGCCGGATGCTGGTCGGGGTCCGTCCGGGACGTCGCTTCGCGCCGCTGCTCCGCAGGGCCGGCGCGGGACGCGTCGACCTGGACGACGTGCCGGACCAGCGGCTGCGCGGGGAACTGCGCGACTACCTGCGCGACGTGCTGGCCACCGATCCCCGCTACGCGACGGCCGAAGGGGAGGGAACCGCCGGCCGGCTGGCCGACGGCATCGCCCGGGAGCTGGTGCGTCACGGGGTGCCGGGATGCGGCGAGTTCCTGGTGGCCGCGTTGTACGTGCGGCACGTGCTCGACCAGCCCTTCCCGGACGGTCCGGCCGGGGTGCGAGGACTCGTCGAGGCCGTACCGCGTGACCTGCGCGGCGTCATGAAGCTGCACCTCGAGGACCGGCGGCGCCCGCTGTGGGCGGACGCCGTCCTCCACGCCCTCGCCCATGCCCAGGGGGACGGCATGCCGGAAGAGGTGGTACGGACGGCGGCCGCCGCCTTCGGGCCGCGCGAACCGGGGACCGAGCAGGTCCGCGAGGTCCTGGACGCGGTCCTCTTCTATCTGCGTCGTGACGTGGACGCCGAGGGCCGGACGGTGTACCGCCTCTTCCACCAGGGGCTGGCCGACCTGTTCCGGGCGGAGAAGCCGTACGCCGACGCCGTGTTCACCCGGCTGCTCACCCTCGTCCGGGACCCGCACCGCTGGGCCACCACAGAGCCGTACCTGCTGCGCCACGCGGCCGGGCACGCCGCCGAGGCCGGACGACTGCACGAGCTCCTCACCGACGCCGATTTCGTGGTGC
>NZ_NCTE01001184.1:2061-2875 GCF_002114215.1 Streptomyces sp. 13-12-16 | reverse complement strand
GGCCGGACTCCCGCGCAGCGCCGCCAGATCCTCACCGTCGCCGCGGCCCGCCGGGACGAAGGGGAACTGGCCACGGCTCTCGGCCGGGGCGGCTCGTGGCGGGCGTACCGAGTGGGACGCGTACCCGAGCACACGGTGCGGGAGGACGTCATGGCGGACATGACGGTGGGGACCGTGACGGTCGAGCGGACCTCCACCGTCACCGGCCTCGTGCCGGTGACCCTGGGCGGCCGGCCACACCTCGTCACCGCTTCCCGGGACGGCGACGTGGGGGTCTGGGACCTCCGGGAACGCAGGGCGATCGGACGGGGAACGCCCCCTCGCGGTGTCGACCAGGGCCGGAGCCGGATGACCTGTGCCGTCCGGGACTCCACCGTTCTCGCCCTCCACTGGTTCGACGAGGCGGGCGGCTGGTCGTCGCGGCTCAACGTGTGGGAGCTGCCGGGGCCCCGCTCGGTCAAGGAGAGCGCGAACGTGTCCGGGTCGTTGTTCGTCTCCGTCGCCGGCGCCACCGTGCGCGAGCGTCCGGTCGCGGTCCTGTGCGGTTACCGGCGGCCGTGGCTGTCCGGCGCGGGGTTGTTGGTGCTGTGGGACCTGCGGTCGAACCGGCAGCTCGGCGAACCGCTCCTGGACCGGGGCGATCCGTTGTGGTGTGTGGCGGTGGCGTCGGTGGGCGGGCGTGCGCACGCGGTGACCGGGGGCGAGGACGGTGCGGTGCGGGTCTGGGACCTGGAGGCGGGGGAGGAGGTGTGCGAGCTCGGCCGGCACGAGGGGGCGGTGCGGTGTGCGGTGGTGGCGTCGGTGGGCGGGCGTG
>NZ_NCTE01001184.1:0-1980 GCF_002114215.1 Streptomyces sp. 13-12-16 | reverse complement strand
GGTGGCGTCGGTGGGCGGGCGTGCGCACGCGGTGACCGGGGGCGAGGACGGCGCGGTGCGGGTCTGGGACCTGGAGGCGGGGGAGGAGGTGCGCGAGCTCGGCCGGCACGAGGGGGCGGTGCGGTGTGCGGCGGTGGCGTCGGTGGGCGGACGCGCGCACGCGATCACCGCCGGAAACGACGCCACGGTCCGCGTGTCGGACCTGCTGACCGGCGCCGGGACAGCCGTCCTGTGCCTTCCGGAGAGCCCGCAGGAACTGACGGTCGCCGCCGACGGCACGCTCGTCGTCGCCCTGGCCGACACCCTCGTCGCGCTGGAACCGGGCAGTGACCTTCCGCCGTTCCTCCCCTGGGACTCTGTCACCCGTGTCTGATCCCGCCAACTCCCGGAAGGAGACAGGAATGTCCCTCATCGTCGGCGTCCACGGCGTCGGGAACCACGTTCGTGGCCGCGCACCGGAGGAGGTCGCCGCACAGCGTGCCGGTGTGTGGGCCCGGAGCCTCGCCGCCGGCCTCGGCCGGCCCCTGGCGGAGAGCGAGGTGGCGTTCGCCTACTACGGCCACCATCTGAGCCGCGGCCGTCCGGTCGCACAGGGCCCGGACGACGACGCCCTGGACAGGCTGACCCCCGACGAGACCGCGCTCGTGGCCCACTGGCTGGAGGCCCTGGACCTGCCCGAGGTCACCGCGCAGGGGCGTCTGGCCATGCCGCTGCGGCACGCGGCGGAGATGGTGGCGAAGCACTTCAGCCTGGACGGACGGCTCACGCGCGCCTTCGTCGCCCTGTGCTTCCGTGAGGTCGCCGCCTATCTGCGCACCCCGGACGCGCCGGCCCGGACCGCGGCCCGTGAGGAGGTCGCGGCGGTGATCGCCGAGCACCGGCCGCGCATCGTGATCGCCCACTCCCTCGGGACGGTCGTGACCTACGAGGCCCTGCACGCGCACCCCGAGCTGACGGTCGACCTCCTCGTCACCCTCGGTTCACCGCTCGCCCTGCCGCACGGCGTCTTCCACCGGCTGCTGCCCGCCCCCGCCGAGCGGGGCGTCCGCCCGGCGGGCGTCGCCCGCTGGGTGAACGTCTGCGACCACGGGGACCCCGTGGCCGTCCTGCGGCCCTTGGAGCGGTACTTCGACGGAGTGGACCTCGATCTCCAGGAGAGCGTCCGTCTCTTCGACTTCCACCGCGTCGCGGGCTACCTCCGCAGCCCGGCCCTGGCCGCCGTCCTGGATCCCCACGTGCCGCGGGCCTGACGCCGGGAGGTGCGTGGGTCACGTCCCCGCCGTCAGACGTGCCGTCGTCTCCGTGAGGGAGACGGTGAACGGGTGGCTCGGCGCGGTCAGGACCTGCCGGGCCGGGCCCTGTTCGACGAGTTCGCCGGCGTCCAGTACGGCGACGCGGTGGGCCAGGACGGCCGTGCCCAGGTCGTGGGTGATCAGGACGAGGGACAGCCGGTCGCGGTCGCGGACCAGCGCGGTGAGCACGTCGAGGATGCCCCGGCGGGTGACCGTGTCGAGGCCGGAGGTGATCTCGTCGCAGACCAGGACGCGGGGGCGGGCGAGCAGGGCGCGGGCGAGGGCGGCGCGCTGGAGTTCGCCGCCGGAGAGCCGGCCGGGGTGCCGGTGGGCCAGCTCCTCCGGGAGCCCGAGGCCGGCCAGGGTGGTCAGCGCCTCCCGGACCGCGGTGTCCGGGTCGGTGCCGCGCAGGCGGACCGCGGTGCGGGCCACCTGCCGTACCACGGGGCGGTGTTCGTCGAAGGCGGCGTGCGCGTCCTGGAAGACGTACTGCACGGCCGCGAGCTGGGCGCGAGTGCGGTCGCGCAGGCTGCGCGGCAGCGGTGCGCCGTCCAGGAGGATCTCGCCGTCGTGATCCCGGTGGAGGCCGGCGAGGCAGCGGGCGAGGGTGGTCTTGCCACTGCCGGACCGGCCGACGACGGCGAGCGACCGGCCCGGGTACAGGTCGAGTGCGGGGGCGCGCAGGACG
>NZ_NCTE01001183.1 GCF_002114215.1 Streptomyces sp. 13-12-16 | reverse complement strand
CGATCGCGCAGGCGAGGGCGATCAGCGCGGCGACCGGCTGGCGCCAGCCGAAGCTCTGCTCGGCGACACGCGCGCGTGCCCCGTCGGCGCCGAGCGTGGCGGCGGCCAGGACGGCGATGCCGTAGACGAGGGTCGCGGGGCCCGCCCAGGCGGAGCTGTTGGACAGGACCGCGAAGACGAGGCCCACCAGGGCCGCCGCCCACGCGGTGAGGATCGCCGTCCGGCGCTCGGAGCGGAGCAGGGCCGCGAGTGCGGCGAGCACCAGGCCGATGAGCAGCAGGCCGCCGACGGTGCCGGGGCCGCCCGGGCTCGCGCCGAGCAGGTCGAGGGCGGAGGCGGCGGAGGGGCCGTACTCCAGGCCCGCTTCCCGGAAGAAGCCGAACGGGAGGAGGGAGAGCGACCACGGGGCGAGGACCAGCAGGGGGGTGCCCAGCTGGGCCAGGAAGCGGAGGCCGTAGGCCGGGATCTCGGTCCTGCGCAGGGCCAGTACGCCGACGCCGAGGACCAGGGCGATGGGCCACACGATCGGGGTGAACGCCGTGGTGATCGTCAGCAGCAGGGCGTACGCCCAGGTGGCACGCCAACTGCCGCGGACACCCTCCGGGTTCGTGAGGCCGCTCGCGGCGACGCCCGCGCGGGCGATCAGCGGCAGCAGCACGGCGAGTACGGCGGTGCCGATGCGGCCGCCGGCCAGGGCGCCGGTCGCGGCGGGCAGGAAGGCGTAGGCGACGGCCGCCCACGCGCGCAGCAGCCGGGACTCGACGAGCGGGCGGGAGGCGAAGTACGCGGTGAGGCCGGCCAGCGG
>NZ_NCTE01001182.1:5290-5946 GCF_002114215.1 Streptomyces sp. 13-12-16 | reverse complement strand
GCGATCGCGGGCGGTCCTCGCGGCCGGTGCCCGCGCCGTCGGCCGGGTTCCGCTCGGCCCGGCGGCGCGGCGGCGCCTCCCGGACGGCGTCCTCCGTGTGGTGCGGGTCGCCGCCCGGCATGCGCGGCACGTACGCGTGGAGCGCCGGGCCGTGTTCCATCCGGAGGTCACGCGTCGCCCGCTCCCCGGGGTGTCCGGGCCCGGTCAGGGGGCCACGGGCCGGAGTCTTCGTAGGACGGAGTCCTACCGGAAACGTTCCGCGTCCGTTCGACGTGCGGTTGACGGCCCCGTACCCCGGGACGTCAGTTTCTCCAGCCGTCTGCGGACCCGGCGGGCCAGGTCGGCGTGGTCGGGAGGCAGCAGGTCCGCACCGTGCAGGCTGTCGCACAGGCGCAGGAGTTCGCGTCCGTGGGTGACGGCGGCCCGGTCGTCGTCCAGTCGCCGCCAGGCGGCGGCCGCCCGCGCCACCGCCGCGGGGGCCTGTGCGTCACCGGTCCGGCACATGGCCCGGGCCACGTCCAGGGCCAGCACCGTGGCCTCGCGGTGGTCGCCGCGCAGATGGGCCAGGTACGCCTCCATCGCCCGCGCCTCCAGGGTGTCCGGGTGCTCGGCGCCCAGGGAGGCCGTCAGGTCCTCGCGGAGCGCGGCCGCGGCGG
>NZ_NCTE01001182.1:0-5084 GCF_002114215.1 Streptomyces sp. 13-12-16 | reverse complement strand
GGCGGGTCGGTCCGGGTCCGGGTCCGCGGGGATGACGACCCGGCTGGAGCCGTCGGGGGCGACCTGGAGGACGAAGTGGGTGGTGCCGGGTCCGTCGTTCACCGTCGCCTCGACCGGGGCGCCCCGCTGCTCCGCGTACTGCCGCAACCGGTCCAGCACGGCCTCGTGCACGGACCGGCCCGCGTCGGGGACCAGGGGTTCCCCGTCGATGCCGGCGAACCCCTCGTCGGAGAGGTGCACTTCGAAGCGGGCCATGGCTGCTGTCCTCCTCACGCGGGCGGAGCGGAATCGACGGGTGACCGGCCGCCCCGTGCCCGGAGCAGCGGGGGCAGGGGGACACCGGGACCGCCGACGGCACCTTCCGTACCCGCTCCCATGGGCGCCCGCCTCCTTCCTCTCACCTGAACCGAAGTGACCGGACGGCCCGCTGCGGCGTCCGACGGGCTCGACGGAATCCGAAGGATCCAACGAGTCCGGGCACGCATTGGTTCACACCGACGGAAAAATACGCCCACACCGTCGCCAATCAGAAAATACCGGGGCGGCGGAGGCCGCGCCGGACGGCCCCGCGACGCCTCGGCCCGGGAAGTGTTCCGTGAGCAGGTGGGCACGGATGAGTTCGCCGAGGGCGGCCGGGCGCCCCCGGGCCGGCAGCAGCGCCGCGAGCACCACGCGCCGCTGCGGCGATCCGGGGTCCGGCTCCTGCTCACCGCGCCACGCCCGGACCGGCCCCGGCACGGAAGAGCGAACGGAAGTTTCATCAGCAGGCACACTCGGACCCTATTGACCGGCCACTCCGCCATGACCGCTTCGGCGGAACACGCCTTTCCGCCACGAACACCGCTTCCGTGAAGATTTCCGCCACGGGCTCCGGCCTCCTCCCGGACGTCGGAACCCGGCCCTCAGGGAACGGTGACGACGGCCTTGCCGCGGGCGTGGCCCCCCTCCACGTGGCGCACCCCCTCGGCCGTCTCGGCCAGCGGGTACGTCCGGTCGACCACCGGTGTGAGGCGGCCGGCCCCGATGAGCGCGGTGACGGCGAGCAGGTCCTCGTGGGCCGGCCCGGCCGGGACCGCCGGGAGGATCACCCGGAGTCGCTGCCGGGCGACCGCGTCGGCCGCGAGGAGTCTCAGCATGGCCCCCATCGCGCCGAACACACGGCCGGGTGAGCCGCCGCCGTTGCCCACCAGGGTCCCCGTCGGGGTGAGCGCCCGGCGCAGCCGGCCCAGCGGGTGGTTGCCCACGTTGTCCAGGACGACGTCGTAGCGCGCGCGGCCGTCGGTGAAGTCCTCGCGCGCGTAGTCGATGACGTGCCCGGCGCCCAGTGAGCGCACCAGGTCGGCGTTGCGGGCGCTGCACACGCCGGTGACCTCGGCGCCGAGGGACGCGGCGATCTGCACGGCGAACGTGCCCACGCCGCCGCCGGCCCCGTTGACCAGCACCCGCTGCCCCGCCCGCACCCGCCCCACGGTCCGGATGCCGCGCAGGGCCGTCACGGCCCCCACCGGGACGGCCGCGGCCTGCTCGAAGGTCAGCTCCGCGGGCTTGGGGACCAGGAGGTCCTCGGTGGTGCACGCGTACTCGGCGAAGGCGCCCGGGCAGAAGCCCAGCACCTCGTCGCCGGGCCTCAGCCCCCGCACGCCGGTGCCGACCGCCTCGACGCGTCCGGCCGCGTCGATCCCGGCCACCCGCGCCTTCGGCCGGGTCAGTCCCATGCCCCCGGTCAGCCGGGCCGCGTACGGGTCGCCGCGCAGCATGTGCCAGTCGTACGGATTGAGCGCGGCGGCGTGCACCCGCACCAGCACCTGGCCGGCCCCCGGCTCGGGGCGGTCGACGTCCGCCACTCTCAGGACGTCCGGCGGGCCGAAGCGGTCCTGGACGATCGCCTTCATCCGGATCCCCCCTCACGGGTGTACGGCGTACACCGACCATCATGGGTGTACGCCGTACACCTGGCAAGGGCCGGGAAGGACGTCAGGGCAGCAGCCGGGCCAGACCGTCCAGCGTCAGGTCCAGGGCGAACTCGAACTCGTACTGGTCGTCGCAGCCCGAGCCGACGACGGACCCCTCGTCGTGGGTGACCGCCATGGCCAGTTCGGTGATGTGGGGGTAGCGCGCGGCCATCTCCTCGGGCGGCAGCGCGTCCGGGTCCGGCTCCCGGCCGGCGCCGTCCTCGAACAGCTCCTGGGAGAAGCCCAGCAGCCGGCTGCCCATGACGTGCATCGCGTGATGGACCAGGTCGAGCGGGAAGCCCCCGGACCGGAAGATCCCGATCATCGAGTCCAGGTACGCCATCACCACGGGGGTCGGCGCGGCCCGCGCCTTCAGCCGCGCCTCGATGACCCCGGACGCCCACGGGTGACGCAGCAGCATGCGGCGGGCGGAGAGCACCCGCAGCCGGACGGCGGTCTTCCAGTCGGTGTCCGTGACCGGTGGGTCGATCTCACCGACGAGGACGTCGATCATGCCGTCCAGCAGCTCGTTCTTGTTGGCCACGTGCTTGTACAGCGCCATGGGTACGACGCCGAGCACCTGCGCCAGCTTCCGCATGCTGAGCGCGTCGACCCCGCCCTCGTCGGCCAGGGCGACGGCGGCGGACAGCACCCGCGCCCTGCTCAGGGGGGTGCGGGTCCGGTGGACGGCGTCGGCCTGCCCGGTGATCTCCACCATCCCCTCTCGTGCCGACCGGTACGGACCGGCGCGGACCCTTACGGGCCGGCCCCGGTGTACGGCGTCCACCCTAGGTGTCCGTGTCCTCCCCCACCTCGTCGGGGGCCGCCCACTCGACGAACCGGACGACGATCCCGTTGGGGTCGGTGACCTGGAAGAGCCGCTCGCCCCACGGCTCCTTGCGCAGCGGCATGGTGATGGCCACCCCCTGCTCCCGCAGCCTCCGTTCCTCGCCCTCGATGCCGGTGACCGTGAAGGCCAGGACGACTCCGGCGGCGTGCCGGTCGCACCGGCCGGCGGGCAGGACCTCGGTGCCCCGGCGCAGCAGGACGAGGTCGACGGCCGCGTCGCCCCGGGTCAGTGAGGCGAATCCGTCGGCGGCGGCGATCGCCTTGTAGCCGAGGTGGGTGGTGAAGAACTTCCGCGAGGCGTTCACGTCGTCGACGGTGAGTGACACGGTGGAGACGGTGATCTGCACGGTTGCCTCTTCTCTCCGGGAGGTCGGGCGGGACGCCTACGTGACGACACCCTCGTCACCACCGGCTTCGGTCATGGGGACAGCGTGCCGGTGCCGGGGGCCGGCACGCTTGTGCAGGGTGCGGCAGTGTTGTGGCCGGTCACGTTGCCGACCGCGGTCACCGTCTGGTGTGGTGGTTCGGGGGGCCGAGGCCCGGGAAGGATCGACGACATGATCATTTTTGGCACCAAGGGGTACCTGTACCAGCTCGCGATACTGACCCTGGTGTGCGCGCAGTGCGGGAACCCCGCCGCGCACACGCTCAGGAAGCGGGTCACCAAGTTCACCCTGTTCTTCGTCCCGCTGTTCCCGGTCTCGACGAAGTACGCCACGCAGTGCACCTTCTGCGGCGCGGAGCAGAAGGTGACCAAGGAGCAGGCCGAGCAGCTCCAGGCGCAGGCGATCGGCGGCGGACAGGGCTACGGGCAGCAGTCGCAGCAGCAGCCGTACCAGTCCTAGACGGCCGCGGTCCCGGCCGGCCGCCGTCCTAGTCGCTCCACGCCTCCTCGTACGGGTCCTGCGGGACCGGGACCGGTACGGCGCGGGTGACCTCGAAGTACGGGACGGGGCCGTCGTTGACGGGGTCCTTCGTACGGCGCGGGGTGTAGCGGCCGGTGACCTCCAGCCAGGTGTCCGGCTGCAGGACCGGGGGGATCCTGCCGGTGAGGGCGATCTTGACCGGCTGGGCGTCGGCGGCACAGCAGTTGAGGCCCATGCGGACCAGGTACGGGGCGCCGGTGCCGTCCAGGGCCACGAAACCGGTGACCGAGATCGAGCGGCCGCGCAGGTGGCGGCCGTGGTCGTAGACCGCGCGGGCCGCGTACTCCCCGACGCCGAGACGCAGCGGTCCCCGCTCGGACAGCTCCGGGTAGCCGAGGGGTTCCCACAGGGCCGTACCGGTGTGGGTGGCGCTGTAGGAGCCGAGGGCGGGCGGGGCGACCAGGATCAGGGCGAAGAGGGGGAGGGTCAGGAGCCAGGAGACACGGGGTTCCCGGTGCGCCTCCTCCGAGCGCGGCCCGCGACGCCACTCGTACCAGGCCGTCGCCGCCGCCGTCGCGATCAGTGCCGCGCCCGACAGCAGGAGCAGCGGGCGCAGGCCCGCCTTGACGTACCGCAGGTGCAGGTCGGTCAGACCGGCGTGCAGCACGGTCGCGCCGAGGAGGAACAGCAGGGCCGCCTGGGCCTGGTGGTTCGGGTTCGACTTCTCGGGCTTCACAGCAGCACCGCCCCCGTCAGGGCCGAGACGACCACCGCCAGGGCGAAGGTCGCGGGGGCGAAGCGCAGGGCGAAGGCACGGCCGAACGTGCCCGCCTGCATGGCGAAGAGCTTCAGGTCGACCATCGGCCCCACGACCAGGAAGGCGAGCCGGGCCGTCAGCGAGAACTGGGTGAGCGACGCCGCCACGAACGCGTCCGCCTCCGAGCAGATCGACAACAGCACCGCCAGGACGGCCAGGGCCAGGACCGACAGCACCGGGTTGCCGGCCGCCGCGCTCAGCCACTCCGCCGGGACCACCGCCTTCAGCGTGGCCGCCGCCATCGCGCCGACCACCAGGTAGCCGCCCGCGTGCGTCACGTCGTGCCGTACCGAGCCCCAGAACGCCGCGCCCCTGCTCCGTTCGTCGTGCGACGGACGGGAGGGCGGGCGCAGCCAGTCGGTGCGGCCGAGGCGCTGCCACAGCCAGCCCATCGCGCACGCCACCAGCAGGCTCGCGACGAAACGGGCCGCCACCATCTCGGGGTCGCCGGGGAAGGCGACCGCCGTCGCCGTCAGCACGATCGGGTTGACCGCGGGGGCGGAGAGCAGGAACGCCAGGGCGGCCGCCGGCGCCACTCCCCTGCGCACCAGCGCGCCCGCCACCGGCACGGACGCGCACTCGCAGCCCGGCAGCACCGCT
>NZ_NCTE01000121.1 GCF_002114215.1 Streptomyces sp. 13-12-16 | reverse complement strand
GGCCGTCGCGCGGGCCGCGGTCCGCGAGGGGGCGGTCGTGGCCGTGAGCGGGCGGCGGCCGGAGCCGGGTGAGGCGCTGGTGGCCGAACTGGCCGCCGCGGGCGGCAAGGCGATGTTCCTACGGGCCGACCTGGCGGACGCCGGGCAGGCCAAGGCGTGCGTCGCGCGGGTGGTGGAGGCGTACGGGCGCATCGACTGCCTGGTGAACTCCGCCGGCCTGACCTCGCGCGGGACGCTGCTCGACACCACGCCCGAACTGTTCGACCAGCACATCGCGGTCAACCTCAGGGCACCGTTCTTCGCCATGCAGGCCGCCGTCGCCGACATGGTGCGGCGCGCGGCACCCGGCACGGTCGTCAACGTCATCACCTCCTCCGCGCACGGCGGGCAGCCGTTCCTGGCGCCGTACGTCGCCGCGAAGGCGGGGCTGATCGGCCTCACCCGGAACGCGGCGCACGCCCACCGCTGGGACCGGATCCGGATCAACGGCCTGAACATCGGCTGGACCGCCACCGAGGGCGAGGACGCCACCCAGCGCGCCTTCCACGGCGCCGGGGACGACTGGCGCGAACAGGCCGCCGCACGGCTGCCGATGGGCAGGCTCGGCCAACCGGACGAGATCGCCGACTTCGTGGTCCTGCTGCTCTCCGACCGTTCCGGGGTGGTCACCGGCTCCGTGATCGACTGGGACCAGAACGTCCTCGGCGGCCTCGACTGACCTCCCCGCACGCCCCGCTCGTACGCACCCGCAAGCAAGGAGCACCGCCCCCATGCGCATCGGAATCCTCGGCCTCGGCCGCATCGGCGCCTTCCACGCCGAGACCCTCTCCGGGCTCGGCGCCGTCGAGTCCCTCGTCGTCTCCGACCCGTTCACGGACGCCGCGAAGGCCGCCGCCGAACGGTTCGACGCCGAGGTCGCGGACTCCCCCGAGGCCCTGCTCGCGGCCGGGGTGGACGGCGTGGTCGTCGCCGCCGCGACCGACGCCCACCCCGCGCTGATCCTCGCCTGTGTGGAGGCGGGCGTGCCCGTCTTCTGCGAGAAGCCGGTGGCCCGCACGATGGCCGAGGGGGTGGCGGTACTGAAGGCGGTCCAGGACCGTGACGTGCCGGTCCAGATCGGCTTCAACCGCCGCTTCGACGCCGGCTTCGCCGCCGCGCGGGCCGCCGTACGCTCCGGGGAACTGGGCAGGCTGCACACCGTGCGCTCGACCACGCTGGACCCGGCGCCGCCGCCGGCCGCGTACATCGCCGCGTCCGGGGGCATCTTCCGGGACTGCTCGGTGCACGACTTCGACGTCATCCGCTGGGTGACCGGCCGCGAGGTGACCGAGGTGTACGCGGCCGGCGGCAACCGGGGCGCCGACTACATCAGGGAGGCGGGCGACGCCGACACGACCGGCGCGGTCCTCACGCTGGACGACGGCACCCTCGCGGTGGTCTCCAACAGCCGCCACAACGCCCGCGGTTACGACGTCCGCATGGAGCTCCACGGCTTCGCCGACTCGATCGCGGTGGGGCTGGAGGACAAGCTGCCGCTGCGGTCGGTGGAACCGGGCGTGACCTTCCCGGCCGGTACCCCCCACGACTTCTTCATGGACCGGTTCACGGCCGCCTACCGCACCGAACTCGCCGTGTTCACCGAGGTCGTGGCCGGTACCCGCCCCTCGCCGTGCACGGTCGCGGACGCCCTGGAGGCGGGCTGGGTCGCCGAGGCGTGCACACTGTCGCTGCACGAGCACCGTCCCGTCACCGTCGAGGAGGTACGGCAGGCATGAGCGAGTCCGGCCGGGAACCCCTGCGCATCGGAATCCTGGGAGCCGCGCGGATCACCGAGCGCTCCCTCGTCGCCCCGGCCCGGGCGGGTGGCCACCGCCTGGTCGCGGTGGCCGCCCGCGACCGTGCCCGCGCCGAGGCGTTCGCCGCGGCCCACGGCGTGGAGCGGACCCTCGGCTCGTACGCCGAGCTGCTGGCCGACCCCGAGGTCGACGTCGTCTACAACCCGCTCGCCAACGGCCTGCACGGCCCGTGGAACCTGGCGGCGCTGAGGGCCGGCAAGCACGTCCTGAGCGAGAAGCCGTCGGCGAGCAACGCGGCGGAGGCGGAGGAGGTGCGGGAGGCGGCGGCGAAGTCCGGCACGGTCTTCATGGAGGCGTTCCACTACCTCTTCCACCCGCTCACCCTGCGTCTGCACGAGCTGCTGGCCTCCGGTGAGCTGGGCGAACTCCGTCATGCGGAGGCCATGGTGGCGATCCCCGCGCCGGAGGCCGGCGACCCCCGATGGTCGCTGCCGCTGGCCGGCGGTGCCCTGATGGACCTGGGCTGCTACAGCCTGCACGCGCTGCGCGTGCTGGCCCCCTGGGCGGGAGGCGCACCGCGCCCGCTGTCCGCGCGGGCCGGTGAGCGGGAGGGCGCGCCCGGCGTGGACGAGTGGCTGGACGCCGACCTGGAGTTCCCGTCCGGCGCGACGGGCGGCGCCCGCTGCCACATGGCGTACGGCCGGCTGGAGATGAGCATCCGTCTCGTCGGCAGCCGGGGCGAGGCGACGGCCCCGAACTTCGTGCTCCCGCAGATGGACGACCGCATCGTCGTCCGCACTCCGGACGGCGAACGCACGGAACGCCTCGGCACGCGGTCGTCGTACACGTACCAGCTGGAGGCGTTCGCCGCCCGGGTGCGCGCCGGTACGGCGCTCCCCCTGGACGCGGACGACGCGGTGACGACCATGCGGTTGATCGACGCGTGCTACGAGGCCGCGGGGCTCGCCCCGCGGCCTCGTAGCACGGTCTGACGGCCACCTGGCCGGGGCGGTCGTTCCGCCGAGCGGAACGACCGCCCACGGCACCTACCGGTACAGCGCGGGCTTCTCCACCAGGTCGACCTCCACCCGGCCGCCCTCCTCCAGCGCCCGCACCCCCGCCTCGCACACGGCCGCCGCGGCGTAGCCGTCCCATGTGCCGGGGCCGGTGACCTCGCCGCGCCGTGTGGTGTCGACCCAGGTCTGGATCTCGTCGTCGTAGGCCTGGGCGAAGCGTTCGGTCCAGTCCTGGGCGATGGTGCCGCCCCAGCGGCCGGCCGTGCTGGTGACCAGGGCGTGGCCGTCGCCGATGCGGGCGGTGCCGCGTTCGCAGACCACCTCGGCCTGCACCTGGTAACCGAAGCCGCAGTTGACGAAGATCTCGACGTCGCTGAGCGCGCCCCCGTCGGTCTCCAGGACGACGAACTGCGGGTCGCGCAGTCCCTCGGGGGCGCCGGAGGAAGGGGTGGGGCTCAGGACCGTGACGGCGGTGATCTCGTGGCCGAGGAGCCAGCGGGTGGCGTCCACCTCGTGGGCCACGGAGTCGGTGATGAGCATCGCACTGGTGAAGAAGGGCGGGCCGGCCACGTTGCGGTGGCGGTTGTGCAGCATCAGCGGGCGGCCCAGTCGCCCGGTCTCCAGCAGGGCCTTCAGGCGCACGTACTCGGTGTCGTAGCGGCGCATGAAGCCGACCTGGACCCTGCGGTGGCCGAGGGCCTGTTCGGCCTCCATGACGCGCAGGGCGGAGGCCGCGTCGGGGGTGAGCGGCTTCTCGCACAGGACGGGCAGGTCGTGTGCGAACGCGGTGAGCAGGGCGGCCTCGTGGGCCGGCCCGGAGGAGGCGATGAGTACGGCGTCGACGTCGGCCGCCATCGCGGCGGCCGGGTCGGTGTGGGCGGTGCAGCCGTCGACGCCCGCGGCGACGGCCTCGGCCCGTTCGGCGTCGATGTCCACGACGGCGGTGACCCGCGCGCCGCTGACGACCCGGTCGATACGGCGTACGTGGTCGGCGCCCATCCGGCCGGCGCCGATGACGGCGACGCGCAGTGGCTCGCGCCGGTTCATGGCTCTCGCCTCCCCTTCGTCGGGCTCGTCAGGCCCCGCAGGAGCGGAGGAACTTGCGGGTCCGTACGGCGATCGGCAGCGGCTTGTCCGGCTCGCAGGGGTACATGTCCTGCTCGACGATCGCGAACAGGTCCACGCCCAGTTTCTGCGCGGCCGTGAGGACCGGGCCCAGCTCGGGGACGCCGGCGGGCGGTTCGCACATCACCCCGCGCTGCACGGCCGGCCCGAACGGGACCTCGTTCTTGACGACGTCGGCGAGGATCTCCGGGTCGACCTGCTTGAGGTGGAGGTAGCCGATGCGCTCGCCGTAGGTCTCGATCAGCTTGACGCTGTCACCGCCGCAGTAGGCGTAGTGGCCGGTGTCCAGGCAGAGGTTGACCAGGCCGGAGTCGGTCGAGTCGAGGAAGCGCTCGACGTGCTCCTCGGTGTCGATGTGGGTGTCGGCGTGCGGGTGGACGACGATGTCCAGGCCGTACGTGTCCCGCACCTCGCGGCCGAGGCGTTCCATGCCCTTGGTGAGGTGGCCCCACTGTTCGGTGGTGAGCTCCGGGGCTTCGAGGATCTCGGCGGTCTTGTCGTCGCGCCAGAAGGACGGGATGACGACGAGGTGCTTCGCGCCCATGTCGCGGGTGAGCGCGGCGACCCGGCCGACCTGCTCCCAGGTGGTGTCCCATTCGGACGGGCCGCGGTGCAGTCCGCAGAAGATGGTGCCGGCGGAGACCTTGAGGCCGCGCTTCTTCACCTCGTCGCCGAGGCGGGCCGGGTCGGTGGGGAGGTAGCCGTAGGGGCCGAGTTCGATCCAGGAGTAGCCGGCCTCGGCGACCTCGTCGAGGAAGCGCTGCCAGGGCACCTGCTGCGGGTCGTCGGGGAACCAGACGCCCCAGGAGTCGGGGGCGGAGCCGACCCGGATGCGGTCGAGCGCGACTGCCATGTCAGGACTTTCCTTCCGGAGTTGCGGCTGCGGGGGCCTGGAGGTCGTTCTCCTCGGGGAGTTCCTCGGTGTCGACGCCGCCGACCTGCGCCAGCTCGTGCTTGAGCGCGGCCAGTTCGGCGCCGCCTGCCATGTGGTTGGTCAGTTCCTCGAGGCCGACCTCGCTGCGGGGGGCGGACAGTTCCATGGTGCCCAGGCGCAGCACGCTGAAGTGGTCGCCGACCATGTAGGCGTGGTGCGGGTTGTGGGTGATGAAGATGACGCCGAGGCCGCGGTCGCGGGCCATCGCGATGTACTTCAGGACGACGCCGGACTGCTTGACGCCGAGGGCGGCGGTCGGCTCGTCGAGGATGAGGACGCGGGCGCCGAAGTAGACCGCGCGGGCGATGGCGACGCACTGGCGCTGGCCGCCGGAGAGGGTGCCGATGGGCTGCTCCAGGTCGTCCAGGACGATGCCCATGTTGCGCAGTTCCTCGTCGGCCGTCCTCTTCATCCGGTCGATGTCGAGGCGGCGGACGGGCCAGGGGCCCTTGGTCATCTCGGAGCCGAGGAAGAAGTTCCGCCACACCGGCATCAGCGGGACGACCGCGAGGTCCTGGTAGACGGTGGCGATGCCCTTGTCGAGGGCCTCGCGCGGGGTGGAGAAGCGCACCGGCTCGCCGTCGACGAGGAACTCGCCCTCGGTGTGCTGGTGCAGCCCCGAGATGATCTTGATGAGGGTGGACTTGCCGGCGCCGTTGTCGCCGAGGACGCAGGTCACCCTGGCGGGGTGGACGGTGAGGTCGACGCCGTGCAGGGCGCGGATGTTGCCGTAGGACTTGCCGGCGGCGCGGAGTTCGACCAGGGGCCGGCCGCCGTCGGGTGCGGTGTCCTCGCGGACGGAGCCGTGGGTGCCGGGGGTCTTGTCGGTCATTGCGGTCACCTCCGGGTCGCCTGGCGCTGGACCCACAGATTGATGAGGACGGCGCCGAGCAGCATCACGCCGAGGAAGGCCTTGAACCAGTCGGGGTTCCAGCCGGCGTAGACGATGCCCTGCTGCACCATGCCGAACATGAAGGCGCCGAAGACCGGGCCGATCGCGCTGCCGGCGCCGCCGGTCAGCAGACAGCCGCCGATGACCGCCGCGGCGATGTAGATGAGCTCCTGGCCCACGCCCTCGCCGGACTGCACGGTGTTGAAGGAGAACAGGTTGTGCATGCCGACGAACCAGGCGCCGAAGCCGACCAGCATGAACAGGGAGATCTTGGTGAAGGTGACGGGGACGCCGACCGCGCGGGCGCTCTCCTTGTTGCCGCCGACGGCGAAGACCCAGTTGCCGTACTTGGTGCGCAGCAGCACCCAGGTGGCGAGGGCGGCGAAGACGAGCCACCACACCACGGTGATCTTCACCTGGACGCCCGCGACGTCGAAGCTGGAGGCGAAGAGGGCCTTGGCCTGGTCGAAGCCGTCCATGTCGCCGACGCTGTCGGTGGCGACGTTGCCGGTGACCAGCTTGGTCACCGCCAGGTTCACGCCCTGCAGGATCAGGAAGGTGCCGAGGGTGACCAGGAAGCTGGGCAGCCCGGTCCTGACCAGCATCCAGCCGTTGAACGCGCCGATGCCCAGGGAGACCGCCAGGGCGACGATCACGCCCGTCCACACGTTCAGGGTGAGCTGGTAGCTGAGCATGCTCGCGGTCAGCGCCGAGGTCACGACGGCGACGCCGGCCGAGAGGTCGAACTCGCCGCCGATCATCAGCAGGGCCACGGGCAGCGCCATGATCCCGATGACCGACGACTGGTACAGGATGTTCGCCATGGAGCCGCCGTCCCGCACCGGCGGAGCGGCGAACAGGAAGAACACCATGACGGCCACGGCGCCGAGGAACACGCCGACCTCGGGACGGGCGAGGAGCCGCAGCGCGAGCGGACGCCGCACGGTGCGGCCGTCGCTCTGTTTCGGGCCGGGGGCCGGCGGTGGGTTCACCGCCGGCTCAGCCTGTTGGGCCATGGTCATCACCGAGTGCCCTTCGCGGCGTACTCGGAGACCGCGTCGACGTTGGACTTGTCGACGAACGCCGGGCCGGTCAGCACCGGCTGCTCACCGCCGCCGCTGTAGTTGCCGTTGTTCTCGTAGAGCCACAGGCCGTCGATGGCGAGGTAGCCCTGGAGGTAGGGCTGCTGGTCCACGGCGAACTCGATGTCGCCGGCCTCGATCGCCTTGGTCAGCTCCTTGTTGAGGTCGAAGGTGGCGACCTTCGCCTCGCTGCCCGCGTCGCCCACCGACTGCACCGCGGTCGGCGCGAAGGGCGCGCCGAGGGTGACGACGTAGTCGATGGAGGAGTCCTGCTTCAGCTTGGCGGTGATCGTCGACTTCACCGACGGCATGTCGGTGCCGTTGACGTTGAGGATCTGGGTCTCGCCCTCGAAGGTCTTCTTCACCCCGTCGCACCGCTGGGTCAGGCCGACGTTGCCCTGCTCGTGGACGACGCAGACGGCGTTCTTCGCGCCGACCTCGTTCAGCTTCTTGCCGAACGCCTCGCCCGCCACCGACTCGTCCTGGCCGAAGAACTCGAGCAGACCGAGGTCCTTCCAGTCGCTCAGCCCGGAGTTGAGGCCGACGACGGGGATGCCGGCCGCGTTCGCCTTGGCTATGACGGCCTTCAGGGCGTCCGGCTTGGCGAGGGTGACCGCGATGCCGTCGACCTTCTGGTCGATCGCGTTCTGCACCAGGGTGGCCTGGGTGCCGGCGTTCGGGTCGTTGCTGTAGACGAGGTCGACGTTGTCCTTGGCGGCGGCGGCCTCGGCGCCCTTGCGGACGATGTCCCAGAAGGTGTCACCGGGCGCCTGGTGGGTGACCAGGGCGACCTTCATGCGGGGCGTCGACGCCTTGCCCGCGGAGGCGTCGGCTCCGCCCTCCTCGGACTCCTTGCCCCCGGAACCGCTGGAGCAGCCGGCGAGGGTCAGGGCGGCTGCCGCCGCGACCGCGACGAACGCGATTCTGCGGGGGCGGGTGTGAGAAGAGCGGTCCATCTGTCCTGCACCTCACTGTGCTACGCGGGGAAAGGGCGGGAGTCCGAGGATCCGGTGCCCGGAGCCTCGGGAGTCCGGGGGTGTGCCGTGGAACACGGCTGTCGTGCTGGGACGCGATCCAATCCCCAGAAACGCCCGCTGTCAATACTTTGTTAAGACATCATTTCACTTACTAGTCCGAATGTAAGTACAAACTATTGACATCGATGCCCTTCGAGACCTACACCTGTGAGGCGGCAGGTCCCTGGAATCCACGCCCCCACCGTGGCAGGGCGCCCCGGGACCCGCATCCCCAGCAGCTCGAGGAGCGTCGCTCAATGGCCGGCTCACCACAGTATTTCGACTTGATCACCATGGGTCGCATCGGGGTCGATCTTTATCCACTGGAGACCGGCGTTCCGCTGGCGCGGGTGGAGACGTTCGGGAAATTCCTGGGCGGATCGGCCGCGAATGTCGCGGTGGCGGCCGCCCGGATGGGCCGTTCCGCGGCGGTGATCACCCGTACCGGTGACGACCCTTTCGGCACGTTTCTGCACGAGGCGCTGAAGGAGTTCGGCGTGGACGACCGCTGGGTCTCCCCGGTCGCCGCGTACCCCACCCCCCTCACCTTCTGCGAGATCTTCCCGCCGGACGACTTCCCGCTCCACTTCTACCGCCGCCCCAAGGCCCCCGACCTGGAGATCCACGCCGACGAACTGGACCTGACCGCCGTACGCGCGGCCGGCGTCCTCTGGGTCACCGGCACCGGTCTGAGCGAGGAACCGAGCCGCTCGGCCACCCTCGCCGCGCTGGAGGCCCGCGACCGGGCCACGACCACCGTCTTCGACCTGGACTGGCGCCCCGCGTTCTGGCGGGACCCGGAGCAGGCACGCCCGTACTACCGCGAGGCGCTGCGGCACGCCACGGTCGCGGTCGGCAACCTCGACGAGTGCGAGGTCGCCACCGGTGTGCGCGAGCCCGCGGCCTGCGCCGGGGCGCTGCTGGAAGCCGGGGTGGAGCTGGCCGTGGTCAAGCAGGGCCCGAGGGGCGTGCTCGCCGTGCACCGCGACGGCACCCGGGCCGAGGTGCCCCCGGTGCCGGTCGAGGTGGTCAACGGCCTCGGCGCGGGCGACGCCTTCGGCGGCTCGCTCTGCCACGGTCTGCTCTCCGGCTGGGACCTGGAGCGGACCATGCGCCACGCCAACGCCGCCGGTGCCCTCGTCGCCTCGCGCCTCGCCTGTTCGTCCGCCATGCCGACCGGGCCGGAGGTCGCGGACCTCCTCGCGCGGGCCGCGTCGCCGGACGCGGCG
>NZ_NCTE01001181.1 GCF_002114215.1 Streptomyces sp. 13-12-16 | reverse complement strand
CCGCACCCGGGCGCGCCGGGCCGCCGACTGGCGGCTGATCCTGGTCACGGACGTGTCGGGGTCCATGGAGGCGTCCACGGTGTGGGCCGCGCTGACCGCCTCCGTCCTGGCGGGGGTGCCGACCCTCTCCACCCACTTCCTGGCGTTCTCCACGGAGGTCATCGACCTCACCGGGCACGTGGACGACCCGCTGTCGCTGCTGCTGGAGGTCAGTGTGGGCGGCGGCACCCACATCGCCGCGGGGCTGCGGCACGCGCGCGAGCTCGTCACCGTACCGTCGCGCACCCTCGTCGTGGTCGTCAGCGACTTCGAGGAGGGATACCCGCTGGGCGGTCTGCTCACCGAGGTCCGCGCACTGGTCGGTGCCGGCTGCCACGTCCTGGGCTGCGCGAGCCTAGACGACACGGGCCGGCCCCGCTACTCCACGGGGGTCGCCGGCCGGCTCGTCGCCGCGGGCATGCCCGTCGCCGCCCTCAGCCCGCTCGAACTCGCCCGCTGGGTAGGGGAGAAGATCGCATGAGCCCGGACCTGCCTCCGGTCGTCCCGTCCGTCACCGCCGAACTCGTCGCGGCGCTCTCGCCCCGGCTCCGCAAGCGGCTGGACGCGGGCGTGACCAAGCTCCTGGCGCGTCCGGTCGTCCGGGAGGGCGACACCGTGCGGATCGCCGTCGACGACGAGACCGACGTCGTCCTGCGGGCGCCCGGCGGGACGGTGACCGGCGCGGACGCGATCCACTGCGGATGCCTGCTGGCCCCCGACTGCCTGCACCGCGCGGCGGCGGCCTCGGCCGCACCGGTCGCCGAGGAAGCCCCGGCCCCCGCCGAGGTCACGGAAGCGGCGGAAGGGACGGGGACGGCGCGGGCGGAGCCCGACG
>NZ_NCTE01001180.1 GCF_002114215.1 Streptomyces sp. 13-12-16 | reverse complement strand
GGTCGTGGCCCAGCGTCATCAGGCGGTGCCGGCGGGGCGTGTCCTCGGCCACGGGCTCGTTCTCCAGGTCCGTCTGCGCCGTGACGGTGTCCACGACCTCCTCCATCACCCGCAGATCGTCCTCGGTGAGGTCGGTGCGGCGTTTCTGCAGGATGGCGAGGACGTGCTGTCCCGTCTCGCTGCCCGCCCGGTCCGGCAGCGGCTCGGTCGTCTCGTCGGCGTCACTCACCCGCAGCCAGGCCGCCAGTTCCGCCGAGGTCATGTTCACCACGCGGTGGAAGTCGTCCCACAGCGCGTCCATCTCGAGGGCGTCGCTCATGATGTGCCCCTTACGTGTGTGTGCTTCGGCGCCGTGACGGTCAGGACTCGCCGGGGAAGTTCTCCGCCTCGAACATCCAGCGCTGCTTCTCCAGTTCCGCGGTGACCGAGATCAGCAGGTCCTGGGTGACCAGGTCCGCCTTCTCGGTGGCGTCGATGCGCTCGCGCAGGCGCGTGACGGCCGCGCCGAGCGCCTCCGTCATCACCTCCACGGCCTGGGAGTCGCGCAGCCAGCCCTCCTTCGGGGCCGGCAGCGAGAAGACCTTGGCGATGGTCTCCGGGCGGCCGTCCGGCGGCACACCGAGCGCCGCGGCCCGTTCCGCCACCGTGTCGGCGTGGGTGCGCGCGGCGGAGACCACCTCGTCGAGCTGGAGGTGGATGGAACGGAACCGCGGACCCACGACGTTCCAGTGCGCCTGCTTCCCGATCAGCGACAGCCCGAGCAGGTCCACCAGGGTGTCCTGGAGGGCCTCGCAGGAAACCCGGCGGGCCTCGTCGGGCAGGGTGCTCCTCACAACGGTCATGGGGTGCTGTTCCTCCTTCTCGAATCGTGCGTGGTCCGACGGAGCGGTGCCTCGCGCCCGTCCTCGCCGGTGCCGCCCCGGACGCCCGGGGCCGGACCGCTGCCGAGCGCGAAGCCGGGACACCGCGGGGTCGCCCGCCGCCGCGCGTGGACGCGCCCGGTGGCG
>NZ_NCTE01001179.1 GCF_002114215.1 Streptomyces sp. 13-12-16 | reverse complement strand
GGGTCGGCGGCGACGGCGACGAGGCCGCGGATCTCCCGGGCGCAGTCGTCGAGCAGGGCGAGCACCCGCCGGGCGCGCCGCTTGCGGCCGAGCATGGGGTTCAGCGGATGCACCAGCGGGGCGACCGAGAGCCGCACCCGGGCGAGCAGCTGCTCCAGCTCCGCCACCACCGGCGCCGGGTCGGCGTCCGCGGCCCCGGCCAGCCGTGCGGCCGCCTGAGCGGTGCACGCGTGGACGCAGCGCAGGGCCCGCTGGATCCAGGTGTCGGTGATGCTGTGCGTGGTCACGGGCAGGACGAACGCCACCGCGAGCACGGCGCCGAGCGCGCCGACGGCGGTCTCCACGAGCCGGAGTGCCAGCAGATCGGGGGTGAGCACGCCCAGCAGGCCGTAGAGCATGGCGGCGAGCACCGTCACCCAGAGCATCATCCAGGTGTAGGACACGGCGGCCGTGTAGAAGATGCCGAAGACGGCGACGGCGACGACCAGCGCGGTCAGCGGCCCGTCCCCGTGCGCGGGGACGGCGACGAAGAGCGCGAGCCCGATGCCGATGACGGTGCCGAGCACCCGCCGGAAGCCGCGTACCAGGGTCTCGCCGCGCGAGGTGGTGTTGACGAAGACCCACCAGGTGGCGCCGACGGCCCAGTACCAGCGCTGTCCGGACACCAGCTGGCCGACGACCAGGGCGAAGCCCGCGCCGGCGGTCGCCTGGACCGCCTGGCGGGTGGTCACGCGGGCCAGTCCGGTGCCGGCGGGCGGCGCCGGTACGACGGCCGGGGGCAGCCGGCGCTCGTAGCACCACAGCCCGAAGCGCACCGTGGCCGCGGCGAGCACGGACAGCAGGACGGAGGCGTACAGCTCGGGGAGCTGGGCGGTCCTCGCGTGCAGGAACTGCGCCACGAAGTAGGTCATGAAGGCGAAGACGCCGAGGCTGTGGCCGCGCGGGCCCCAGCGCCGCGCGTACACCCCGAGTCCGACCACGGCGAGGAAGGTGAGGTCGCGGGCGACCGGGTGGTCGTGCAGCACGGCCGCGGCGGCGAGCACCGGCAGGCCGACGGCGGGCAGCAGCACCGTGGTGACGGCCTGCCCGCGGACGGTGGCGTCGGTGACGGTGAACAGGGCGAGCAGGGCGGCGAGCCCGCCGGTGACGGCACCGGTGAGCGAGTGCCCGGCCAGGCCGCAGACGACGACGGCCAGCCCGATGCCGAGCACGGCCCGCGCCGCGAAGCGCAGCCGGATCCGGCCCGGGTCCGGAGCCATGAACACCTTTTTCAGCACGTACCGCCCCCTGGGAACTCGTTGGTGTGCGCCGTGGCACGAAAAAGGCGCCGCGGGGTCCGCAGCGCCATCGACCCCTCCATATCAGCATCTCTTCCACCAGTGGCTCAACCGACTCCTGTGGGAGTGGGCCATTGGTACAGTGTCGGCGGCATTCCTACGGCCGCCGAAGTGCCAATGGCCGATACGGGGACACTTCGGATCTCATGGCCGTGGACGAGCTCGACACCCGCATCCTGCGGCTGCTGCTGGAGCAGCCGCGCACCAGCGTGCGGGAGTACGCCCGCATCCTCGGGGTCGCCCGCGGCACCCTCCAGGCCCGCCTGGACCGCATGGAGCGCGAGGGTGTGATCACCGGTACCGGCCCCGCCCTCTCCCCCGCCGCGCTGGGCCATCCCGTCCTCGCGTTCGTGCACATCGAGGTCACCCAGGGGCACCTGGACGAGGTGGGCGACGCGCTGGCCGCCGTACCGGAGATCGTCGAGGCGTTCTCCACCACGGGCGGCGGCGATCTGCTGGCCCGGGTGGTGGCGCGCGACAACGCGCACCTGGAGGACGTGGTCCAGAAGCTGATCAGCCTGCCCGGCGTGGTCCGCACCCGCACCGAGGTGGCGCTGCGCGAGCGCGTCCCGCACCGGCTGCTGCCGCTGGTGGAGTCGATCGGCCGTACGGCACGGAAGTGAGCCCTGTCATCCTGGACCCCATGAGCACGCCCGACGGCCTCTCGGTCATCTTCGATCTCGACGGAACGCTCGTGGACAGCGAGCCGAACTACTACGAGGCGGGCCGGCTGACCCTCGCCGAGTACGGGGTGCCGGACTTCTCCTGGGCCGAGCACGAGCGCTACGTGGGGATCAGCACCCGGGAGACGCTCGCCGACTGGCGGG
>NZ_NCTE01001178.1 GCF_002114215.1 Streptomyces sp. 13-12-16 | reverse complement strand
GGCACCCGGCACCGGGTCGGCGAGGAGGAACTGGCGGGCATCGGCCCCGGCAGCAGCCTCGTCGGGGTCGCGGAGAACCGTACGTACCGGGTCTCCGACCTGTGGAACGGGGTCTTCCTCAGCTCCGGCAACGACGCCGTGCGCGTGCTGGCCGCGCTCAGCGGGGGCTGGCGGGCCACGGCCGAGCGGATGCAGGCCAAGGCCCGCGCGCTGGGCGCCCGCGACACCCGGGTCATGTCACCCGACGGCTACGACGCACCCGGTCAGGTGTCGTCGGCGTACGACCTGGCGGTGTTCGGCCGGGCGGGGCTGCGCAACGACGAGTTCGCCCGGTACTGCGCCAGGCACGAGGCGCCGTTCCCGGCCCGCGACGGCGGCTCGTACGGCATCGTGAACACCAACCGGCTGCTCACCGGCGCGGACGGTGTCGAACCCTACGAGGGTCTGATCGGCATCAAGAACGGCTACACCAGCGACGCCGGCAACACCCTCGTGGCCGCGGCGCGCCGGGACGGTCACACCCTCGTGGTGACGGTCATGAACCCCCGGTCGGGCGGCGGCCACGCGGTGTACGAGGAGGCCCGCACGCTGCTGGACTGGGGCTTCGAGGCGACCGGGCACGTGACCCCGGTGGGCTCCCTGGACGCCCTGCGCCCCGGCCCGCCGGCCGGCCCGGAGGCGGAGCCCGTCACGACTCCCGTGGCCCGGAGCCACGACGCCCCGGGCCGCCCGGTCACCTGGACCATCGCCGGCGCCGCCCTCCTGGGCGCCGCGGGCGTGTCCCTGTACCTGCGCCTCAGATGGGGTCCGGTACCAACGAACTGAGGGTGAGTGCAGCGCCCCCGAAGGGGCGCGGGGAACTGCGCGACAAGCCCCCACCGGCCCGCGGTCAACAGGAATCCGCAACCACCCCGAAGGGGCGCGGGGAACTGCGCGGACAACTACACCCAGGCCGGTGAGGTCACAGACTCCAGCGCACGAACGACCCGCACTTCCCCGACCGGCCGCCCACCCCCGAGCAACACCTCCCCCTCGAACTCCTTGAGCAAAGAGGCATCCACCCCCGCCCGCACCAGCGCCGCCGCGGCGACCGGCACCCG
>NZ_NCTE01001177.1 GCF_002114215.1 Streptomyces sp. 13-12-16 | reverse complement strand
CTCCACTTCGCGACCAGCGGCAGCCCGAGCCGCTGGGCGTCGTCGGCGGCCCGCCGCGGGCTGTCCGGGACGAGCGTGAGCGGGTGCGGAACGTCCGCGGCGGCGCACACGGCGGCCAGTTCCGCCTTGTCGGCGACGCGTTCGGGCAGCGTGGCCGGCATCTCGGGCAGCAGGTAGGAGGGCGCGAGGTCGTCCCGCAGCCTGCCCGCGGCGATCGCGGTGGCGTCGTCCAGCGGGATCAGTACGGCCGGGCGCCCCACCCGGCCGGCCACCCGGCGCAGCACGGCGAGGATCTGCCGCGCGGATGCCTCCGGTGGCGGCGGGGAATGCATGTGGTGGACATAACGCGAGCGGCGAACGGGACTTCCCGTGGAATCGGCGACGACGTGCACCTCCACTCCCGCCCTGCCGAGCGACCGTACGGCCCCCAGTGTTCCGTGGTGAAAGGGATTCCGGTCGGTCCGCAGCAGTACGGCGGGGACACGGGTGTCGAGCAGCGACACGAATACTCACTTTCTTCTGGTGCAGGCTCACCCGCACGGGCGAGCCCGGCACTCGAAAGCCGCAGTGACATTGGCACCGTCGTATGTCTTGTGCCTGAATTCATATGACTGTTCGTCAAGGTCGGGTAATTCAGGCAGAAGGCGGACGTGAATGAGAAGAGGAGCAGCCAATGGCCCCACAGCACAGGCGGGTCCGGTCCCGCGCGATGGCCGTGGGCGCGGCGGCGGTCGTCGTGGCCGCCGCCCTGGCGGCCGGGCCCACGACGGAGCCGGCGCCGACCGACGACTCCCGTCCGGCGGCGCC